>NZ_JBVHDR010000010.1:136870-138821 GCF_055563295.1 Streptomyces sp. NPDC002868 | reverse complement strand
CCCGGGTCTTGTTGGGCTAGGTGGCGGCGCACTCCCCGCGGGCCGCGCCCTTACAACGACGGGGGGGGGGGGGGCCGAATCCCGCCGCCCCCCCCGCCCCGCTTCGGCGACGCGCCACGGTTCGTCCCGCGGCAGCGCGCCGGGGTCAGTGCTGGGCGCTACGACGCTTGCGCGCGGCCCACATGATGCCGCCACCCGCGACGATGACCGCGGCGGCAGCGCCGGCGATCAGCGGAGTGGAGCTGGAGGAGCCCGTCTCGGCCAGGTCACCCGAGGGGGAGCTCGGCTTGGCCGACGGCGGCACCTCGGCGGAGCTGGTGGAGCTGCTCGGCGTGGGAGTGGCCGTGGTGGGCGTGTCCGAGGGAGTCGGCGTGGCCGACGGGGTCGGGGTGGCCGGCGGAGTCGGGGTGGCCGGCGGAGTCGGGGTGCTGTCCTCGCAGACCGGCGCCTTCTTGGTCTCGTCGCGCGAGAACTTGTCGCCGTCGCCGGCCTTCACCACCAGGCGGACGGAGAGCTCGCTGCTGTGCTTGGGCAGCTCGAGCTTCTTGTGGAACTCCTTCTTGAACGTCTCGGTGGGCAGCAGGTCCTTGCCGTCCACGGTGACGCTCACGGTGTTCTCGACCTGGGAGTTGTACTGGGTCAGGTCTATCTGGACCTCGGTGCAGGTCACCGACCACACCGGGGTGTGCGCCTGCGCCGGGCCGGCGGCCAGGCCGACGCCGAAGACGCCGGCCGTCGCCACCGCTACCAGGGCCCCCGAACGGCGCCACGATCTCTTGATTGCTGTCATAAAAATCCTCCACGGTTGCCGCGCCACCACCCATATGGCGGTGCGCGCACAGTACCGTCACACTCCCAGGGGCCTGCACCCACCCCACCCCTCTCTTACGTCCCGCAACGCGTCGGGGGTTCGAGGGAGTTGAACCGCGCCCCGTCGGCTGTCGGTCCGCCCCGTCAGCTGCCGGTCCGACGAGTGGCGCGGGCCCACGCCGGAAGCACCAGCCAGCACAGGACGAACCACACGACCATCCCCACTACCAGCCAGATGGCCAGCGTGTCGTCGACGACCACGCGCAGGATGAGAAGCAGGGCCGACGCCATCGTGCACAGCAGGAGGAACAGCCCGACCACCGTGAGGCGAGAGGCCCAGATGACCGTCTCGGGCTTCAGTTGCTGGCCGGTGAGGAGTCGATGGAAGGACACCGGGCCGATCAGAGCGCCGGTCGTGGCCGCCCCCAGCAGCACCGTGACCGTATAGATCGTCTGGTTGGTGTCGGAGAGAGAGGCGAAGCGCGGCTGGAAGACCACCGTGAGCAGAAAACCGAAGAGGATCTGCACACCGGTCTGGGCGACCCGCAATTCCTGAAGGAGTTCGGCCCAGCGCCGGTCCGCCCTTTCCTCCGGTGTTTCGTCCCGACCGCGATCACGCTTTTCGTCGGCTTTCCCCATCACCGGACACCTCCATATTGTGAACCGTACTTGCGCCGAGTCAGCTCCTTATATCGCACTCTCTGGGCCGCATGCCCGCGGTCGCACTCGTCAAACGCGCGTCAACCCTGCAGCCGAACCGACGTGTAAGCAGAAGGATTCCGGGCACCCGTTCGCATGGAGGTGCAGACAATGGTTCCCATCCTGCTCGTTCTGCTTCTGGCACTCATTCTCTTCGGAGCCGGATTCGCCGTAAAGGTGCTCTGGTGGATTGCACTCATTGTGCTTGCCATCTGGCTCCTGGGATTCCTGATGCGGAGCACCACGTCGACAGGCACGAGGTCCCGCTGGTACCGGTGGTAGACAGCGAATTGAACGAGAATTCAATATCGCCGCCCGGTACAGGGCGGCGAGCCGGGGGGGGGGGGGGGGGGGGGGGCGCCGGGCGGCCGCGGGGGTGGTGTGGGGGGGGGTGTTTGTGGTGGGGCGACGCCCCCCCCCGGGGTGAGAGCGCGCCGGCGCG
>NZ_JBVHDR010000010.1:0-136860 GCF_055563295.1 Streptomyces sp. NPDC002868 | reverse complement strand
TGGGGTTGTCAAACATCTTTATAAACCTCATCCTTCTCCCCGCCCCCGCGGGGGGGGGGGGGGGGGGGGGCCCCCCGGGCCCCCCCCCCCCCCCCCCCCCCGGCTGTGTTGGCTCAGGCCGATTGTGTTGGCTCGCTCAGCGCACCACCGCTTGTTCCACCAGCAGCCGCACTCCCGCCGCGATCGACTCGGCGTCGATCCCGGCCATGTACAGCTGCTCCTCCGGCGTGGCCGACCCCGGCATGTTCCGCACGCCCAGCCGCACCAGACGGGGCATCGGGCGGCCGTCCGTGAATGCCTCCGCCACCGCGTCCCCGATGCCGCCCTCCGGACGGTGGTCTTCCACCGTCAGCAGGCACCCCGTCGCATCCGCCGCCTCCTGGAGCGTCACCGCGTCCACCGGCTTGACCGAGTAGAGGTCGACGATGCGCACGTCGATGTCTTCCTGCCCGAGCAGTTCGGCTGCCCGTACCGCCTCATGGACGGTCACTCCCGCGGCGACGACCGTCACCCGGTCCCGGTCCGAGGACCGCAGCACCCTGGATCCGCCCACCGGGAACTCCTCGTCCGGACCGTAGATGACCGGCGTGTCGCCCCTGCTGGTGCGCAGATAGCTCACGCCCGGCAGCTCGGCCATGGCCGCGACCAGCCGGGCCGTCTGGTTCGCGTCGCACGGATAGAGCACGGTGCTGCCGTGCACCGCGCGGAACATCGCCAGATCCTCGAGTCCCATCTGCGAGGGGCCGTCCTGGCCGATCGCGACGCCCGCGTGCGAGCCGACGAGATTGACGGCGGAGCGGCTGACGGCTGCCATCCGTATGAAGTCGTGGGCGCGCGTCAGGAATGCCGCGAAGGTCGACGCGTACGGGACGTAGCCGCGGGCGTGCATCCCCACCGCTGCCGCGACCAGTTCCTGTTCGGCGATGTAGCACTCGAAGTAACGGCTCGGGTGGGCCTTGGCGAAGTACTCGGTGCGTGTCGAGTCGCCGACCTCCCCGTCGAGGGCCACGACGTCGCCCCGCGCCGAGCCGAGCGCGGCGAGGGCTTTCCCGTACGCGGTACGGGTGGCGACCGAGTCGCCGACCTCGAACGTCGGCAGGGAGAGTGGCCCGCCGAGAGTGGTGTGCAAAACCCGTGCCGCGGGGGGCTTGCGGACGTCGACCCGGATGGACCGCGGCCCGCCCAGCTCCTCGATGGCCGCGTCCGCGTCGGGCAGTGGCTTGCCGTGCAGGCCTTCCCGGTCCTCGACGTCGGCGACCCCGCGCCCCTTGCGGGTGCGCGCGATGATCGCGCTGGGCTGCCCGATCGTGGAGCCGGCCTCCGCGAGCGCGGCGTCCACGGCGCCGACGTCATGCCCGTCGATCTCGATGGTGTGCCAGCCGAACGCGCCCAGCCGGCGGGCGTATGCCTCCAGGTCCCACCCGTGTCGGGTGGGCCCGCGCTGGCCGAGCCGGTTGACGTCGATGATCAGGGTCAGATTGTCGAGATGTTCGTACGCCGCGTGCTCGACGGCCTCCCAGACGGAGCCCTCGGCCATCTCGCTGTCGCCCGCCAGCACCCACACCCGGTAGGGGATCTGGTCGAGCCGCTTGCCCGCCAGCGCCATGCCCACACCGACCGGCAGCCCCTGGCCAAGTGATCCGGTGGCCACGTCCACCCACGGCAGCCGCGGAGTCGGATGCCCTTCCAGGCGGCTGTCGAGGCGGCGGAAGGTGAGGAGTTCCTCGTCGTCGATGGCGCCGGCCATTCGGTAAAGGGCGTACAGGAGCGGCGAGGCATGCCCCTTGGAGAAGATCAGCCGGTCGTTCCCCGGATGGTCGGGCCGGTCGAAGTCGTAGCGCACATGGTTGGCCAGAAGTACGGCGGCCAGGTCCGCGGCCGACATGGAGGACGTCGGATGCCCGGAGCCCGCCGCGTCGGCGGCGCGAATCGCGTCCACTCGCAACTGCTGTCCCAGTTCCGCCAGTTGATCGATTCGCATGTCACTCCTCCTTGTCGGGCCCGCCCGGCACCCGGGCCAGTTCGGGCGAGGCTGTGTCGAGCGGGACCGACCAGGAGCGGACGAGACCCAACTGGACGGCCTGGCGCGGCAGCACGGCGTCCAGCAGCCAGTCGGCGGCGACGCGCACCCGGTTTCCCGGCATGGCGGCCAGGTGGTAGCCACGGGTCACGGCTCCCGCGAGCGGCCCGGACAGCGGGACGCCCAGAGGGTTCGCGGCGGCCTGCACGCCGCCGAGATCGACGGCGAAGCCCAGATCGTGGTGTTCGTAATTGCGCTGCTCGCCGTGGCCGAGGGAGGCGGCGACGTTGAGACCGGCCACCTTGCCCTGGCGCGAGGCGTGCTGAGCGGTCATCGGGGTGTACTCCCCCGGCGTGGTCAGGTCTGGCACGGCGGCCGCGTCACCGCAGGCGAAGACCTCGGGGTGACCGGGTACGGTCAGCTTGGGGTCGACGAGGAGCCGGCCGCGTTCGACGGCCAGTCCGACTTCGGAGACCAGCGGGTCGGGACGTACGCCCACGCACCAGACCATCGTCCTGGTCTCGATGAACTCTCCGTCGTCCAGCAGGACCCCGTCGCGGGTCGCCTCCTTGACCGAGGTCCCGGTCCGCACGTCGATGCCGCGCCTTCGGAGCACCCGGTCGGATGCCGATGACAGCCGGGGGTCGAGCCCGGGCAGGACGCGGTCGGCGACGTCCAGCAGCACCCAGCGCGGGCGCGGGCCCTTACCCGTGGCTCGCTGCTTGCGGGCCAGGGCATCGGTGAACAGCTGGCACTGGGCGGCGACTTCGGTGCCGGTGTAGCCCGCGCCGACGACCACGAAGGTGCGGCGGGCGGCACGGGCCTCGGCGGGGGCGCCGGTGGCTGCCAGTTCCATCTGGCGGGTGATGTGGTCACGCAGATAGAGCGCTTCGGGGATTCCACGGAAGCCGTGCGCGTGCTCGGCGATGCCGGGTACGGGAAGCAGTTTGTTGACGCTGCCGACGGCGAGGACGAGGCGGTCATACCCCAGCTCGCCGGGAGCGCCCTCCGGGTCTGTGTAGTGCACACGACGTTCGTCCAGGTCGACCGCTCCGGCCTCGCCGAGCACCAGGCGTACTCGCGGCAGGGTGTCGGGGAGCGAGACGGTCACCCGGCGGGGTTCCAGGATGCCCGCCGCGACCTGGGGCAGCAGTGGCAGATACAGGAAGTAGTCGGTGGGGTTGAGCAGCACGACCTCGGCTTCGTCCCGGACTGTCCGGGAGAGCGTACGGGCGGCATGGAAACCGGCGAATCCGGCTCCGACGACAACGACACGCGAACGACTCACGATCGCCTCCGGTGCGGACGAGGATGTGGATCGGCGGACGGGCTCCCGGGTGCCCCTGCGCCACCAGGCCAAACCCGGTGCCGGCCGCGCCGAGACTCACTCGTAGCGGCGGCGGTCCCGCTCTTCGTCGACCAGCGGGGTCGACGGCGGCATGATCACGCGCCGGCGCTTGGCGATGCTGGTGAAGGTGGCGACGCCGATGATGCCCACGGCCATCAGGATCAGGCCGATGACGTCGAGGTTGGCGCCCTTCACCTGCCAGTCGGTGGCGAATGTGAGGATCGCCCCGACCGCGATCAGGATGATGCATCCTCCTAAGCCCATAACGTCTCACCTTCCCTGCGGTACTGAACAGTGACCGCGTCCGGGTACCCCCGTCCGGACCGGCCATGCCTGCGGCGCCGGCCTGCCTGCGGGCGGCAGGGGGCCGGCCCGCGACCGGGCCGTCACACGGCCCCTCCAGGGTGTTCTCGGCGAGTACCTCGTCCTTTCACACCGGCGTCACCACCCCTTCCCTTCCACTCGCTCCTCTTGGACACTCCGCTCACTCCTGTTTCCTCACACAAAAGAGGACTCCACACTCATGTCTGAACTCAATCGGCGCCGGTTCCTTCAGATCGCAGGCGCGACCGCGGGATTCGCGGCCCTGTCGAGCAGCATCGACCGCGCCGCCGCCATCCCTGCCAGTCGCCGCTCCGGCACCATCAAGGACGTCGAGCACATCGTCGTGCTGATGCAGGAGAACCGCTCGTTCGACCACTACTTCGGCGCGCTGAAGGGCGTACGCGGATTCGGCGACCCGCGCCCGGTGACTCTGGCCAGCGGGAAGTCGGTCTGGCACCAGCCGGACGGCGGCAAGGACGTGCTGCCCTACCACCCGGACGCCGAGGACCTCGGCATGCAGTTCATCGCGGGCCTCAACCACGACTGGGCCGGCGGCCACAAGGCCTTCAATCAGGGCAAGTACGACCAGTGGATTCCCGCCAAGAGCGCGGGGACGATGGCATACCTGACCCGCGAGGACATTCCGTTCCACTACGCGCTCGCCGACGCGTTCACCGTGTGCGACGCCTACCACTGCTCGTTCATCGGAGCGACCGACCCCAACCGCTACTACATGTGGTCGGGCCACACGGGCAACGACGGCCAGGGCCGCGGGCCCGTCCTCGGCAACGAGGAGGCCGGGTACGACTGGACGACCTACCCCGAGCGCCTTCAGCAGGCGGGGGTCTCCTGGAAGATCTACCAGGACATCGGCGACGGTCTGGACGCGGCAGGGCACTGGGGCTGGATCGAGGACGCGTACCGCGGCAACTACGGCGACAACTCGCTGCTCTACTTCGACAAGTACCGCAACGCCAAGCCGGGCGATCCGCTCTACGACAAGGCACGCACCGGGACCAACGCCAAGGCCGGCGACGGCTTCTTCGATATCCTCAAGGCCGATGTGAAGGCGGGGAAGCTGCCGCAGATCTCCTGGATCGCCGCCCCCGAGGCCTTCTCCGAGCACCCCAACTTCCCCGCGAACTACGGCGCCTGGTACATCTCCCAGGTGCTGGACGCGCTCACGTCCAACCCGGAGGTGTGGAGCAAGACCGCGCTGTTCATCACCTACGACGAGAACGACGGCTACTTCGACCACATCGTTCCGCCGTATCCGCCGTCCTCGGCCGCCCAGGGCCTGTCCACCGTGGACACCGCGCTCGACTACTTCGGCGGCAACAGCAACTACGCCGCCGGAACATACGGTCTGGGGCAGCGCGTGCCCATGCTCGTCGTCTCCCCCTGGAGCACCGGCGGCTTCGTCTGCTCGGAGGTCTTCGACCACACCTCGATCGTCCGGTTCATGGAGAACCGCTTCGGCGTGGGTGAGCCGAACATCTCGCCGTGGCGGCGCGCCATCTGCGGCGACCTGACATCCGCCTTCGACTTCGGCCTCAAGAACACCACGCCGGCCGAGCTCCCGGACACCGACGGGTACGAGCCGCCGGACAACGAGCGGCACCCCAGCTATGTGCCCAAGCCGCCGGCCAACCCCGTGCTGCCCAAGCAGGAAAGGGGTTCGAGGCCGGCCCGCCCGCTGCGTTACGCACCCCTGGTGGACGGGGCCGGGACGCCCTCGACCGGGCGCTTCACGCTCACCTTCAGCGGTGGCGCGACCGCGGGAGCGCACTTCCTGGTCACGTCGGCGAACCGTACGGACGGGCCGTGGACGTACACCGCCGCGGCCGGCAAGAACCTCTCCGACACCTGGAACACGGCCTACTCCAAGGGCGTGTACGACCTGTCGGTATACGGCCCGAACGGATTCCTGCGCACCTTCAGGGGCCCGGGCACCACCGCGGGCCCCGAGGTGACAGCCCGCCACATCGCCTCGAGCGGCAGCGTCCAGCTGACCATGACGAATGTGGGCAGCGCCGACTGTCACCTCACGCTGACGAATGCGTACGGCGGGCAGAAGCAGACGTTCACGGTGCGCGCGGGCGGACGCGTCGTGCACGCGGTGGATCTGCGCGGCAGCAAGCGATGGTACGACCTGAGCGTGGTGTCCGACACGAACAGGACATTCCTGCGCCGGTTCGCCGGGCATGTCGAGAACGGTCAGCCCGGTGTGAGCGACCCGGCGATCATCACCGGCTGAGCAACTGACCGGCCGCCGTCCGAAGGGGCCGCCCGCACTGCTGCGGGCGGCCCCGTGCCTGCTCCGAATGGCGCCCCGGAGGCCGCCGATCGACCGACACCCGGTCGGGGATTCGCCGCCAAATACGCGCCCGGGCACTCATTCCGTGATTCCGTCGGACAGTTGAAATCCGACATCGGAGGAGTGCTCTGTGCGCAGTTTCACTGTCACGGCTGTTCTCATCGCCTCGCTCGCCTCGGGCGGGTCCCTCTGGGCGGCCGACAGGTCCGCTTCCCGCTCACCTGTCGCCGGTGAGGCCAACGGCACCAATGTCCTCGTCGTCGGAATCGACAGTCGAACGGGCCTGTCAGCCGAAGACAAGGAGCGCCTGCACGTCGGTGGCAAAGGGTGCGATTGCACGGACGTGATGATGGTCGTGCATATCGCCGAGGACGGTCGGCGGATGAGTGTGGTCTCCATTCCCCGGGATTCCTATGTGGAGTTCGCCGATCACGCACATCCACGGCACCTCGGAAAAATCAATGGCGCCTTTGCCCACGGCAGCGGAGATCTCACGGTACGCACGGTGGAGAAAGCGACCGGACTGCGCATCGATCACTATCTCGAGACGGACTTCACCGGCTTCACGGACACCGTGGACCGCCTCGGCGGAGCGAAGGTGTGTACGGACAAGCCCCTGCAAGACCTGGGTTCCGGGCTGAACCTGACTGTGGGGACACACCAGCTGGACGGTATCGGCGCCCTGCGCTACGTCCGTGCCCGGCACGTCTCACCACCCGGTGACCTGGGCCGGATGCGCCGTCAACAGCGTCTGCTCATCGAGATGCTGTCCCGGCTGAGAGCTGAGGGAGCCTTCGCAGACCCGGCCGCCGCGGCCCGCACGGCCCTCAGGCTGCGCGCCTCCGTACGCACGGACCCGGACACCAGCCTCGTGGACCTGATGGAACTGGGCTTGCACTTGCGTCGGCTGGGAGCGGATCGGACGGAGTTCGCGACCGTGCCCATCTCGGATTTCGATCACCGCGTACCGCAGTGGGGCTCCACACTGATCTGGGACAAGGACCGTTCCGCCGCCCTGTGGGCCGCCCTGCGTGCGGACCGGCCGATCGTCGGCGACTCCCGGATCCGGCCCAGCATGGACGTCCCGGTCGAGATTCCGCCGGCCTGGCTGAACCTTCGGGTCACGGACCAGGAGGTCGCGAGCGCGCTGCGGGCGAACGGATTCGTCGTGGAGTACGTCCCGCGCAAGCCCGACGAGCCACGCCCCAAGGGCCCGACCACCATCACCTACGACCCGGTCTGGGCCCGCCACGCGACCACGATCGCAGCAGCGCTCCCCGGCGCAAGGCTGCACGCCGTCGCCGGGCACGGCCAGGTCTTCGACGTCGCGGTCGGGTCCGAGGCCGGCGCCGTCGTCAAGGTCGTCCACGACCGAAGCAGCGTGGAGGGGGCGCCTGTCCACGGCGACGAGCTGCGGTGCGCGACGCCGTCGGACGCGCCCGCCGGGTGACCGGGCGGCCGGGGGCACCTGCCGCCCGGCGGCCGGCCTTCAGGTCAGCTGGAGGACGGAGAGGGTATTGCCCGACGGGTCCGTGAACCAGGCGATGGGCGGGCCCGCCGCACGGAAGACGCCCTTCTCGTCCTGGTCGAAACCGGCGTACCGCTCGAAGGTCACACCGCGTCCCGCCAGTTCGGTCACGGCCTCGTCGATGTCCGGGACCGGGAAGTTGAGCACGGTGAAGGACGCCGCGACGTGGTTCGGCTTGGGGTAGACGAGGATCTCGGTGCCGCCCTCGAGATGCAGCATCAGCATGCCGCCGGTCGCGTCGTTCTCTTCCGTGACCCGCAGGCCGAGCGTCTGGCCGTAGAACTCCTTCGCCTTCTGCAGATCGTTGACCGCGAAGCCGCTGAATGCCTTGCTGTTCGTGAGCATGACCGCTCTCCTTCCGCCTTGGCTCAGCTCTTGTCGTCGGGCTCGGCGCCCTGCCACACCGTGGTCACGTTGCAGAATTCGCGGATGCCGTGGCCGGACAGCTCCCTGCCGTAACCGGAGCGCTTGACGCCGCCGAAGGGCAGGGCGGGGTGGGAGGCCGTCATTCCGTTGAAGAAGACGCCGCCCGCCTCGATGTCACGGGCGAACCGCTCGGCCTCCCCGTCGTCGCGCGTCCACACATTGGAACTGAGCCCGAAGGGCGTGTCGTTGGCGAGGGCAACCGCCTCGTCGACGTCGGCCGCCCGGTAGACGGTGGCGACCGGGCCGAAGGCCTCCTCGTGGTGGATGCGCATGTCGGCGGTGACGTCGACGAGGACGGTGGGCTCGTAGTACCAGCCCTGGGCCGGCTTCTCGGGGCGCCTGCCTCCGCACCGTGCCGTCGCGCCGCGGCGCAGGGCGTCGTCGACGAGCTCCTCGATGTCCGCGCGGCCCTGTTCGCTGGCGAGCGGGCCGATATCGGTGGACTCCTGCATCGGGTCGCCGATGGTCAGCTCCCTCATCCCCGCGGTGAAGCGCTCGCAGAAGTCGTCGTAGACGTCGGCGTGGGCGATGAACCGCTTGGCGGCGATGCAGGACTGGCCGTTGTTCTGCACCCGGGCGGTCACCGCCGTCCTGGCCGCCCGTTCGATGTCGGCGGACGGCATCACGACGAAGGGGTCGCTCCCGCCGAGCTCCAGTACGGTCTTCTTCACCTCGTCGCCCGCGATGGCGGCGACAGAACGGCCGGCCGGCTCACTGCCGGTCAGGGTCGCAGCGGCAACCCTGCGGTCACGCAGGATGTGCTCGACCGCACCCGATCCCACGAGCAGCGTCTGGAAACAGCCCTCCTCGAACCCGGCGCGCCGGAATAGCTCCTCCAGATAGAGAGCGGTCTGCGGCACGTTCGATGCGTGCTTGAGCAGACCGACGTTGCCGGCCATCAAGGCCGGGGCTGCGAAGCGTACGACCTGCCACAGCGGGAAATTCCATGGCATCACGGCAAGGACGACGCCGAGCGGGCGGTAGCGGACGGTCGCCCGGGAGGCACCGGAGTCCTTCAGATCGGCGGCGGAAGGGTGCTCGTCGGCGAGGAGGCTCTCGGCGTGTCCCGCGTACCAGCGCATCGCCTTGGCGCACTTCGCCGCCTCCGCGCGGGCGGCGGCGATCGGCTTGCCCATCTCGGTCGTCATGGTCCTCGCGATGTCCTGCTGGTCCTCGTCCAGCAGCTGTGCGGCGCGGTTCAGCAGGTCCGCCCGCCGGGCGAAATCCGTGGTGCGGTGGCGGGCGAAGGCGGTCACCGCGAGCGCGAGTCGCCGGTCGATCTCCTCAGCTCCCAGCGCATCGAAGGTCTTGAGCGTCTCACCGGTTGCCGGGTTCACGGTGGCGATGGGCATGGGACTGTCCTCCTCGAACTGGATCCTTCGACATTCGCGCGGTACGGAGGGTCCCGCAACGCGCAAAGGGGCCGGAGTCCGGCCGGGCTACCGCTACCCCTACCGGCCTCCGCTCTCCAGCCGCAGCTGGACGTCCTTCTCCTGATCGCCGGCGGCCATGCCCTCTTCGGTCACCTCGAACGCGGCGGCGAGTGCGTCCCTCGTCCGGTCCACCGCCCAGTAGCCGCCCTGGATTCCGACCTGGAGGGCAGCGCTGAGCCGCGGGGGCTTGTCCGGATCGGTCGGCGGCCGGTGCGGAGCGTGTGCGGGCGCCACGTCGAAGGTCGCGGTCCACACGCTCAGATGCGGGTGGGGCGTGTACTGCGGGGCGTCATCGTCAGCCCGGTCCGAGGCGAATGTGTGCCCCAGTACACGAAAGACGGTGTCGGCGTCCTCCTTCGAGCAACCGCTGAGCGTCACCACGACCGGCGTCGTGGGCTGCTGTGTGCTGTTCACCGTGGTTCCTGCCTCTCCGAACGCTGTTCAAGGGCCGCCCGCTGGGGGCCGACGGTGTACCGGGGATCCTCGGCGGAGGCGATGCCTGCGGCGAAGACCCCGAAACGTGTGCAGGCCGAGCCCGCGAGGAGCGCGAGGCCGCTCGCGACGGCGGCCGTCCGACTGCGATGTCCGAGGAGCACGGCGCCCACCGCGCCGGCCACGGTGAGCAGCCGGGCGGAGCGCAGCAGTGTGCCGGCGCGTCCCTCGCGCCAGGTTTCGGCGACCATGCCGAGCCGCCGCTGGGCGGCCTCGGCGGCCGTCGCCTCGGCCACGGCGGCCAGTGCGGCCGCGCACCGGGCCGGCGCCGTCTCGTGCCGGGGGCCCAGCACCAGGGCCATCCCGGAGGCTGCCGCGGTCGCCGACGCGGCGAAGACGTACGGCAGTTCGCGGTGCGCGCCGTGCCAGGCCGGTACGGCGGTGTCGGCCGCGAGGACTGCGGTGTAGGCGGCGAGCGCCGGTCCCAGCACCGCCGCGCCCGCGGTGGCCGTGGCTCCGATCCGCGGCAGCCGTCCGGTGACCGCGCGGGTCGGAGCCGGTGAGCTGCCGGTAGACAGGCCAGCGGCGGATCGGTTCGAGCACACCCATTCGCTTCCTCCAGCAGTCTGCGGTCTTGGGTTTCGCAGGGGTGTCACCACAAGACTCCCCCGGTGATCGTCGGTGTGCGACCGGGCTTCAGCCGGAGGGTTCGTCCGGGATCGGCTGTTCGGGGTGTACGCCGCCGCTGCGGGGCGCACCGCGGCGACCGGCCCCCGTCTCGTCCATGTCGGGGATGCTCTGGTCGGGCTCGTTCTTCTGCTCGTCGGACTCGTCGAGCTCGTCGGGGCGGGGTGCGTCGAGCGGGTCGTCGCCGTCCTGCGGCTGCTGCTGATCGGGCGGGTCCCGCGGCACCGGGGTGTCGGTATCCGTGTGGTCTTTCTGGTCTTTCGGCCGGTGGCCAGTCATGGCGTCCTCCCATCCGTGCGGAGAAGACGAGTGCCCTTCTTGGCTGGAATCAACCGGACGCCGAGGTGGGCAGCGACCCGGCAGCGAAGGCCGGGGCGAGCACCGGCGCGGGCTCGGGCCGGATCACATGGATGAACGCCGACGATTTCGGAGCGGAGGGCGACCGTCTCGGCCCGCACGAACTCCATGGCTACGGAAACATGGGTTCCCGGCCCGCCCGGCAGAAGCGGCCGTCGCACGATGACGACAGCCGTGGAGCTTTCGGCAGCGGCGGACACGAGAGCTGACGCCCCGGCTCCGCATGCTTTCGGCCCGGTCCGTCGGGTGACCCGCCAGTCGGTTAGCTTTCACTTATGACGCAGACGGATGAGTTTGGTGAGGACCTTGCGGATTTCGTCACACGCGTGGGGGAGCTGAGGGCCGCGCGTGGTCTGCCGTTGCAGGAGCAGCACACTCTTCTTGATGCGGCTCTCTTCGAACTGCAGCATGTCGCCGAGAATCTCTGGCCGAGGTACGAGCGGCTGGCAGCGCAGGGCCCTGGCAAAGCCTCCGCGGACCGGGCGGAGGAGCAGCTGCTCAAGGCCGTATTTCAGCGGCTGCCCGTGCCCGTGGCCCTGACCGGCGGTGACACGGTGGTGAGGCGTATGAACGCGGCCGCAACAGAACTGACAGGTGTCCGCGCGGGCCATGCGGCAGGCCGGCCGCTGACGGGCCTGCTGCGCCCGGGCGACCGGGCGGCCCTGCGGTCGCAGGCGGCTGCGGTGGCACGCGGAGAGGGCGACCGCAGCCTGCGGGTGCACCTGCAGCAGCGGCCCAGCGAGCCCCTGCTGGCCACCCTCACCGCGCTTCGTACGGCGAACGAACCGCACCCGGCCGTCCTGGTGGTGTTCCAGAGCGACGCCGTCCGCACCGGGCGGAAGGCCCGCTCCGTGGCCGGCGCGCGCCCGCGGTTGCCCGACCTGGCCGAGGCGACCAGGCATGCCGAGCTGATGGACCTCCTCGACAGCATGACAACGGCTCTGCTGAGCGGCCCGGTCGCGGACCCGGAGGGGACTCTCGCCACGGCCGCCTCGGTGCTGGACGGCCGGTTCGCGGACTGGGTGATCGCCGACCTGTTCGCTGACGGCCCGCTCAGACGCACGACGGTGCTCGGCCCCGCCGGAGCAGGGGCACAGGCGCTGCTGAAGACGATCACGGACCAGGACCCGGCGGCCTGCCCCCTTGTGGTGGAGACCGCGCGGAGCGGATCGGCGGCACTCCAGGTACGGCCGGACGACCTGGAATGCTTCGGCCGCGACGACACCGGCGCATCGGTCCTCCTCCAGGCAGAGGTGACGTCCCTCCTCTGCGTGCCGCTGCGGGGCCCGCAGGACGGCGGCCCCGAACTCGGCGTACTGACGCTCTTCCGGACCGGCACGAGACTCGCCTTCTCCCTGGCCGAGGCTCGCGTCATCGACGTCATCTCCCACCACATCGCCCTGGCGATGCGACGGCCCGTATGACCCCGGGATCCGCATGGGCTCGCGGGCGTGGCTGCCCAGGGGGAGGATGGCGCTGGGGGTGAGGCAGAGCGTGTCGGGCGTTTCTGCCCCGTGATGCTCTCCTTCGATCGGGACACTGATTGAGATGGACAAGAAATCAGCGGCGGCAACGTCCGCAGGTGTGACATCAAGCCATGAGGTGTTCGGTGCCCCGTGCTGGATCACCCTGATGGCACGCAACATGCAGGACGCGCAGAATTTCTACGGCGCGGTCCTCGGGTGGCGGTTCCGGCGAGCGAAACTCGGCGCCGAGTTCAGTCTCGCCCTGTCAGACGGCGCGCCGGTCGCCGGTATAGGCGTGCTCGACGCCGCCCTGCAGGCCCCGGGCGGCTGGACTCCGTACTTCGCGGTCGCCAATGCGGATGAGACAGCGGCCCGTATCCGGGAACGCAGCGCCACCGTCGCGGTGGGGCCCCTCAGCCTGTCCGTGGGACGTGGCGCGCTGGCGGCGGACCGGGACGGCGCCGTCTTCGGCATCTGGGAGGGAGAGCTCATCCCCGACTGGCTGACCTGGCGCAAGAATGCACCCGCCTGGGTGCACCTGCGCACCCGGAACGCCTTCGACGCCGCAATCTTCTACGGAGAGGTCTTCGACTGGGCGTCCGACAAGGCCGGCTGCTGCCAGGTCGACTACGAGCAGGACGAGGTCGTGCTGCGCCACGAAGGGCTCGTGGTCGCACGTCTGAGCTCCGGCGCGGCGGAAGCGGCCCCGGACCCCATGATCCGGCCCCGCTGGCACGTCTACTTCCCCGTTGCCGACGTGGAAGCAACCGTCCAGGCGGCACGGCACAACGGCGGCGAGGTGCTGGCCCGTAGTTCCACGGACCATGGCTCGGAGGCGACGCTGCGCGACGCCGAGGGCGCGATGTTCACCGTCACTTCCAGGGCGTAGTCACGTCACATTGTCCAGGGCTGTGCCATTACCGCCGTCGGGCCCGCTATCGGTGCCTGGCCAGAGCGCTGACGACCTCATGCGCAGTCCGGTACGTCCCCTGCGCCGGCAGATCGCGGACGAGCTCGATGAGTCGGTCGGGGGCGTGGTGCCGCTCCAGGGCCTCCGCCAGTTCCCGAGGCGTGGCGGGGAAGGCCGTACGGCCCAGGTGCCGGGCCAGTTCGACCCGCAGCGCCTCCTCGGGCCCGAGTGAGCCGCGCGGGGGCACCGGACCCGATGCGATGTCCGGGTCGTCGTCCGCGGCAGGCTCGGGGTCGTGCCACTCCTCTACCCGGGTGGGGTGTCCTGACCGGAGCAGCCCCTGCAGTTCATGCTTCATCTCGTCGTCCCTGCGGGCGCTGAGACGGTCGCTGCCTCGCTGCATGTTTCCCTCCTAGAGGCTGGGGACTGGTCCGCGTACCCGATCTGCCACCCGTAACACGAGCTGCGCGAGCATTTCGAGCCAGTGCGACCACACACGTTTCCGTGCCATGGAGGCGGGCAGATGCGTCGTGTGCTTCGGACAGGAGGCACGCCCGTGGGAGCGAAGGCTCCGGGCGTGTCCTGCCCGTCCGGTCTCCCACGGTGAGAGCAAGCCCCACACCGGCGACAGAGACCTCTCAGGGAGCTCCGAGCATCATGCGCACCAACGCACACTCCAAGCACCCGCACTCCGATGCCCCCGACACCGCGAACGCCTTCCGCAGGATGGCCGCTCTGCCCGACGGGCCCGAGCGTGACCACGTCCGTCAGGAAATCATCTGTGCCTGGTTGCCCATGGCGGGCCGGCTCGCCGGCCGCTTCCGCAACCGGGGAGAGAACATCGAAGACCTCAAGCAGGTCGCGGCTCTCGGCCTGGTCAAGGCTGTCGACGGCTACGACCCCGCACGCGGCAACGCCTTCGAGAGCTACGCCGTGCCGACCGTGGTGGGCGAGGTCAAGCGCCACTTCCGGGACCATATGTGGACCCTCCATGTGCCGCGCCGGGTCCAGGACCTGCGAAACCGGGTTCGGTTCGCCCGCCAGGACCTCGCCCAGACGATCCCCGGCCGCGCCCCCACCATCGCCGAGATCGCGGAGCACGCCGGAATGACGGAGGATGAGGTGCGCGTGGGGCTCGACGCGCTCGACAGCTTCACCGCTCTCTCCCTCGACGCCGAGCTGCCCGGCTCGGACGACGGCTACGCGCTGAGCGACACCCTCGGCACCGCCGACCCGGCGCTCGACGTGGTCGTCGACCGGGAAGCGGTCAAGCCGGGGCTGAGCCGACTGCCCGAACGCGAACAGCAGATCCTCTACCTGCGGTTCTTCCGCGACATGACACAGAGCAGCATCGCCGAGAGCCTCGGCATATCGCAGATGCACGTATCGCGGCTGATCAGCCGCTGCTGCGACCACCTGCGAGAACAGGTCATGCAGGACGCCGCGTAGCCGGGCGGGGTTTCCCGGCAAACAGGACGGGCAACCGCATCCCGGAAGGAGGAACTACGCCATGCCGCCCGCACCGGAATTCACAGCCGACCCCGCCTCAACAGCCCGTGAGCTGTCGAAATTCACCGAGCAGGCGATGCACTGCGCGAACGCGTGCTGCGGAGCCGTAGCCACCGTCGCGAACGGCAGCTCCGACCGTCGCTCGACGGCCACGCACCCGGATCTGACGGCGCTGCTCTCGGTGGAGCTGGCGTCGGGCGAGGGGCCTACGCCGAGCGCACTGGACGCGGGCGAGCCCGTGAGTGCTCAAGATCTGCTGACCGAGGACCGCTGGCCCGACTATCGCGCCGTCGCCCTCGATTCAGGCATCAGGTCCAGCGTGACGATGCCGTTCGGCCGGACCGAACTCGAGGTGACGCTCAGCCTGTACAGCTTCCAGCCCGGCGCGTTCATCCAGGTCTCCCACCAGCCCGTGTACATCCTCGGCGAACACTTCGCGGAGGGGCTGGTGCGCGACCACTACTACCGGGCCGCTCTCGCCGAGGTGGACCAACTGGAGAGCGCCCTGCGCTCACGCCCGGTCATCGACCAGGCGAGCGGCATTCTTATGCATGTCATGGGGTGCGGCCCCGCGGAGGCGTTCGGGATGCTCCGTCGTCTCTCACAGCGCAGCAACCGCAAGCTGGCGGAGGTTGCCGAAGCCGTCGTACGCAACATGGGGAACGGCCTCGAGAAGGAACTGCCCGGACTGGCCCCGCCCCCGTAGACTCAGTCGGCGGCCCTGCGACGGCGCTTCCCCAGTATCCATTTACGGAACGCTGCCAGCCGGGGATACCGTTCATGCTGCTCACGTGTGACACGGTCCAGCTCCTCCATCAGGCGCCGGGAGCGATGTTCCGTATCCAGCTCGTCCAGGATCCGGTCGATCTCGGTGAGCAGCGCGCCTTGCAGCTGCCACTGGCTGGGGTGCCGCTGAATGTCCCGGAGCAGCAGCTGCGCCACCTCCTCGCGTTTGACGGCCGCTGCGGCGAGCTCCCCGGCCAGCCGGGTTTCCGCTGCTTCGGCGCTCTCGCTCACCTGCGTGGTGACCAGGACCGCGAAGCTGACGAGGGTGTCCGCCACATGAGCGAGCAGTTCCTCGATGGCGACTGCCACCTCGTGCGGGAACAGGGCTTCCTCTTTGCGTTTCTTGGCGAGGTCGGTGAATGTCCTGGCCAGTACGCGCAGGACGACCGTGCAGATCTCGAGGGTGTCGAGTCCGGTACGCAGGACGACGCGGTGCAGCAGTCCTTCCTTGACCCGGGGGTTGAGACGGAGGCTGTCCTCAGCCTGACGGAGCGCCGCGTCGACGTCGGCGATGTCGTTGTCGAGACGACGCGCTTCGTGCAGATGGGCGGCTGCGCGCTCCACCGGGGTGGGGCTGCGCAGTTGCTCGCCGATGCTCAGCAGCAGTCGGCGCATTCGCCGGGCCAGGTCCTGGATGGAATCGCCGGCCGTGCCGACCCATACCGGGGGCACGAACAGGACGTTGAACAACAGGCCGACCACGGCGCCGATCAGCGTCTCCAGGACGCGGTCCCAGGCGGTGTCCCCCACCCGCGTCACTCCGAGGACGAGCATGGCGCTGATCGCGACCTCTGGAACGAACTCGCTCACGCGGACGATCCGTCCCACGATCAGGGAAGCCAGGATGATCAGGCCGAGGCTCCACCAGGTGAGTCCGACGAGCGCGCTGAAGCCGATGGCGAGCAGCACACCGGCGACGACGGAGTTCACCCGCCGGACGCCTGTGGTGAGCGTGGCGAAGAGGGTGACCTGGACGACGAGCAGGGCGGTCAAGGGGGCGGTGAGGGGAGCCGGTTCGCTGCTCAGCTGCAGGGCGACGACGTAGGAGATGGTCGCGGCCGCGGTGGAACGAACCGTCTGGGCGACGGCGGGCTCCCTGGCGAGCTGGGCCAGCCGCGCTCTTACTGAATCACGGACATCACGCACCCGTTGGTCCTTCCCGCTCGTCAGCAGGGCAGACCTGCCTGGCTGTGAGCGCGCCCGGGTCAGCGCCGCCTGGAAGTGCCGGTGGGGCTCCTGGCGGGCTGCGGGGTCGGCCGTACGCGACCGAGGTAGCGTTCCGCCGCAAGCATCGCTTCACGGGCCGTACGCTCGCCCATCAGCACACACAACGTATAGGCGGTGTCCTCGAAGCGCCTTCGGGCGATCGGGTCGTGCGGGGCGGCCAGAACGAGGTGTTCCTGGGCCCGGTAGCGGGCCATCACCCTTGCGATCACATCTGCGTCAGGCATCAACATCAGTGCCCTCCCGGAATGAGACCACCAGCAGGTAGTCGGGCCGGCACTCATTCTGATCCGCGGCGGTCACGTCCGCCATCCGTATGATTACTTTCAGTGACGAGGGCCTGCTCGGCCCTTGGGAGCAGCGGCCCCAGCGGCCTCAGGGTCAGTCCGATCCGCTCCTCCTGGTCCTCGCTCAGGTCGCCTTCGTCGACCCGGCGCAGCGCCTGGCGCTCCATGAGCCGGCGGAGCAGTTCCACCACGGTCAGGACGAGCTTCGCGAGGTCGCGTTCGACCGTGTCGGGGTCCAGGTCGGGCGGGATCGTCCTCCCACCAGTCGCGTACGTAGCGACGGATCCTGCGGTGACCGGTCAGCTCGCCCTGGGGGTCGAGAGTCACCTCGTAACTCGCAAGCAGGCTCGTCGTGTCGGGGATCCGGCTCAGTTCCACCACTTCGATCTCCAACGACCAGCCGGCGTCGGTCTCCGTGAACGTGTTCTGCGATGAATTGGCCGTGTCTCCTCGGCGCTGCGGCTAACACAGTTGAGCCGCTCCAAACCTCAACTCATGGCTCGGCGTGCCGATGGGCGCCCGGCAGGAGAGAGTGGAAGGGACTACCGCCAACGGTGCGGAGGGATGAGATGCGCCCCGTCGCTGCTCTGGAACGGATCGCGTTTTTGCTGGAGCGCGCCGGTGCGGAGAGCTATCGGGCACGTGCCTTCCGCAGCGCGGCCGCAGCCCTTGCGCAGATGGACGACGACGAGATCGCCCGGCGTGCGGCGGAGGGCTCGCTGGAGGCCGTCAAAGGTATCGGCCCGAAGACGGCGCAAGTCGTACGGGAGGCGCTGGCCGGCGATATGCCGCAGTACCTGCAGCGGCTGGAAGGCGAGGCGCCCCCTGTGCCGACGGAGGGCGGACAGCAGCTGCGTCAGCTGCTGCGCGGTGACTGTCATCTGCATTCTGACTGGTCGGACGGCGGCAGCTCCATCGAGGCGATGGGGCTTGCGGCGGCCGCGCTGGGGCACGAGTGGGCGGTGCTCACCGACCACTCGCCCCGGCTGACCGTCGCACGCGGCCTGTCCGCCGAGCGGCTGCGCGAGCAGTTGGACGTCGTGGCGGAGTTGAACCGGCAGTGGGCACCGTTCCGGCTGCTGACCGGCATCGAGTGCGACATTCTGGCGGACGGTTCGCTCGACCAGGAACCGGAGCTGCTCGACGAGCTGGATCTGGTGGTCGCCTCGGTCCACTCCGAACTGCGGATGAAATCAGCCGACATGACGCCGCGCCTGGTCGAGGCCGTACAGAACCCGCTGGCCGATGTGCTGGGGCACTGTACGGGGCGGCTGGTCACCGGCAAGGGGCGACCCGAGTCGCAGTTCGACGCGGAAGCGGTCTTCGCGGCCTGCGCCGCTCACGGCACCGCGGTGGAGATCAACAGTCGGCCCGAGCGGCTGGATCCCCCGCTGCGGCTGCTTCGACTCGCGGTGGCGGCCGGGGTCTTCTTCGCGATCGATACGGACGCCCACGCGCCGGGACAGCTCGAGTGGCAGATCTTCGGCTGCGCCCGGGCGGAGGCCTGCGAGGTGCCCCCTGAGCGGGTGATCAACACCTGGGGTGCAACGGACTTGCTCGCCTGGACGCAATCGCGCGACCGCCCGTACGTCTGACGGGCCACCCCAGCCGCGCCCGATATACGAGGGTAGAATCCGGTTCGCGATTGCACGGCCTCCCCGAGCTGGAGCAGTCATGATCATGCCCGAACAGGCGCCGCCCCCCGAGCCCCCGGCCGGGACTGATGACCTCTGTGCCGCGGTCGCGGAACTGACCGCCGAGGTCGCGGCCCTGCGAGGCGATCTCGCCCGCCGCCATCTGCTGGATCTGGCCGCCGGAATCCTGGTGGCCCAGCTCTCCACGCCGCCTCCCGACGCGGCAGAGCACCTGGCCCGGCTCGCCGACTCCACGGGGATCGGCCCCGAAGACCTCGCGGCCGACATCGTGAACGCCGCATCCGGCACCGTGGTGGCCCACACCCCGGACGAAACGGAATCACCTGCGGATACACGGCGCAGGCGCAGGGCGGAGACGGCGGCGGAGTCCTTCGACACGATCGACGAGGTCACCGAGGCGCTGCTGGAAAGCGGCCTGCGCCCGTTCGGCGCGGCGGCCCTGTTCCTGTGGCGCCGTACGACGACCGACTGCCTGCAGCTGGTCGGGCGCGCGGGCGTCTCCGCGCTGGAGGCGTCCCACTGGCGGTGGATCCCCCCGGAGGCCAAGGGCGCACTGCACCGCGTCCTGGCGCAGGGTTCGCCCGACTGGCTCCCTGCGGGTCCGCCGCCGGTCGAGCGGCTTCCGGGGCCCGCTCCGGACGCTGCCAGAGCCGTCCTGCCGCTCTGGAACCATGGATCGGTCACGGGCCTTGCCCTGATCGTCTGGCCAGGTCCCGCCGACCTCGACGACCCTGTGCGCCGTACGCTCACGGGCCTGATGGACACGGCCGCCCGGATGCTCGACGTGGGTCCCCAGGAGGCCGCCGCCGAGCCGCCGCTGCTCGGCCCGCTGCTCGACCTGCTGACCCATCCGGCCATGACTCTGCGCGCCGACCCCGGCACGTCCGTGCTGCGCGTCGAGCACCTCAACCCGGCGGCGCTGCAGTCCTCCGGGGGAGTTCACGGACCGGTGGGGCGGCCACTGGCCCAGGTGTTCCCGGCCGCCCACGCCAGTCTCGTACGTCTGGTGCAGAGCGCGCGGTCGGGCGCGACCCCGCAGCGTGCGGCGCGAATTCCCGCGGAGCTGCGTCCAGGCGGCCCCGACCCGCTGCTCGATGTACGCGTACTGCCGGTCGGGCCGGACCGCAGCATTGCGCTCTGGCACGGGGCAACGGATCCCGGCCTGGCTGTGGTGCGGGTCCTCGATCACCTCGAGAATCTGGGGTCCTTCGAGGACGATCTGGTCAGCGGCGAGTCCCGCTGGACGGACGAGACGTACACGATCTTCGGGCTGCCGCCAGGCACCGCGCCGATCCCGTTGCGGCTGCTGGGGCCGAGACTCCATCCCGAGGAGGCAGACGCTCTCGATGACCTGCTCGTCGCTCTGACCGAGCGCCGGGTGGGCGCGCAGACCGTCGTGCGGACGGTCCGGGACGACGGTGGGCTGCGTCATGTGCGCATCGCCGCCGAGCCGTTGCTGACGGGTGGTGTCCTCACCGGCATCACGGGCATCTATCAGGACGTCTCCGCGCAGCACCGCACGGAGCTCGCGCTCACCGCCGCGTTCGACCAGCTGACCGCCGCCCAGGCGCAGGCCGCGCTCCGCCACCAGGTCGTACTCCAGCTCCAGCGCGCGATTGTCCCGGAGGGGCCCGCGCTGGAGGGGCTGCCCGGTCTCCAGGTCGCGGCCCGCTACCGGCCGGCGGCCCAGGAATACCGCGTCGGTGGCGACTGGTACGACGTACTGCCGCTGCCCGACGGCCGGATCCTGCTGGCGGTGGGCGACATCGCCGGCCATGGCATCGAGTCCGCCACCGGCATGGTCTCGCTGCGCAACGCGCTGCACGGCCTGGCCTTCACGGGCAACTCCCCCGGCCGGCTCATGGAATGGCTGAACGACCTCGCGCTGCACATGGACGGCAAACCGACCGCGACTGCGGTCTGCGGCATCTACGAACCGGCGGACCGGTCCCTGTGCTGGGTGAGCGCCGGCCACCTGCCGCCACTGCTGTTGCGCGACGGGCGCGCCCAACTGCTCGACGCCCCGCACAACATCCTGCTGGGAGCTCTGCCGCGCGCCATTTATACGCAGACCATGACGCGGCTGCTTCCCGGGGACACGCTGCTGCTCTACACCGACGGGCTCGTCGAGCGCCGGCACGCGGGGCTGGACGAGAGTCTGGCCGTCCTGCGGCGCGCAGCCGAGCGATTGGCGCCCGGCGGCGTCGACGAGCAGGCGGACCGGCTGCTGAGTGTCGTCACCGGCGATACGGACGACGACACCAGCCTGGTCGTCCTGCGCGTGTCCTGAAGGCTCCCGCGTGTCCTGAAGGCTCCCGCGCGCGTCAATCGCCCAGCCATTTGTGGATTCTGGCGATCAGCTCGTCCGCGTCGACGGGCTTGGTGACGTAGTCGTTGGCTCCGACGGCCAGCGTCCTGGCCCGGTCGCCGGGCATCGCCTTGGCGGTCACCGCGATGATCGGGACCTTGGCGAAGCGTGGCATCTCCCTGATCGCGGCGGTGGCGGAGAGCCCGTCCATGCCGGGCATCATCACGTCCATCAGGATCAGCTCCACGTCGCCGTGCGCGGCGAGGAGCTCGATGCCGGCTTGGCCGTTGTCCGCCCGCAGGACGCGCATGCCCTCGCGCTCCAGGATCGCGGTGAGCGCGAAGACGTTCCGCTCGTCGTCGTCCACGATCAGCGCCACGCGCCCGGTCAGCGTCGGTTCCTGCGGACGGGGGCCGCCCTCCTGCCGCCGCCCACTGACGCTCGCGGCCTGTTCCTTCGGGCGGCCGACGCCGCCGACCGGCAGGTAGAGCGTGAAGCTGCTCCCCTCACCGATCCTGCTCGTCACCCCTATCTCGCCGCCGAGGAGTTGAGCCACTTCACGGCTGATGGACAGCCCCAGCCCCGTACCGCCGTAGCGCCGTCCTGTGGCCAGGTCGCCCTGCTGGAACGCTCCGAAGATCGTCTCCAAGTGCTGTTCGGCGATGCCGATTCCGGTGTCGGAGACTCTGAACGCGAGTGCGGGGTGGCCGCGCAGGGAATGCGCCAGCTCGTCGTCGTCGGCGTACTCGACGCGCAGCTCGACCCGTCCGTGCTCGGTGAACTTCATGGCGTTGGAGAGCAGATTGCGCAGCACCTGCCGCAGTCGCGCCTCGTCGGTGACGACGGCTTCCGGCATGTTCGGCGCCCTGACCACCTGGAACTGCAGGTCGCGTTCGCTCGCGAGGGGCCGGAAGGTGATCTCGACGTAGTCCAGCAGCCGGGACAAGTTGACAGGTTCCGTATGGACGTCCATCTTGCCCGCCTCGACCTTCGACAGGTCGAGGATCTCATTGATCAGCTGAAGCAGATCGGAACCCGCGGAGTGGATGACTTCGGCGTAGTCGACCTGCTTCTCCGTCAGGTTGCCCTCCGCGTTCTGGGCGAGGAGCTGGGCGAGGATCAGCAGGCTGTTGAGCGGTGTGCGCAGCTCGTGGCTCATGTTGGCCAGGAACTCCGACTTGTACATCGACGTACGCGAGAGCTGGAGTGCGCGGGCCTCAAGTTCCTGACGGGCGGCCTCGATCTCCAGGTTCTTGCCTTCGATGTCCCGGTTGCGCTCCACCAACAGCGCCGCTTTCTCCTCAAGTTCGGCGTTGGAACGCTGCAACTCCTCCTGGCGCGACTGGAGTTCCTGGGACCGGGTGCTCAGTTCGCTCGTCAGGCGCTGGGACTGCTCGAGCAGCTCGTCCGTACGGGCGCTGGCGATCAGCGATTTGACGATGACGCCGACCGTTTCGCTGAACCGGTCGAGGAAGTCCCGGTGGATGCCGGTGAAGGGCCGCAGCGCCGCGAGTTCCATGACTCCGAGCACCTGGCCTTCGACGACGATCGGCAGCACGATCAGGGTCGTGGGCTCGGCCGAGCCGATACCGGAGGACATCGTCGCGTATCCGGGCGGCAGACCGTCGACGGTGAGCGTACGCCTGCTGCGCGCCGCCTGGCCGACCAGCGACTGTCCGAGCCGGAAGCGGCGCGGGGGCTTGTCCGGGCCGCCGGGGCCGCCGTACGAAGCCATCATGACGAGCTCGGTGTCGCGCCCGTCGGGCGTCTCCTGAGCAAGGAAGAAAGCGGCGTAGGGCGCGGAGACCAGCCGCGGCACCTCGTCCATGATCAGCTCAGCGACCGCGGAGAGGTTGCGGCTGTCCTGCATCGATGAGGAGAGACGAGCCAGATTGGTCTTGAGCCAGTCCTGCTCCTCATTGGCGCGGGTGGTCGCGCGCAGTGACTCGACCATGGCGTTGATGTTGTCCTTGAGGTCACCGACCTCGCCCGGCGCCTCCACCGTGATGGAACGGGTCAGGTCACCCTCGGCGACGGCGCTGGTCACCTCGGCGATGGCGCGCACCTGCCGGGTGAGGTTTCCGGCCAGTTCGTTCACATTCTCGGTGAGCCGCTTCCAGGTGCCGGAGACACCTTCCACCTCGGCCTGGCCGCCCAGCCGGCCCTCGCTGCCGACCTCGCGGGCCACCCTGGTGACCTCGGCGGCGAACGACGACAGCTGGTCGACCATGGTGTTGATGGTGGTCTTCAGCGTGAGAATCTCACCGCGCGCGTCGACATCGATCTTGCGGGTCAGATCACCCTCCGCGACGGCCGTGGTGACCTGGGCGATGTTACGTACCTGATTGGTCAGGTTGTTCGCCATGGAGTTGACGTTGTCGGTGAGGTCCTTCCAGGTACCCGAGACGCCCCGTACCGTCGCCTGACCGCCGAGGTTTCCTTCCGTGCCGACCTCGCGGGCGACGCGGGTGACCTCCTCCGCCATGGTGGACAGCCGCTCCACCATCGTGTTGATGGTCTCCTTCAGCTCCAGGATCTCCCCGCGGGCGTCGACTCTGATCTTCTGGTCGAGATCACCCCGCGCGACCGCGGAGGCGACCTGGGATATCGAGCGGACCTGTGAGGTGAGGTTGTCGGCCATCGTGTTGACGCCGGTGGTGAGCTCCAGCCATACGCCGCTGACCTGGGGGACGCGCGCGTGGCCGCCGAGCCGCCCTTCGCCGCCGACTTCGCTGGCGACCCGGGTGACCTGGGACGTGACCAGGGACAATTGGTCGACCATCCCGTTGTAGACAGCCGCGATCTCGCCGAGGAGCTCCGCCTCGTCGTCCGGCAGCCGGTGGGAGAAGTCGCCGTCACGTACTGCTGTGAGCCCCGCGAGCAGTTTCCGGAGCCCTTCTTCGCTCAGTTCCGCCGATGGGCGACCGAGCCGTTCACCGGAGGTGTGCGCAGAATCCATCGCTGACCTCGCCTGCTGCGACCGACGACACGTCCACTCTCGCACGTGGGGGTGTGAGGGACACCCCGGAGCCAGCCGCTCCCATAGGGGCATAAAGCATCAAAACGCGCCATTCGGGTAAATATTCAAGAGGTGCTCACACGACGATCACCCAGCAGCGTCGAAGGAGCCTCATGTCCAGCCTCTCGCGCACCCGCGATTCCGCCGTCTCCGCCGTCTCCGCCGTCTCCGCCGCGCCCGCCCCACGCCCGCCGGCGCTTCTCGACCTTCCGGAGATCCCGGACCCACGGACGATCGGCACCATGGACGCGCGGGCACTCTCCGTATCGCTGTTCCAGCGGCTCGCATCACTGGAGGAGGGCACACCGGAGTACGCGTATGTGCGCAACACCCTGGTCGAGCTCAACCTCAGCCTCGTCAAGTTCGCCGCGACCCGGTTCTCGCACCGCAGCGAGTCGATGGAGGACATCCTCCAGGTCGGCACGATCGGCCTGATCAAGGCCATCAACCGCTTCGACGTCGAGCGTGAGGTCGAGTTCGTCTCCTTCGCGCTCCCGACCATCGAGGGTGAGATCAAGCGCTTCTTCCGGGATGCCAGCTGGGCTGTGCGGGTGCCGCGACGGTTGCAGGAGCTGCGCATCGGCATCGCCCGGGCGTCGGACACACTCGAGCAGCGGCTGGGTCACCCGCCGACGGATGCCGAGCTCGCCGTCCACCTGGGCGTCGACGAGGCGGAGGTGCGGGAGGGCCGGCAGGCGGCGAACGGCTACAGCGCCCATTCGCTGGACGCGCCGCTCGAGGACGACCAGGCCCCGGGCCCGGCGCAACGGTGCCTCGGCCAGGACGAGCATGCCTTCGACACGGTGGAATGCATCGCGGCACTGAAGCCGGTGGTCGCCACTCTTTCCGAGCGGGACCGGCTGATTCTGTCCCTGCGGTTCGTCGAGGACCTGACGCAGCGTGAGATCGGTGAGCGGCTGGGCATCTCGCAGATGCATGTCTCGCGGCTGCTGGCCCACGTCCTGACGCTGATGCGCGAGGCCCTGCTGCTGGACGACGGTGACGGTTGAGACGGTCAGCGGGTAGCTCTACCGCTCGCTACTGCTGCCGAGTCCCCTGCAAACGGGCCGGCGCTGCCACCTCCACCCACACCGCCTTCCCGGTCCCACGAGGTACGGAGCCCCAGCTCCGGGCGAGCCTGTCCAGGACCACCAGACCATGACCGCCTGGCACAGCCGCGGCGAACGGGCGCGGCCGCGGGTGAACCGGGCTGTCGTCGGTGACCTCGATCCTCAGCCGGTCAGGTGAGCAGTGCAGCATGAGTTCCTGAGGTCCGTGGGCGTGCAGGCAGGCGTTGGTGACGACTTCGGACACCAGCAGAAGCACATCCTCGACGACCGCCTGGCCGTCCTCGTCCGCGGCGGGAATCCATTCCCAGTCGATCAAGGCGTCCCGGCTGAAGTCTCGGCAGCGCCCTACGACACCCTCGGTGCCGTACAGGACGAGTCGGCGGGTCTGCCCCCGCGACGGGAGGACGACACTCACGACCTCCTCCTCCACTCTCTGTGAACGGTCCTACCTCTGTGAACTCTCCGCCAAAGCCTCGTCGAGACTCGCGTGCATACGGAAGACGGCGCCCGCGCCAGTGATCTCAAACATGCGGGCAACCGGCGGTTGCAGGGCGACAAGTTCCAGTCGAACGCCCGCCTCACGTCCGGCGAGTCGACTGTGCAGCAGAGCATTCAGCCCGGTCGAGTCGCAGAACCGCAGGTCCGAGCAGTCGGCCAGAATCCGGCCCGCCCCGGACGCCAAGCCGTCGGCAAGGGCTTCGCGCAGCGCCTCGACCGAATCATGGTCGAGCTCACCCGCGAGTGTCAGCACAAAAGCATCCTGAGCCGGCATCTGCCGGACGGCGACCATGAGGCGCCTCTTGGCTGCGTCGGCACGTCCAGCCACGACGCACCACCTTCTTTCCGCGCATGTTCCCCTGGCGGCGGGGCTGTGCGATGGCCCTCTTTTGGGACGGGTGCCCGGAATACGCCGTTCTATTCCGTGGCCTCCATGGGCGGCAGTCTGTCGAGGAGGCGCTGGACAGCGCCGCAATGCGACCTGTTCGGCGACGGGGTCTTCCCGTTGCAGGTCGCCATCGGCCTCGACGAGGCACCGGCACACCCTGGACCTGGTCTTCCACGACGCCACCTGAAGAGCCGAGCCGCTCCCGCGGCGCAGTTCGCAGGCGGCGCGGTCCTGCGCCAACAGTCAGGGCCCGAAAGTGATCCACATCACTTCTTGCTGTGACCCGTGATGTTTTGGCGGCGGGGCGCGCTGGGTACTGCAGGCCGCCCACGTGACGGGCGTGCCGCAAGTGAACTTTTCGGAGAGGTGGGGCACTTGAGCCCGCGTACGTCGCATGCGTACAGACCACTGAGCATGAAGCGCCGAGTCTGGCTGACCGTGGGCGCTGTGGTCCTCGGCGGGGCGGGGGTGGTCACCATAGCCACCGCCAACCCGTCCGATGCGCCCAAGAAGCCGCACCAGGAGGAGCGGGCGGCCAAGCTGCGCACGCTCGAGCTCGCCAAGGGCGGAGCCACGAAGAGGGAGCTGCCGAACACCGACACCGAGCCGTTCTCCCTCGTCGGCATCGGCTGGGACAGCTCGGCCGCCGAGGTCGAGGGCACGGCCCGGGTGCGTACGCGCAGCGCCGAGACGGGCAAGTGGTCCGGCTGGCAGGCGCTGGACCTGGAGGCACACCGGCCCGAGGGCGCCGAGGGCGCCGACCGCGGAGCGTCCGAGCCGCTGTGGGTCGGACCGTCCACCGCCGTGCAGGTACGCGTCGACTCGGGCAAGGCGCTGCCCAAGGACCTGAAGCTGCACATGGTCGACCCGGGCGTCAGCAAGGCCGAGGCCAAGAACCCGGCCGCGCCGCTCATGGACAACGCCGCGTTCGCGGAGGAGACCCCGTCCGCCTCCCCTACCGATCCGGTCACCCCGACGGACCCGGCGTCGCCGACCGACCCTGTGACTCCGACGGACTCCGCGGCCCCGACCGAGACGGTCTCGCCGACGAGCATTCCGACTGAGACGGCAAGCCCCACAGCGACACCCACCGAGACGCCGGCCCCGACGCCCACCAAGCCGACCGCGCCGCCCTCGACCGTGAAGCAGCCGCCGATCGTCAACCGCGCCCAGTGGGGCGCCGACGAGTCGATGGTCGACGACCCCGCCGAGTACATCGACAAGGTGCAGGCGGTCTTCATCCACCACACCGTCGGCTCGAACAACTACAGCTGCGCCGAGTCGGCCGCACTGGTCCGCGGCATCATGACGTACCACGTCAAGACCGAGGGCTGGAACGACCTCGGCTACAACTTCCTGGTCGACAAGTGCGGCCAGATCTTCGAGGGCCGCGGCGGCGGGGTCGACCTGCCGGTCAAGGGCGCGCACACCTACGGCTTCAACAGCTACTCCACCGGCATCGCCCTGCTTGGTGACTTCGAGGGCGACGCCGCGACGAGCAAGCCGGCCGGGAAGCCGACCCCCGCCGCGCTGCAGTCGGCAGCCCGCGTCGCCGCCTGGAAGCTCGGCCAGTACGGCGGCAACCCCAAGGGCACGGTGACGCTGACCGCCCAGGGCAACACCGGGAAGTACACCGAGGGCCAGCAGGCCACGCTGAACACCGTCTCCGGTCACCGCGACGGCTTCGCCACCGCGTGCCCCGGCAAGAACCTGTACGCCAAGCTCTCCTCGATCCGTGACTTCGCGGCCGGTCCCGGCCGCAACTCCGCGATCCCGACCACCGACTTCAACCGGGACGGCATCACCGATCTGGTCGCCGGCCTGCCGCGGGTCGCGAGCGGCGACGGCTCGGTCACGGTCCTGCCCGGCACTGTCAACGGCCCGACCGACGCCGGGAAGCGAACTCTCAACCAGGAGAGCGCGGGCGTTCCCGGCCGTTCCGAGAGCGGTGACGCCTTCGGCGCCTCCTCTGCGTACGCAGACGTCAACGGCGACGGCTACGCCGACCTGGTCATCGGCGTCCCGGGCGAGAACGAACTGGCGTCACAGGTCGACACCGGCTCCGTCAGCGTCCTGTACGGCCCGGCGCTCAACAGCGGCAAGGCGTACTGGACCGATGCCGCCGTCCGTACCAACGGCGAGAAGCTGGGCACCACGGTCGCCGCAGGCGACTTCAACGCCGACGGCAAGGCGGACGTCTTCTCCGTCGCTCCGGGTGTGCCGGGCCGCTGGTGGGCGTACGACTCCGCGACCGGCGCGTCCCAGTCCGGCCTGCTGAACACCGCCGCGTACACCGGGGCCGTCGCCTACGCCTCGGCCGCCACCGGTGACTTCAACAAGGACGGCTACGCCGACGTCGCGGTCAACTTCCGTGACCCGGCCGGGATTTCGCGACTGCTGTGGCTGAAAGGCTCCGCGTCCGGCCTGCAGCGGGTCGGGATCCTCGACGCGCGGGGCGGCCGTGCCCTCGCGGCCGGCGACATCAACGGCGACGGATACACCGACCTCGCCGTCGGACAGCCCTCGGCCACCGAGTCCGGCACGACGGCCAAGGGCGGCGCGGTGACGGTGGTTCTCGGCTCGGCCACCGGCTTGACCTCCACCGGCCGGATCACCCTTCACCAGGACTCCGCCAGTGTCCCGGAGGCGGGCGAGACCGGTGACGACATGGGTGCCGCCGTCTCCGTAGGTGATCTCAACCTCGACGGGTACGCGGACATTCTGACCGGCGTGCCGGGCGAGGACATCACGCGCAATGCGGTCACTCGCGCGGACGCGGGCATGGTGATCCTGCTGCGCGGCTCGGCCACAGGCCCGACCGGCACCGGCTCGTTCGCCTATACGCAGGACACCACCGGGATCCCCGGTGACGCCGAGGCCGGCGACCGCCTCGGCTCATCCGTCTCGCTGACCGACCTGTCCGGCTACACACGGGCGGACCTGGCCATCGGCGCGGACGGCGAGGATGCGAACAACGGCACGATCCTTCAGATCGACAACAGCAGCACGTCCGGCGTGATCCCTTCGTCGGGTGTGTACTACGGCACCGCGGCGCTGGGCGCGCCCGCGGGCGTCCGCATCGGCCAGGTGCTGACGCCGTAACCGACCGACGTCGGCCGGCTGCGTGGCCCAGGCCCCCGGGGCCCGGTCCGCGCGGCCGGCCGGCTCTTCGCGCTCAAGGGCTGCGCGTTCAGGGACTGCGCGCTCAAGGACTGGATGAGGCGACCCGCGATGAATGAACGTGAACTGCTGGCGGCAGTAGACCACTTGACCCATCGGGACCCGGGGAAGCTGGAATGCGGTGAGCCCGGGCATGCGGCGGGCCATATGTGTCTGAACGCTTCCGGCTCACCACGTCTGCCCGGCCTTCTCGACGCGGTGAGCGAGCGGTACGGCCGGCCGCGCCCGCTCGTCAGGCGCGGGCACAGTGCGCCGACGCTCACCGAGAGAACCGGACTGCCGCTCCTTGCCCCCTTCGGGGAGCACGTGAGAGAGATGTACGCATGGGCGTACGGCAGCCGGTGGATCGGTTGCGGCATCGTTGCCGCCGACAACGGCATACGGCCCGTGGTTCTCGTCGCGCATCGGGCCGCCCCGGCACTCGAGGAGCTTCCGGAGGACGCCACCTGGGTCGACCGCGTCGTCTTCGTCACGGGCCAGGACCGGGAACTGACGCACACGGTCGGCTGGGAGACGGCCGAGGCGTGGCTGGGTATCGGTCTGCCCGGCGACTACAAGCAGCTGGTTCAGATCTTCGGGTGCGGCTCCTTCGACGGCTGTCTCGACATGTTCCTCCCCAATGGTCCGTCCGGGTGCCTCGACATCGTCGAGCATGCTCTGTCGATGGCCTCATGGGACAGCGAGGACGGCGACAGCATGTGGGCGCCGCACCGGTTGTTCCCTGCCCCGGGCGGGCTCCTGCAGTGGGCGGGAAGCGAGCGGGAGGACTCGTTCTACTGGCTGACGGAAGGGGCGGACCCCGATCGCTGGCCCATCCTGGTGACGAAGGACGACTACAGCGACTGGATCCGGTTCGACGGCTCGACCGCGGAGTTCATCTTCCGCATGCTCACCGACCGGCGGCACCCGTGCTCGACCGCCCGGCACTTCGACGCACACTGGTTCATGAGCTACGGGCAGTGAGGGACACCGCCTACTGCTTGCCCGGCGGCTTCTTCGTCGGAGCGGCTCCATTGCCCGAACCGCCCTGCTGCTCCGCGGGCGGCGCGTCGTTCCTGCCGCCCTCGCCCTTGGACGGGCGGGCCTGCGGCGACGCCTTGACAGGCTGCTCGCTCAACAGCCGCGCACAGTACGCCGCCACCGCGTCCGGGCCGCCCGCCGCATCCTCGAGCCGCTGCCAGGCGGTGCCGTCCAGCGCTGCGCCCCGCCCCTCCTTCGACTCGTAGGCGCGGCAGTGCGCCAGATCGTCCTTCGCCGTCGGCGGTCGCTCACCGGGGGTGCGAGCGCCGGGTCCGCTCGTCGACGGGGGCTCCGGCTCCCCCGGATTCTCCGCGTTGCGTGACGAGGCACTCGGCGTCGGCCCCGGCTTGAGCGGCGGCTCGCCGAACGGCGTCGGGATCGCGCCCGCTGCCATCGCCACCCCGCCCAGCATGGCTCCCGCGACGAGAGCGCCGATGCCCACCTTGATCCGCCGAGTTCCTACGCCCGGACTCTTCGGGCGCCAGTCGTCCTCGGGTCGCGTGAGTGCGGCCGGCGCGCCCTCGTCATGCGCAGCCCGGAATGCGGCCACAGCCCGCACCTCGCCTTCCGCCGGGGAGGGCATGGGACGCGCGGCGGCAGCCAGCAAGTCCTCGAGCGTCGGCGTCTGCTGCTCGGGGTTCATGGCACCTCGGGGTCGGTTCTCGGTCATCTCCCCTCTCCCAGCGCACGAGAGTCGGAATCTGTCACACGCATGGGCTGAAGCGCAGCGAGGTGTTTCTCCAGCCGCCTCAGCCCGCGGTGCGTGGCGGAGCGTACCGCTCCCGGCCGCTTGCCCAGCACCCGTGCGGCCGACGCCCCGTCGAGGCCGATAACCGTCTGCAGGAGCACCGCTTCCGCCTGCTGCCGGGGCAGCTTCGCGATCAATGCGAGGGCCTGCTCGGTGGAGATGGATTCGAATGCCTCGCCGGCCGTGTCCTGCTTGGCCGGCAGCTCGGCCAGTTCGCTCTCGAAGAGCGTGGCCCGAGGGCGGCTCTTCAGCCGACGCAGATGGTCGATGGCACGGTTGCGCGCGATGCTCGCGGTCCACCCCCGGAACCCCGCTCCATCTCCACGGAACCGCCCCAGATCACGGGCGATCTCGAGCCATGCCTCGGACGCCACGTCCTCGGCGTCGTCCCCGACCAGACCACGCAAAAAGCCGAGGAGAGGGGGATGCACCAGCCGGTAGGCGGCGGCAAAGGCGCCCTCGTCCCCCTCCTGCGCCCGCTCGACCGCCTCACCCAGCTCTCCGTCGTACGTCTGTGCACGGCGGCCGCCCCCAAGCTTGCCCACTCGTTCCTCTTCATCGTGCTGACACGGCACGCCTGTGCCGACGTCCCCCATAGATCACTGCGCCAGGAATCACGGAAATGTCACAGCTGTTCGAAGCGATGCCGCGGAAGGACGGGGTGCCGCTGCACCCCCAACGAGGTCTGAGCGATCTACCCTCTTAATAGAAGGCGGGCGGAAAGGCCCGCCTGTCGACCACCACCGCCCTCTACCGAGAGAAGGCGGACATGAAGGCGTCGATACGACGGTCTGCGATCTTCACAAACGCGGCCGCGCTCACCAGGAGGTACTCATGAGGATGCTCATCAATGTGCCGGAGACCGTCGTCGCCGACGCCCTGCGCGGTATGGCGGCCGCGCACCCCGACTTGTCGGTCGATGTGGAGAACCGGGTGATCGTACGGCGTGACGCACCCGTCGCCGGCAAGGTGGGGCTCGTCTCCGGGGGCGGGTCCGGGCACGAGCCGCTGCACGGCGGCTTCGTCGGGCCCGGGATGCTCTCTGCGGCGTGTCCGGGAGAGGTCTTCACGAGCCCGGTGCCGGACCAGATGGCGCGGGCGGCCGCCGCTGTCGACAGTGGCGAGGGGGTGCTGTTCATCGTCAAGAACTACACGGGCGACGTCCTCAACTTCGACATGGCCGCCGAGCTCGCCGAGGACGAGGGTGTCCGTCTCGCCAAGGTGCTCGTCAATGATGACGTCGCGGTGACCGACAGCCTCTATACGGCGGGCCGGCGCGGCACCGGCGCGACCCTGTTCGTCGAGAAGATCGCCGGTGCGGCCGCCGAGGAGGGTGCACCGCTGGAGCGGGTCGAGGCGATTGGCCGGCAGGTGAACGAGAGCTCCCGGAGCTTCGGTGTCGCGCTGAGCGCCAGCACGACGCCCGCGAAGGGCAGTCCGACCTTCGATCTCCCGTCGGGTGAGCTGGAGTTGGGCATCGGCATCCACGGTGAGCCCGGTCGTGAGCGGCGCGCGATGATGACGTCGCGGGAGATCGCGGACTTCTCCGTGAACGCCGTACTGGAGGATCTGGAGCCATCGGGCCCGGTGCTCGCGCTCGTCAACGGCATGGGTGCGACGCCGCTGCTGGAGCTGTACGGCTTCAACGCCGAGGTGCAGCGGGTGCTCGCAGAGCGCCAAGTGCCCGTCGCCCGTACGCTCGTCGGGAACTATGTGACCTCGCTCGACATGGCAGGCTGTTCGGTGACGCTCTGCCAGGTCGACGAGGAGCTGCTGCGGCTGTGGGACGCGCCGGTGCAGACTCCCGCGCTCCGCTGGGGCCGCTGACCGTCCAGGACCTGCGCACGGCCCCGCCCACTCGCCAACCCGCCCACTCACGACAGGGAGTTCATGTGCTCGACGCCGACTTCTTCCGCCGCTGGCTGACGACCGCCGCGACTGCCGTGGACCGTGAGGCGGACCGCCTCACCGAGCTGGACTCGGCGATCGGCGACGCCGACCACGGCAACAATCTCCAGCGCGGTTTCACGGCGGTGACGGCGGTCCTGGAGAAGGAGGCGCCCCATACACCCGGGGCCGTACTGACCCTGGCGGGACGGCAGTTGATCTCAACGGTGGGCGGCGCCTCCGGTCCGCTGTACGGGACGCTTCTGCGGCGTACGGGAAAGGCGCTCGGTGACGACGCCGAGGTGACGCCCGGGCAGCTGGCCGATGCGCTGCGTGCGGGCGTGGCCGCGGTGGCACAGCTGGGCGGGGCCAAGGCCGGGGACAAGACGATGCTGGACGCACTCAATCCGGCGGTCGAGGCGCTCGGCGACTCCACCGGGTCGTTCGCGGCCGCACGCGAGGCGGCCGAGCAGGGCGCACTTGCGACCGTGCCGATGCAGGCGCGCAAGGGCAGGGCGAGCTATCTGGGCGAGCGCAGCATCGGGCACCAGGACCCGGGGGCGACCTCCTCCGCCCTGCTGATCGCGGCGCTGGCGGAGGTGGCGGGATGAGCACCGACAAGCCGGTCGGGATCGTGCTGGTCTCGCACAGCGCAGAGGTGGCCGCGACGGTCGCCGAGCTGGCCAAGGGGCTCGCGGGCGGCGGCGCGACCGCGCCCGTCGCCCCGGCGGGCGGCACTGCGGACGGTGGCCTCGGGACCAGCTCGGAGCTGATCACGGCGGCCGCGGCCACTGTCGACGGGGGCGCGGGGGTGGCCGTCCTCGTCGATCTGGGCAGCGCCGTGCTGACGGTGAAGGCACTACTGGCCGAGGGCGACGAACTCCCGGACGGGACACGGCTGGTGGACGCGCCTTTCGTGGAGGGGGCGGTGGCAGCCGTGGTGACCGCTTCGGCGGGCGGCGACCTGGACGCGGTGGAGGCGGCAGCCTCGGAGGCGTACGACTACCGGAAGGTGTGAGCCTCCGGCCGGGGGCCGACGGATACCGGCCCAGCCCAATTGCTAACGGGAACCATTTTCAGGTAGCGTCCCGGGCACATCCCCACCCAGGAGGTCCCCGGTCCCATGGCCGTACCCAAGCGCAAGATGTCCCGCAGCAACACCCGCCACCGCCGCGCCCAGTGGAAGGCCACCACGCCCCAGCTGGTGACCATCACCGTCGACGGCGTCCCGCACCAGGTGCCGCAGCGGCTCGTGAAGGCGTACGAGCGCGGTCTGCTGCGCCCGGAGGGCTGACGGACATGTGGGACGTTCACTGCACCGAGGATCACCTCACGCCGTCCGTGACGCTCCGTTAGGGCCTGGGGTTGTCGGCCGGACCCGGTGGCTCGCTCCCGCAGAGCCACCGGGTGACGCCGTCACTCGATCGGACTCGCGTACGCCGCGGATCCGCCGGGCTCCCGGCCGTACCGCGTGACCTGGCACGACCGTCGCGGTCACTGCGACAGACGGGTGGTGACACGCCGAGGCCGCGCCGCCCTCGCCGCATGCGGCGCCCCGGTCGGCCTCCTAGCGTCCTTCCCAACGAGGGGCACTTCTTCTCCTGCACGGAAGTCGTCCGCAACGACCCTCGGGAACACGGAGAACTGACCATGCGTGCGATACGTGTCGCCTCCATCGCCCTGATCGGCACCGCCGCGCTGACCGTCGGCGCCCCAGCCGCCCTGGCCGCCGACGAGGGCGACATCACCCCTTCCGGTTTCACGGTCACCCCCTCGACCGTCGCGCCCGGCGGCACCGTGACTCTGAACGCCGCCGAGTGTGAAGTCCCGACCGTGACCGTGTCATCCGGGGTCTTCGAAACCGTCACGCTCGATGAAGGCCATCCCGGCACGGCGAAGATCGACGCGAAGGCCAAGCCGGGCGCCGAGGACGAGGTCACCTTCGACTGCAACGGCGAGAAGGTCACCACGGCCCTCGCCATCAGCAGCGGCTCCGGCTCGCTCACCGCGACCGGGACGGAGACGGGGGACTCGCCCACCGGGACCGAGGCCGAAACCGAGGACGCGCTCACCGGGACCGCGGCCGGGACCGGGGACGCGCTCACGGAGACCGAACCCGGCGACGTACTCACTGAGACCGAGACCAAGGCCGAAAGCGGCGACTCACACACCGAGACCGAGACCAAGGGCGAAACCGGCCAGGCGCCCACCAAGAACGAAGCCGAGACCGGCCAGGCGCCCACCAGGACCGAAGCCGAGACCGGCGACTCGCACACAGGCACGGGAACGTCGCAGACCGGTTCCGACATGAGGAAGCCCGGCGCGGGCGTCGATGCCGGCGCCGGTGGCAGCTTCGCCGATCTGAGCCCCGCGCAGATCGCCGCCGGCTCCGCCCTCGTCGCGGGAGGTGTGCTCGGCGGCGGCGTCCTGCTGCTGCGCCGCAGGTCAGGAGAAGGCGTCTGACGCCGACACAGCGGCTCCGCCGCCCCGGGCCCCGAGGTCCTGGGCGGCGGAGCGCCACCCGAGACACAAGCGGGACCGAGGAAGAGCGCCCATGCACACGTTCAAGCACCGCAGCTCGTGGTTCACGGTCGCCTCTGTCCTGCTGCTCGGGCTGTTCCTCCTGCGCAACGGATCCACCGAGCCGGCCGGCGGCCCGCCCCAGCCAGGCTCCGCCGTCGCGGCCCGCCACAGCGCGGCCGACCCGCTGCCGCCCGCGCCCGATGCGCTCCCCCACTCCCCGCCACGGCGGATCACCATTCCGTCCGTCCGGCTCGACGCCCCGCTCACCGAGGTCGGCCTCGGCGCCGACGGCCGGATCGATGCGCCGCCGCTGGAGAAGAGCAATCTCGCCGGCTGGTACAAAGGCGCGGCCGGCCCCGGCGAACGGGGCACGTCCGTCATCGTCGGCCATGTCGACAACAAGGCGGGCCCGGCCGTCTTCTACTCACTCGGCGCACTGGAGCGGGGCAGTCGTATCGAGATCCTGCGCGGGGACGGCCGCACGGCAGTGTTCGCCGTGTACGGCATCGAGATCTTCGCCAAGAAGAACTTTCCGGCCGCCCGCGTCTACCGGGACACCCCGGCACCGGAGTTGCGCCTGATCACCTGCGGCGGCGGCTATACGAAGAAGACCGGCTACGACGGGAACGTCGTGGCGTTCGCCCGCCTTGTCGAGGTGCGGTGACGAGGTGGAGATGCTGTCGGTCTGCTCACCGGCTCCGATCAGCCGCCTGGGGCGGCGCCGGCGCGGCAACGAGGCCCGTCCAGCCGGCTGGCAGACTGGGAGCATGTCCGCTCCCCGCCGCCGTTGTCCGGTCTGCCGTCGCGAAATCGCCGTCGTCGCCGGGCGGTTCGCCCGCCATGACCCGGTTGGCTCGCGTACCGCGGCCGAGTTGGTCTCCTGCCCGGGGTCCCGGCGGCAGGCGCAGTTCGATCCGGCCCTGCAGCCCGATCTCGACGGCGCTTTCGTGCCGGACTTCCCCGGGCAACTCCCTCTGTTCTGACAAGCAGGCGCGTCCTCAGGTCGCGCTGCGCTCGCTCGCCAGTTGCAGCTCGTCCTCGACAACGCGCCCGGCCCGCAGCAGCTCCCGCCAGCGCTCCGTACTCCAGTCGGCGGGGCGGGTCGTTTCGATGAAGTCCTCGACCAGCGCCAGAAAACGCGCCGGATCGGCGTGGAAGGGAAAGTGGCCCGCGCCCTCGAAGATCTCCAGTCGGCTTCCGGGCATTGCCGCATGCGCGCCGTGCGCGTGCTCAACCGGCACCACGCTGTCGCGCGATCCCCACAGCAGCATCGTCGGCATCCCCTGCGCCAGATAGCAGCGGTCGAGCATGGTCACCACCTGGCCACGCCAGTCGACGACGGCCCGCAGTGTGCGGATGAAGGCGCTGCGCGAGGTCGCGTCCGGCAGCGCGTCCACGAGGTTGAGCAGCTCGGGCGCGTCCTGCCCGAGGTCGGTGTCCAGCATCCTGATCAGCTCGGCGAACAGGCCGGTCCCCTGCCGCATCCCCGGCAGGTTCAGCGCCGAGAGCAGCAGGTCGGCGCCCGGCAGGGAGACCGCCCTGAGAACGGGATTGACCTCGCGGCCGACGCCGCCCGCGCTGACCAGGACCAGTCGTTCGGTGCGCTCGGGGAACTGGTACGCGAACTGCATGGCCACTCCGCCGCCGAGCGAATGGCCGACGAGGGTGGCCCGGTCGATGCCGAGCACTCCGAGCAGGTCCCGCATGCCGTTCGCGTAGGCCGCAACCGAGTAGTCCGCACGCGGTTTGTCCGAGGCGCCGTGGCCGAGGAGGTCGGGTGCGATGACGGTGTAGCGACGGGCCAGCCCGGGGATCAGGTCCACCCAGGTGGCGGAGGAGTCGCCTATGCCGTGGACGAGGAGGACGGCCGGACCTTCGCCGGCGATCCGGTATGCGCGCCGGTAGCCGTGCACCACGTAGTGGCGCAGCTGCACATCGTCTTCGCTGACGGAGCGCAGCCTGCTCCGGTCCGATGTCTGCGGTCCGAGGCCGGTGACCATCCGCTCACCTCCTACGCGGTTCCTCATCCGCTCTTTCGAATCTGCTCCTCCGAGCGTAGAGCCGCCACCGCACGGGGGATTTCCACCAGGTTTCACCCCGGGTACGGCCTGCTGTGGGGCGGCTGGAACGCCCAGCGGGGCCGGACATCCCGCACGCGACAGCACCCCTGCCCACCAGGTAGATTGGTCTACACCACCCATGCCTCAAGAGACAGGGATCTTCGTGGAAGTTGTCATCGTTCCGGACTCCGCCACGGGCGGCGAGCTCATCGCCGAAGCCATGGCCGACCTGCTGCGACGCAAGCCCGACGCCCTCCTCGGCGTCGCCACTGGTTCGACCCCGCTGCCCATCTACGACGCCCTCTCGGCAAAAGTGCGCGCCACGGAAGTGGACGCTTCCCGTGCCCGGATCTGCCAGCTCGACGAGTACGTCGGACTGCCGTCCGGCCACCCCGAGTCGTACCGCTCCGTGGTCCTGCGCGAGGTCGTCGAACCCCTCGGGCTCACCGACGCGTCCTTCATGGGCCCCGACGGGACCGCTGACGACGTCGCGGCCGCCTGTCTCGCCTACGACCGCGCGCTGGCCGAGTCCGGCGGCGTCGACCTCCAGCTGCTCGGTATCGGCACCGACGGGCACATCGGCTTCAACGAGCCCTGTTCGTCGCTCGCCTCCCGCACCCGGATCAAGACGCTGACCGAGCAGACCCGGCAGGACAACGCCCGGTTCTTCGACGGCATCGACGACGTCCCCCACCACGTGATCACCCAGGGCATCGGCACCATCCTGGAAGCCCGTCACCTGGTCCTGCTGGCCACCGGCGAGGCGAAGGCCGACGCCGTGGCGCTCGCCGTCGAAGGCCCGCTCTCCGCGCTGGTGCCCGCATCGGCCCTACAGCTCCACCCGCACGCCACGGTCGTGGTCGACGAGGCGGCGGCCTCCAGCCTCAAGCTCGCCGACTACTTCCGCGCCACCTACGCCGCCAAGCCCGTCTGGCAGGGCCTGTAGCAGCGGTCCGTTGTCCCGGCCGGAAGGGGAATGTTCCAGTCGAGAAGTAATTGATGTCACAACGACTCGGATTCGCCCACGAGTTGATACGGTTCAGCTCGCTCAGCACTGTGACGCGCGTTCAACTATCGCGCAGCCGTGCAGCCCCGGGGGAATCCATGAACGACGACGACATAGATCTGGTCAGAGCGAGCCTGGAGCGCGTCAGACGGCGTGCAAGTCATGTGGTGCGTTACTTCTACGCCCACCTGTTCACCCACCATCCGCAGCTGCGGAAGCTGTTCCCGACCGCGATGGACGATCAGTACGAGCGGCTGTTCGCCGCCCTGGTCCAGGTCGTGGACCATCTCGGCCACCCCGGGCTCCCCGCCCACCTGGCTCAACTCGGCCGGGATCACCGCAAGTTCGGGATATGCGACGACGACTACGCGGCGGTGGGCGAGAGTCTCGTCGCCGCGGTCCGCTACCACAGCGCCCAGTCGTGGGACGCGCGGACCGAAGCGGCCTGGCTGCGGGTGTACGCAACCACAGCCGAGGCCATGACCGGCGGCGCGCACAGCTCTGTCGCTGCGGAAGAGCCCGCGTCGTGGGAGGCCACTGTCGTCTCGCACCGGCTGCACGGTGGGCACACGGCCGTCATCCGCGCCGTTCCGTCCGCCCGCTATCCATGGCGCCCCGGCCAGTACGCCACGATCGAGCATCCGAATCTGCCGGGTGTGTGGCGGCCATACTCGCTGGCCGGCCGCCCCGACCGTGACGGTGTGCTCGAATTCCATATCGGCCGGGTCGCTCATGGACTGCTCAGCAATGTGTTGTGCGACCACACAGAGCCCGGCCACATCCTGCGTCTGGGCGCCGCCTCGGGATCCGCGCTCGCCCCGCCGCCCGGCACTCCGGCCGTCACTCTGATAGCCGCCGGCTCGGGCTGGGCCCCGGTCAAAGCGGTCCTGGACGAGTTACTCGCCCGCAAGCCCACACCACGAATCCGTATCGATGTCGTGGCCCGTGGCGAGGCCGACTTCTACGACGGGGGCTCCCTCGTCGGCCTCCTGCGGGCCCACCCTTATCTGAGCGCCTACTGGTGGTACGAGGAGCGGGCCGAGGGTCGGATGCGGGCCGCGGAACGGCTGCAGAGCAATCTGCGCGCGCGCCGGCAGTGGACCGGCGAGACCGTCTATCTGTGTGGTCCCGTGATGTTCGTGCAGGAGACGGCCGAGTTGCTGTACGAGTGCGGGCTGCCTGCAGAATCGCTTATCCGGGATCCTTTGCCCTCGTCGCTGCAACAGCGCGGACACGTCTCCCACGCGGAACAGTTCCTCGACCCGCGCCCGGTGAACTGGATCGATCCCGACGCCCGTACGCGCCCGATCGACCTCCAGGCACCCGAGTCCCACTCCGCGCCTCAGCCCGAGCCTCAGCCGGACGCACAGTCTGAGCCCGCGCCACCGGACAGCGGCAGCTGGTTCGAGCCGCACCGCGCGGCAGGACGGGTCTGACCTCACTCCCGCCGCTTCACTCCCGCCGCTTGACGAACTCGCTCACCCAGAGCTTCGTACGGTCGAGACAGGCGGTCTGCGCCGCGGCGCCTGTCTAGCACGAGTGTCAACGGGTCACGTCGCAACCGTCGGCGCAGAGTTGGACGAGAGACCGGAGGAAGACCACCTTCGTCCTGATCTTTATCGCCCTCGAAGGCATCGGCCCAGCCACAGCCGGGTCGTGGCGCAGGGACCGGCCAGACGGCCGGATTGCCGCCTCAACCAGGGAGCTTTCCCGCCAACGCCGCCCCGCCGAAGGAAAGTTGGAGTCGGCCATTTATCGCGAACTGGACACAAGGCGGCGCGCCGGGGGCAGTTGCATTCGGCTTGTTTCCCACCCCTGATCGCATTTTCCTGTGAAGCGATGGTGAATACCTCTCCATATTCGACCGGCGATACCCCTCTGACCACGCCAAATCGCCGCCGAACCCGCCACGGCCAATGATCACCGGATGACTGAATCGGTCTCTTGACCGACCCTTCAGCGGCGAACCAGACTCCCCAGAGGCACTCATGCATCAGGAGCCACAAGCACAGGCACATGCCGATGGCCCTGCGAGACCGATATCGCACGGGGTGTGTGACGGGGGAATGCAGTGATGGGCGCGTATGCCTGCTGGACGCATACGCGTGGTTTCTTCACCTCCCTCCTCATCTCTTGGTGCGCGAAGGGAATGGAGGGGGAATGCCGACGCACATGGGCTATCCCGGCGTATACATCGAAGAACTTCCCAGCAGCATCCGGACCATCGCCTCGGTCACCACGTCGGTGACCGCGTTCGTGGGGCACACCCGCCGGGGTCCGCTCAACCAACCAGTGCGGGTCACCAGCTTCGCGGACTTCGAGCGGCGCTTCGGCGGACTCACCTCGCAGAGCGCGGTCAGCTACGCGGTGCACCAGTTCTTCGGCAACGGCGGTACGGTCGCGGTGATCGTCCGCGTCGCCAAGGCCGGCACCGGCGAGGAAGCGTGCGTCACGCTCCACTCCACCGAGGGGCACAGCGAGTGCCCGGTGCTGGAGGTGCACGCCAAGGAGCCCGGCGTCTGGGGCTCGGGCCTGCGGGTTGCCGTCGACCACGACACCCCCACCCCGGACAAGACGTTCAACCTGCACATCCTCGACGCCCGTGGCGGCGCCCGTGAGTCCTTCACCGGACTCGCGATGCACTCCGGCCACGGCCGCTTCGTGGAGACGGTCGTCAATTCCGGCTCTTCTCTCGTCCGGGTCAAGGCGCTCGACGAGGACCGGCCCGACCCCTCCGGTACCGTCTCCAAGCCGTTCTCTGCAGAGCTGCCGGACCTCAATGTCGAATTGAAGGTCAAGATCGGCGACGTGGAGCGGGAGTTCACGCTCTACGAGCCCGACCACGACGGCGAGCCGCCGCGCACTGTCACCGAGCTCGCCCTGCTTCTTGAGCGCAAGCTGCGCGCGCTGCCCGACGCCCCCGGCAAGCACGCCTTCGCCGGAGCCGAGGTCACCGCCTTCGGCCGCCGCCTCCAGGTCGTGGCCGGGTCCGTCGACCCCGACGACGTGGTCCGCTTCATCGGCGAGTGCGCCAACGACCTGGGCCTGGAGGCCTCGGTCAACCCGCCCGTCTTCCCGCTCCAGGGCGGCAAGGACGGCGACCCGCCCGGGCCGCGTGACCTCATCGGCAGCGAGGCGCGCAAGACCGGTCTGCAGGCGCTGCGCGACGTGGACGACGTCAACCTGCTGGCTCTGCCGGAGCTTTCGGCGTACGAGTCCACCGAGGACATGGTCACCGTGCTGTCCGCCGCCGAGCAGCTGTGCCGGGAGCGGCGGATCTTCCTGCTCGTCGACTCGCCGTCGACCTGGGGCAGCGTGGACGCTGCGCGGGCCGGGATCGGCGCGTTCGAGCCTGTACGCAGCAATCACGCGGGGCTGTACTTCCCGCATCTGCAGCTCACCGACCCGCTGACGGGGCGGCTTCGTTCCTTCCCGCCCTCGGGCGCGATCGCGGGCGTCATCGCCAGGACCGACGGCGAGCGCGGCGTATGGAAGGCGCCGGCCGGGACCGAGGCGCGGCTGGCCGGTGTGCGGTCGCTGACGGTCAAGCTCACCGACCGGGAGAACGGGCTGCTCAACCCGCTGGGCATCAACTGCCTGCGCACCTTCCCGGTGGTGGGTCCGCTGGTGTGGGGCGCGCGCACGCTCGAGGGCGCGGACGCGCTCGACAGCGAGTGGAAGTACGTGCCGGTGCGCCGGCTCGCGCTGCATGTCGAGGAGAGCCTGCACCGCGGTCTGCAGTGGGTCGTCTTCGAGCCGAACAACGAGCAGTTGTGGCAGCAGATCCGGCTGAAGGCGTCGGCGTACCTCAACGACCTGTTCCGGCAGGGCGCGTTCAAGGGCGGCACGCCGCGCGAGGCGTACTTCGTCAAGTGCGACAAGGACACCACCACCGACGCCGACATCGACGCCGGAGTGGTCAATGTCGTGATCGGCATCGCGCCGGTCAAGCCGGCGGAGTTCGTGATCGTCAAGATCCAGCAGATGGCCGGACAGTTCGACCTCTCGTAACCCAAGGAAAAGGAACACGAAGGAAACCGATGGCTGAGTTCCAGATAAACGCCCATCGCTTCGACCCGTACAAGAATTTCAAGTTCCTGGTCCTCTGGGACGGTCGAACGGTCGCGGGCATCAGCAAGATCAGTCCTCTGAAGCGCACCACCGAAGTGGTCAAGCACCGCCACGGCGGTGACCCGAGCTCACCTCGCAAGTCGCCGGGCCGCTCCGAGTTCGAGGGCGTCACGCTCGAACGCGGCGTCACCCACGACCCGGAGTTCGACCGCTGGGCCAACAAGGTCTGGCAGGTCGGCGCCGGGCTCGGCTCGGAGGTCTCGTTGCGGGACTTCCGCAAGGACATCATCATCCAGGTCCTCAACGAGGCCGGGCAGGTGGCCGTCTCACACAAGCTGTACCGGGCCTGGGTGAGCGAGTACCAGGTGCTCGGCGAGCTGGACGCCAACGCCAACGCCGTCGCCATCCAGAGCGTCAAGCTCGAATGCGAGGGCTGGGAGCGGGACTACGAGGTGGAGGAGCCGGTCGAGCCCTCGTTCACCCATCCGGCCTGAGCACGGCCTGTCGCACCGGAGGAATGAGGGATGACGCCGACGGGGCCGGCCGAGCTGCTCGCCACCTGGGAAGCCGGTCTTGCGCAGCACGACTCGGGTCGCTCTCTGCTGCTGCACCGGGCCGCCCGCCCGGGGGCCGGCGCCGACGAGTTGCTGTCGGTGCCGGTCGGCGAGCGGGAGGCGGATCTGTTCGCGCTGCGCCGGGCGTTGTTCGGCGAACGCATGCAGGTCCGTGTCGAGTGTGCGTCGTGCGGCGAGGCGATGGAGTTCGACCTCGACGCAACCCGGCTCGGCACCCGGACGCGGACGCCGGACGGGCCGCTGCGAGTGGAGGAGGGCGAATGGGCGGTCGAGTTCCGGCTGCCCACCGTCGCCGACCTCGCGGCGGCCGGCGCGGTGCGGGATCCGGCTCAGGCGCGCCGAGTGCTCGTGGCGCGCTGCACGGTTTCGGCCGTACGGGGCGGGGAGGCAGTTCCGCCGGAGCGGCTGGCCTCGCTGCTGCCGGAGCACGTACAGCGACGGCTCGCCGAGACCGCGGCCGAGGCGGACCCGACGGCCGATGTAACGCTGAACGTCGCCTGTCCCGAGTGCGGTGAGGCCACCCCGGCCGAGCTGGACATCACCTCCTATCTGTGGACCGAACTGGACACCTGGGCACGGGACTTGATGCTCGACGTCCATCTGCTCGCCACCGCCTACGGGTGGAGCGAGCCGGAGATTCTGGCGCTCAGCCCGCTGCGGCGTCGTTACTACCTGGAGCTGTGCGCAGATGCCTGACTACTTCGACCGGCTGCTCGCCCGGTACACGCCGGTGCCGGCGGCCGGTGGCGCTGCGGCGCGGGTCCGGCCGCGGCTGCCCGGCCCGTTCGAGCGGGTCGAGGCGCTGCGGAGCGGGCCGCCCGAGCCGGACGCGCCGGCGGCGCTGATTCCGACCGCGCCCGGGCCCGCCCTCGGTCCCGCCGAACTGGTCCGGCACGAGCGGGAAGTGCGGACCGACCACCACACCGTCGTACGGACCGAGGCGGGGCGGGCCGGCGAGCCCGAGCCGCCCGCGGCGCAGACGGCGCCGAGTCCCGGTCCGCTGCTGCGGCCCGCCGCGGCAGCCTCTCCGACGGCACGCCCGGCCGCAGACGTTACGCGCTCGGCGCGGCGGGCCGGGGTGCCCGCGGTGGCCGATGCGCCGCGAACTCCACCGGCTCCCGCGCCCCGTGAGCCCGCTCCTGCGGTGGCCGCCACCGCTCAGGCCCGGCCGCGCGGCGCCGACACCGCCGCCGCTCGTGGCGCGGCCCTGAGCGGGGTGGGACGGCGCGCGCCGCGGCCGGCGGAGCGCGTCGTACACGTACAGATCGGCCGACTCGAAGTGAGCGCGGCACCACCGCCCGGCGCGAGCCGCCCCGCGGGCGGCCGGCCCGACCACGCCGGACGGCGCGCACCCGCGCTGACCCTGGACGACTATCTGTCGCGCGGCGAGAAGAGGGACTGACGTCATGAGCAACGCACTCGCCATCGCGACCGTCACCCAGGCGCTGGCCCTGCTGATCGAGAACAATCTGGGGCCCGAGATGGACATCGCGGTCAAGGTGGAGACCCGCAAGCCACCGGCCGAGCCGCCGACCGAGCCGACCATCAATGTTTTCCTGTACCAGGTCACGCCGAACGCCTCGATGCGCCACACCGACCTGCCGACGCGCGCCTCGGACGGCACGCTGCTCAAACGCCCTGCCGCGGCGCTGGATCTGCACTATCTGATCAGCGCGTACGGGGAGGAGGCGGAGCTGGTCGGGCAGCGGCTGATCGGGTACGTGGTGCGGACACTGCACGAAATCCCGGTCCTGCCGAAGGAATTGATCGAGCTGGCGGCCGAGCGTCCGTATCTGACGGGCAGCGATCTGGCGGAGTCGCCGCAGAGGGTGCGGTTCACGCCGACGGTGATGGACATCGACGAGACGTCAAAGCTGTGGGGGATGCTGCACCAGACCCCGTACACCTTGTCGGTGGCGTACCAGGCGTCGCTGGTTCTGATCGAGGGCCGCGAGCGGCCGGTCCCGGCGAAGCCGGTGGAGCGAAGGACGGTGCGGGTGCTGCCGTTCGGGGCGCCGGGCGCGCCGGTGCCGCCGGGGGCGGCGGTTGAGGTGGACGGCTCGGAGCCGTCGCCGGAACCGCAGCGTGAGCCGGAGCCTGCGCCTGAGGCGGAGCCTGCGACTGGGGCGGAGGCGGAGCCTGAGGCGGCGTCCAAGGCGGCCGTTCCCGCGAGGAAGCGCGCCGCCGCGAAGACCGCAAAGACCGCCGCGAAACGTGCCACGCCCGCTCGGCCCCGCAAGGGAACAGGCGCGGACGCGGATACGGACGGCAAGGAGAGCTGAGACACGTGCGCAACACGGGGGCGGGTGAGGGTATGGGGACGTACGAGTCGACTGGTGCGTCGGCGAACGCCGGTGGGGACGGGCGGGCGCTGTTCGCGGCCGTGCGATCCGTGCTCGCCCGCGTGGACGCCCATGCGGCTCGTGCGCAGGGACGGCCCGTACCCGGGCGGGGAGACAAGGATCAGCCGCACACGCCGGCCGCACACGCCGGCGGTGCCGTTCCCGGAGCCGGTGAGCGCACTACCGCGCCGGGTGCGGCCGGGCCCGTACGGCAGGACGGCGATGCGAACACCGCGGCGCCCCTGCGGCGGAGCGACCTCGCTGCCTCAGGCAGCACCCCCACCGCGACAGACGGGGGCGAAGCGTCATCCCAGGACCGCCTCGCAGCCGCCCCCGGGGCCCCCGAGCTCACCGCCGTCCGCGGGCCGGCCGCCCTCGACGCGCTCGTCGCCTGCTTCGGACTCAGCCCCTTCGAGCGCGACGTGATCCTGCTCGCCGCGGCCGCTGAGCTCGACCCCACCACCGGGGGCCGGTGCGCAGCCGCCTGCGGGGATCCGGAGCGTGCGTACCCGACCTTCTCGCTCGCCCTCGCCGCGCTCGGCGGACCGCACTGGAGCGCTCTCACGCCCGTCGCCCCGCTGCGCCGCTGGCGGCTCGTCGAGCTGGACGACGAGACCCGGCTGACCACCTCCCGTCTGCGGCTCGACGAGCGCATCCTGCACTTCCTGGTCGGTTCGCCCTATCTGGACTCCCGGTTGCACGGGCTGTTGCGCCGGGCGCCCGTACCGGAGTCCCTGCCCGCCTCGTACGACCTCGCGGCGAGCCGGGTCGCAGCGAGCTGGGCGGGAGCGGGCCGGCACGCCCCGCTGCGCGTCGAGTTGGTCGGCGGCGATCTGCGGACCCGTGCCGACATCGCCGCCGCGGCCGCCCGCCGCTCCGGGCTCGGCCTGTACGCGATGGCCGCCGACGACATGCCCACCGACCCCGTCGAGCGCGACCGGCTCGCGCGTCTGTGGCAGCGGGAGGCGATCCTGCTGCCCGCGGCCCTGCTCGTGGAGGTCGGCGAACTCGACCGCGAACAGGCGGCGGCCACCGACGCGTTCATCGAGAGCGCGGCCGTCCCGCTCGTCGTCTCCAGCCCCGATCCGCGGCAGACCGCCCGCCCGCGCGGCGAGCGCGTGACCGTGCCCGCGCTGGACACCGAGGAGCAGCTGGGCGTGTGGGCGGACGCGTTCGAGGCCGTACCGGAGGTGTCACAGGAGGACCTGAAGGATCTCGTCGAGCAGTTCTCGCTGCCGCCGCATCTGATCCGGTCCGCCGGCGCGGCCGTCGTACGGGATCTGCCCGATGAGGACGAGCTGGACGCCACCGGGCTCGCCTGGCGGGCCGGACTCACCGAGGCCCGGATGGGCATGGACGAGCTGGGCCGGCGCATCGAGCCGCAGGCGGCGTGGGGCGATCTGGTGCTGGCGGAGCGGCAGTTGCGGATTCTGCGCGAGATCGTCGCGCATGTGCGCCAGCGCTCGACCGTCTACCAGGAGTGGGGCTTCGCCGCGACGCTGCGCCGCGGCCTCGGCGTCACCGCGCTCTTCGCGGGTGGCTCCGGCACCGGAAAGACACTCGCAGCCGAGGTGATGGCGAAGGAGCTCGGCCTGGATCTGTTCATCATCGATCTCTCGCAGGTGGTCAGCAAATACATCGGCGAGACCGAGAAGAACCTCCGCAAGGTCTTCGACGCGGCCGAACGCGGCGGCGCGCTGCTCCTGTTCGACGAGGCGGACGCCCTCTTCGGCAAGCGCAGCGAGGTCAAGGACAGCCATGACCGGTACGCCAACCTCGAGGTCAGCTATCTGCTGATGCGCATGGAGGCGTACCGGGGTCTCGCGATCCTCACGACCAATATGAAGCAGGCGCTGGACACCGCGTTCATGCGCCGTATCCGCTTCGTCGTCGACTTCCCCTTCCCCGGCGAGAGCGAACGCGCCGAGATCTGGCGACGGGTGCTGCCCGCGCGGGCCCCGATGAAGGGCGTCGATCCGGAACTGCTGGCCCGGCTGACGGTGGCGGGCGGCTCCATCCGCAATATCGCGCTGTCGGGCGCCTTCCTCGCGGCGGAGGAGGGCGACCGGCTCCAGATGCGTCACATGCTGGAGGCGGCGCGTACCGAATACCTCAAGCTGGACCGCTCCTTGACGCCCTCGGAGGTCCACGGATGGGTCTGAAAAACGATCTGAACGAGGCTCCCCGGACGGTTCGTGTGGACATCGGCGAGCTGGTGCTCGACGGTTTCGAGCGGCTCGACCCCGACCGGGTCTCGGCCGCCTTCGAGGCTGAGCTGGCCCGGCTGGTACGGGAGCGGGGCGTGCCGCTGGCCGCGGACGGCGGACGGGCCCTTGACGCGCTGTCCGGGCTGCCTCCGCTGCCCGCCACCACCTCGCCGGGGCGGCTCGGCGAGGCCCTGGCGCGTGCGGTGCACGCGGGTCTTTCGGGTCGGGGTGAGCCGCGATGAGTACGTCCCATGCCCAGGACACCCAGGCGGCCCAGGCCGAACGGCGGCGCAAGCGCAAGGAGCGGGCCAAGTCCCGTACCCCGGAGCCGAAGAACATCGTCAGCGGCGCCGGACAGCCGCTGGATCTGAGCGTACGGCGGGAGCTGGAGGAGCAGCTCGGCCACGACTTCAGCCGGGTGCGGCTGCACACGGACCGGGACGCGGGCGCGCTCACGGAGATGCTGGGCGCGGACGCGGTGGCGGTCGGCCAGGACATCTTCTTCCGCGAGGGAACCTACCGGCCGGGCACGGCGGACGGGCAGCGGCTGCTCGCCCATGAGCTCCTGCATACGGTGCAGAACCCGGACGGCCTGGGCGCGTTGCGTGCGGGCCGCGATCTGGGTGCGGTGAGCCTGCCGCAGCAGGCGATGGAGCGCGAGGCGGAGTCGGCGGCCCAGGCCCTCGTACGGGACGAGGAGCAGGCCCCCGAAGTGGAGCCGGACCAGGCCACCCCCGGCTGGCTCCGCTACGCAACGGTCGACGCCGACCGCAACCGTATGGAGCAGCTGGACCCGGCGACGCTGGTGGACCGGCTGGCGAACGGTGTCCTGCGCTCACTGCGCGGCGACCCGGCGGACCTGTCGGGCCGCGTACGTCTCCAACTCGCCCGGATGTCGCCACAGTTGCAGGACTCAGTGCTCGACCGGCTGGAAGTGCGGCTGCTCTCCAACGAGTACGACCGACTGCTGGACCTCGCCGAGGAGTCCGAGGCCAAGCCGGTGGACCTCCAGCCGGCCGAGGTGCCCGAGCCGGAGACGGACCTCTTCGAACTGCTGGGTGTCGAGCGCACGCAGTGGAAGCGCAAGGAAGAGGGCGGGCGCGAGGCCAAGGGAAAGAGGGACGAGGACGCCCGCGAGGAGCAGACGGACGCCAAGGCGCGCGACGAAAAGCGCGGCGGCGACCGGAGCAGGGCGCAGTCGGACGCCGCGGCCGAGGGGGCGGAAGCCGCCCGGCGCACGGAGCAGGAGGACGAGCGCGCCCAGGCCCGGCAGCAGGCCGCGCAGGAGCAGCAGCAGGAAGAGGAGAAGCAGGGCCAGGACCGTCAGCGGGTCGACGAGGCCGCCGACGAGCGGGCGCAGGGGCAGCAGGAGGGCGCCGAGCAGGCGAAGGAGGAGCGCAAGGAGCAGCGGGACCGGGAGGAGCAGGACCCCGAGCAGGCCAACGCCCCCGGTGCCGACAAGCGCAAGCGCAAGGACGACGCGAACAAGCCCGCGGACGGGTCGAAGCAGGAGAACGTCGACCCGAAGGCCAAGGGGCAGCCCGGGCCTGTGCGCCCGGAGAAGGTGGACGAGCGGGCGGAGCAGCGGGACAGCGCGCTGTCCGAGCACGGCCTGCACGAGAAGGACGAGGACGAGGGCGACCCGCGCGAGGAGGAGAAGCCGCTCGGGCTCGAGGCGGGCGCGGACAAGGAGATCGGCGGCGAGGAGGGCGACCGGGCCAAGGGCGGTGGCGCGGGCGAGGCCGAGCTGAAGCCCGAGGACTATCTGCCGGAGACCGACCTCGATGTCTCGTCGGTTCCGACTGCGGACAACCCCACAGCCGCGGTGCCCACCTTCCCCACTCCTCCGCCGACGAAGGCCGAACAGGTCCAGGAGCAGCGGGAGAACGACGCCGAGGAAGAAGAGGACGAGGACGCCCCGGGGGCGGAGGCCAAGCCGCCGGGTGCGGAGATGGGCCCGGTCGAGGGTGAGGCGCCGCAGCCCGAGGGCGGCCCGGCGGCCGAGGCAGGGGACCGCAGCGAGAAGGACCTCCAGCCTGAGAAGCCGGTGGACCAGGAGGTCGGCCCCGACCCGGAGACGGACGGCAGGCAGGAGCCGGAGCCCGAGGCGGAGAAGCAGGATCCGGAACAGCAGCAGGACGCGGCCGAGAAGGACTCGGACTCCGGCGACGGCGAGGAGCAGCCGGACGCCAAGAGCGCCGAGGACCAGCAGGAGGAACGCAAGGAGCAGGCGGAACAGGACGCCAAGCCCCGGCCGGGGGTTGCCGGTTCCTCTGCGGGTGCACCGGACGTGGGCGCTGCCACCAGTACGGCGGCGTCCGCAACCCCGCCGGCGGGCGCACACACGGAACGGACCTCGGTGGAGGACCGCAGGCCCTCCCCCGCCGCGCGCCGGGTCGCGGACTCCGCAAAGGGCGACCACGAGGCGTCGGCGCCCAAGAGCTCGGTGCCCAAGGAGAGCGGTCCGGGAGCGGCGCCGAGCGGTGTGGTCGGCGGCAGCAGTACGGCGGGGCCGAGCGCCGCGGCCGGACCTGGCGGCGCACCGTCGGTCGCGCAGGCCGCCGTGAGCCCCGCGGCTGAACAGGCGGAAAGCCCCGGGAAGTTCGGCGCTCCCGCGCCGGAGGGGGCAAAGGCCCAGCCGGAGGCGTCGCTGGAGAAGGACGGGGGCGGCTGCGCACCGCCGGAGCCCGCGGCGGAGAAAGACGAGGGCGGCGGCAGCTGCGGTGGCGGAGGCGGTGGGGCGGCTCCCGAGGAGAAGCAGCAGGAGCCGCCGGACGTCTCGGGCCAGGACCCGAAGGCCGCCATCGGTACGGTCAGCAAGCTGGCGCCGGACCAGGCGGCGGCCGCAATGCCCGGTGTGGACGCCGCGGCGGACAAGAAGGTCGGCGAGGAGCAGCAGCGCCTTGCCGCCAACCCGCCTACGCGGGAACGCCCTTCGGGCGCGCCCCAGACCCAGTCGGCTCCGCCAGAGGCGGCTGCGCCCGCCGCCCAGGTGACGGGCAAGGTCGAGAAACTGGGCCCCGAGGAGCAGGGCGAGAAGCAGAAGGCCAAGGGCAGCGAGAAGGCGCAGGGCGCGAAGCCCACCGACAACACTCCCCCGCCGCCTGCGCCGGTGGCTGCCGAGCTGACCGCTGAAGAGGCGAAGAACGTCGAAGCCGCGGCCGACGCGGTCCCGACCGTCGACCCGGAACTGCAGAACAAGACGGTCGGCCCTGCCCCCAAGATCAGGCTGGAGGGCGAGAGCGACCCGAAGCGCACGGACGACCAGGCCAAGGCGCTCAAGGAGAAGCAGTCCGACATCCAGAGCACGGGTCGTGAGGACGCGGCCAAGCCGATGGGCGAGGACCAGATCTTCCCCAACGCGCCCCAGGAGCAGCTGGTCGGCAAGGCCACGGGCGGCGGAAAGCGGGGCGGCGGGGGCGGTCTCGAGGCCGGGTCCGCGCCCAAGCCCGGTGTCGGCGCGGTCGCCAAGCAGGAACGCGGCTCGGAGATCCAGGGGGCCGCGGGCCAGGCCCAGGGCGATCTGGGCGCCAAGGAGAAGGAACAGAAGCAGGGCGAGCAGCAGGCCAAGCAGGAGAAGCAGACCGAGATCGACCGCGAGGTCACTCAGAACACGGAGAAGCAGACGGCCGAGCGGGGCCGGGCCGCGGATGAAGCTCAGCGGGAGCGCGAGAACTGGCGCGCCGAGCAGGACAAGAAGATCGAGGACGCGGACACCAAGTCCGAGAAGGAACACACCAGCAAGAACAAGGAGATCGTCCAAGCCCGCGACGACAAGGACAAGGAAGTAGGTGAGCGGAAGGACAAGGACAACAAGCAGATAGACACGGAGCGCGAGAACGCGGAGAAGGAGGCCGAGAAGAAGAAGGAAGAGGAGAAGCCCTCGGGCGGCTTCTTCGGCTGGATCGCCGACAAGGTGAAGGGATTCTTCACCGCGCTCCTGGAAGCGGTCACGAAGGTCTTCGATGCCGCGCGCAAGGCGGTCAACGGCATCATCGACACGTTCAAGGAGTGGGCCAACAAGGCCATCGACTTCGTACGTGACCTCGCGATCAAGGCGATCAACGTACTGGCGGACGCGCTGATCGCCATCGGGGACGTGCTGCTCGCGGCCTTCCCGGAACTACGTGACAAGTTCCGCAAGGCGATCGAGGGCTTGCGCGACAAGGCGATCGCGAAGGTCAACGAGCTGGCGGACGGCCTGAAGAAGGCCGTGAACGCCCTGCTCGATGCCCTTGCCGCGGGCCTGAACAAACTCCTCGACGTGCTCGAGGCGGGCATCAAGGCCGTCATCAAGATCTACCAGGCCGTCATCCTGGGCGCGATCAAGTTCGCCCAGGCGGCGATCGAGGCGCTCGGCAAGTTCGCGGCACTGGTCGCGGACATCGCCCCGGACCCGGGCGGCTGGCTGAGCAAGGCGGGCAGCTCGGCGAAGTCCGGTATTCAGGACCACCTTTGGGGCGCGATCAAGACGGGCGTCAAGCGGTGGTTCGACACCAAGGTCGAGGGCATCCTCGGGCTCGGCAAGACCGTGATCAACGTCCTGGTGAAGGGCTGTGTCTCGATCAAGCAGATCGGGAAGATGGCGTGGGACGCGATCATCGCGTCGCTGCCGATGATGATCGCGTCGATCGTAATCGAGAAGGTCGTCTCGATGCTGGTGCCGGCGGCGGGCGCGATCCTGACGATCGTGCAGGGCCTGATGGCGGCGTGGCAGAGCCTGAGCTCGATCCTGAACGCCTTCAGCAAGTTCTGGGCGTACTTGAAGGCGGTGAAGGCGGGCCCGGCGGCCTGCCTGTTCGCGGAGGCGGTCGCGGCGGGGATCGTGGCGCTGCTGGACTTCATCGCCAACTTCTTGATGATCCGTCTGGCGGGCGCGACGAAGGGCGTGGGCAAGCGCCTCAAGGCGATGGCCGAGAAGATCATGAAGGGCTTGAAGAAGACGGGCAAGGGCGCGAAGCAGGCGGCGGGCGACGCGGTGAACAAGGCGCGGGGCGCGGTGCGTAGCGCGCAGGAGGCACTGAGGAAGCCGACGGGCCCCGCGAAGCCGAAGGGGCCGAGGGTCCCGAAGAACCGCTCGACGTCGACGGACCGGGGGGCGGGAGCGAACCGGGGGCCGAAGGACGCGACTTCGGACAGGCCGGCGAGCCGGACGCCGGACAAGGAGAGGGACCGCCGTCGCGAGGAGGACGCGGCCAAGCGCGACCAGCAGAGGCCGGAGGCTAGGCCGGACAAGACCCCGGACCAGAAGCCGGACGCCAAGAAAGACAAGTCTCCCGACACTCCCCCCAAGAAGAAGGAGACGGAGGCTCCAAAGCGCCAGAAGCCGCGCAAGCCGAAGTCTCGGCTGGGCAAGGCCCTGCAGAAGGTCAAGGGCAAGGTCAAGTCTGCGCTGAAGAAGGTCCGCAACGCTGGCAAGACCCTCGGCAAGAAGCTCAGCAAGAGCAAGGTCGGCAAGGCACTCAAGAACAGCGGTAAGAAGATGCGCGACTTCTTCAAGAAGAAGCGCAACAACATGCGCGACGACAAGAAGCAGCGCATGGACCAGAAGAAGAGGCAGCAGGACGACCGCAAGAAGAAGGAGAAGTCCAGGGAGTCGAAGGAGGCTCGCCTCCGCAAGATCGTCGCCAAGATCAAGCCAAGGCTGACCTCGATGCTCAACAAGGGTGTACGGGATGGCGCATTCAGGGGTGTCCTCACCGCGATGCGGCTGTGGTACCGGCTCAGCGGACTCTCCCGTGGCACCGGCAAGACCTTCGGCGTCGAAGCCGCGCTCAACCCCCGGCTACCTGCCGCGGATAATGGACGGGAACTGCGAGAAGAGGATCTCGAGCAGCGCGTCATAGCCTACATCAAGCAGGCCCTTGCCAAGGGGAAAGGTGGCAACAATCTGCTCGATACCTACCAGAAGATGCGAGATGACAAGGGCTTCAAGTCGGCCGCGAAGGGAGAAGAGAGCGAGTACATAGCTGGCCAGAACAAGTCGCTCAAATTTTCACGCACCAAGGGGCCACAATCCGACCGCTCCGGCGAGCTCAATGTTGCCCCACACCCTGCCGAATCCAACCCACCCACAGGTATCGGCCCTTACGCCGGAATGGCCCGGGAAGCCAACAATCAGCAGCTCGGCAACAGTCTCGGCACTCAGGGGTTGCAGATCCTCAAAAATGAGGATGACATCAGCAAATTCCCGGGGAATCGGCGTCAACTGCCAGCCCAGGTCGCGCTCGTCAGGTCGCTGGCCGAGGGGCTGCGCGTACCGCTCATGCTGGCCGTTGGGCCTGCGGAGCTACGCCTCATCGAGCACGGGAAGCGCTCGCCGGACGAAGTGCTCCGGAAGGGAGCACTGACCGCCACTGGTGCCAACAGCCTGACAAGCCCCATTCGGGGATTCCTGAACAAATCCCGCACACGCCTGAAGAAGTTGACGGACGCGCTCAAGGGGAACGCCAGGACCAAGGATGGCAGGCAAGTCTCACCAGAAGAGGTCCTAAGGGAATTCCAGACGGCCAACAAGACCTTCGAAAAGAGCAACGACGCCACACATCTCAACGAAGCATGGCGGAGCAGACGACCTCAAGCCATCGGCACGGAGATGGTGAACGGAAAGGAGCGCAAGCGCTACAACGTCCAGAAGAGCGACATCAGCGAGGAGGAAATTGACGCACAGCGCGAGAAAATTGGCACCTCGAAGGGCGAGTTGCAGAAGATGCGCGACACCATCATCGATCTACTCTTGGCCGAAGGGGTCCTGACGACCGAGCAACACAAGGAGAAACGAATCGAGGAGCTCGTGGAAGGAATCGACCAACTCTTCGGCGACCAGGAGTGGCTCTTCAATGTCTACGGTCTCGACAGGTCCGACAAGTAAGGAGCGAAACCATGACGGAGAAGCCTGCCGCTTACACAACCCGCCGCCTGGTTCTGAAGGAGTGGGGCACGGAAGAGGAAGTGATGGAGTTCGCATCCAAGGGGAACCTCGAACTCCTACGGGACGAGACCCATGACATCCCGTTGGGGATTACCCGTAACGTCGTCTGGCGCGTAACCCCTGGGGTAGTTTTGCAATACGCCGTTGACAGCCGCTCACAGTGCTCAGTTTTCGCGCTCTCCGGTTCACCTGTAGACACAGTGCAACGCTTCCAGGAATCTATCGAAAAGAACTTGCTGCCGTGGACACTCAAGGAACTCATCACTGAGGTAGACAAGGCCAAAGGTTCCCGGGAGATCTCCCAGGCAGTCTTGAGGGCAGGCATGGGCGCACCCAGGGAGTTCGACAAGAAATTTTTCAAGCGCATCAAGAAGGCTCTGCTGAGCCGCGATTCTGAAATCCGCTCGGCAGGCATGTGGGCAACTTCCTATTCGCGGTGGGACGAGTTCCGAGAAATGCTCAGCGAGATCTCCCAGCAAGATCCAGAAGCCTCCCTGCGGCGCGAGGCGCAGATCATCCTCAATCACTACAGCGAAGAAAAGGGAGAAGCCCCATGACCCGCTACGCAGACATACCCAAGCCCATCCGCTCCGGCATCGTCGTCGTCGACCCCGAGCGCGGAACCCCCCAACGCATCATCGTCCTCCAGTTCAACCCCGACACCCTCGAACGTTCCCTCGCCCCCCAAGCCGCCGGCGGAGGCGGTGACAGCGGCGGAGGGGGCAGCGGAGGAGACCGTAACGAGGCCCTACGCCTCAAGGGCCCCGCCGAGGAGAGCTGGAAGTTCACCGCCGAGATCGACGCCACCGATCAGTTCGAGGTCGCCGCGCCCGACGGGATCCATCCCCAACTCGCCACGCTCGAGATGCTGGTGCATCCCACCTCCGCTCAGCTCCGCGAAGCCTCCCGCCTGACCAAGAAGGGCACCATCGAGATCAGCCCGATCGAGATGCCGCTGACGCTGTTCACCTGGGGGAGCAAGCGCGTCATGCCCGTGCGGCTCACAGAACTGTCGATCAACGAGTCGGCGTTCGACGTCAACCTCAATCCCATACGGGCCAGCCTCGGCATCGGCATGAAGGTCCTCAGCGTGAGCGACCTGCCGGCCGGGCATCGGGGGGCCGACTTGTATCTCGCGCATCTAGCGCAGAAGGAGCGACTGGCCAGAGCCGCAAGAGGCGGGCGGCTGGCGGAACTTGGGCTGGGACGGGGGCTGTAGGACGTGATTGATCCTTATGAGAGTGCGCTGGACGCGATACCCGGGGCCCACCCCTACCCGCGCACCAGCCGGTATCACGACGCGGAGATCGGCGTGCATCGCCTGTCCGACGGCACCGAAGTGCGCTACACCAAGCGGCGGTTGCTGCCCCCGCTCAGTGAGGCCGCCGACGAGACCGCGCCGCACACCGTGAACAGCGGTGAGCGGCTCGACCACCTCGGGCAGCGCTATTTCGGCGACCCCGGCCAGTGGTGGCAGATCGCGGACGCCAACCCCGTCCTCGACCCGGGCGAGCTGACCGCCGAGCCGGGGCGGGAGATCGATATTCCTTTGCCGGGTGGGTTCCATGGCTGATGAGCCCATCGGGAGCGGGCCCGTACATCTCAGCCTGCGCATGGGGCCCAAGCTCACCCGACCCGTGCCGGCCGAGGTGACCGAGGCGCTGCTGTCCGCGCAGATCACCATGACCGCCGGGGAGCGGAGCGGGTTCCAGCTCGCCTTCGACCTGACCAAGAGGGGGCTGATCACACAGCGGCTGCTGCCCGAGGGGTTCTTCGACCCGAAGACCCGGGTCATCGTCATCACCTCGATCAAGGGGACCCCCACGGTCGTCCTGGACGGGCTGATCGTGCGGCAGGAGGTGGGGGCGAGCAATATCCCGGGGCAGACCACCCTCACCGTCACCGGCGAAGACCTGACCCTGCTCATGGACCTGGAGGAGCGCACCGATCGGTATCCGAATCTGGCTCCTTCGAAGCGCGTCGAGCGGATTCTCCAGAAGTACGCCGACTACGGGATCGACCCCCGGATCTTCCGTGAGCAAGTGCACCAGCCACCCCACGAGCTGCTGCGCGTCGACTACCAGACCGGCACCGATCTGCAGTACGTGAACGAGCTGGCCAGAGCGAACGGTTACACCTTCTACCTCGACCCCGGACCGCGCCCCGGCCGGTCCACGGCTTTCTGGGGACCCGAGCAGCGCCTCGGCGAGCGTCAGCACGCGCTCAACGTCAACATGGACGTCAACTCCACCGTCGACCAGTTGACCTTCGCGTACGACGGGACAGCGCGCGAAGAGCCGCAGGCTCGCTGGCAGGACCCCCGGACGCGGGACGCGCAGCTCCTCCCCCAGCCCGACATCAGCCCGCTGCGCCCGCCGCTGGGCCGCCGCGCCTCGCCCGCTCTCAAGCGGAAGACGCTCTCCGGGACCGCGAAGAAGGCTCTGGAACAGGCCCAGGCCGAGATGCTGGGCCGCGCCGCGACCTCCGCCGACGCGATCTCCGGTTCCGGGTCGCTCGACGTCAACCGGCACGGATACGTGCTGCGGCCGCGCGAGCTGGTCGGAGTGCGCGGGGCCGGCGTGACATACGACGGCGACTACTACGTCAAGTCCGTCACCCACAATCTGCGCCCCGGCTCGTACCAGCAGAACTTCACGCTCTCCCGCGAGGGCCTCATCGCCCGTAGCAACACAGTGCGTCCGTAGAGACGTAAGGACCAGGAGAACTTCGCATGGCTGCAGGACCGAACAACCGGTTTCTCGGCAAGTTCCGGGGGCGGGTGATCGACAACAAGGACCCGCTCAAGCTCGGCCGGATCACGGCCCAGGTCCCGGACGTGCTGGGTGACGAGGCCTCCACCTGGGCGCTGCCCTGCCTGCCGTTCACCGGGCGGCAGGCGGGCCAGTACGTCGTCCCGCAGATCGGCGCGGGCGTGTGGATGGAGTTCGAGCAGGGGGATCCCAGCTTCCCCATCTGGACCGGGAGTTGGTACGGAGACGCCTCCGAGCTGCCGCCACGCGCGGCCGCGGAGCTGCCCGGCTCGCAGCCGGTGGTGATCCAGACGCCGGGCGATCACAAGCTGGTGATGTCGGATGTGCCCGGCGGCACGGGGATTCTGCTCGAAGCCAAGGGCGGGGCGTACATCCAGATCGACGAGAAGGGCGTGACCATCGGCAACGGCAAGGGCGCGTCCATCGTGCTGATCGGCGACGAGGTCAACATCAACGAGGGCCGGCTGATCGTGCCGAGGAAGCGATGAGCACAAGGACCAATGAAACGGGGAGAATCGTGTTGTCCGGGAATCTCGTGAGCGGCGGGTCCGCGATCAGCTGCCCGCATGGCGGCCGGGTCGTGCCCGCCTCCGCCCCGTCGTCCGGCGTCCGGATCGACGGCCATCAAGTGCCCACCGCCGCCGACGCCTTCATCGTCAGCGGCTGCCACCACACGATCGACGGCGTGCCGCATCAGTGCGCCACCGTCCGCTGGACGCCGCATCGCGACAGCGTGCTCATCGACGGCTCGCCCGTGCTGCTGGACAGCACGTCCGCGCTCTGCTTCAGCGCCGCGCTGGTGTCGCAGGGGCCGCCGGTCGTCGCCGCGTCGACACGGGGGGTGGCCTCCCGATGAGGACGAGGAGCGACATCGTCTTTCCCTTCCGCAGCGACCGGCGGGGACGCACCGCGCACGCGGCATACGACGAGCATGTGCGGGATCTGATCGAGCAGTTGCTGTTCACCAGCCCCGGCGAGCGCGTGATGCGCCCCGACTTCGGCTGCGGTCTCCTCGATCTGGTCTTCACGCCCAACAGCCCGGAGCTGGCCTCTGCACTGGAGCTTTCTGTGCAGGCCTCGCTGCAGCGCTGGCTGGGCGAACTGATCGAGGTGGAAGCCCTGGACGTGGTGAGCGAGGAGAACGTGGTCCGGGTGTATCTGCGCTACGTGGTGCGCTCCACCGCGAGCCGGCGCGACGAGGTGTTCGAGGGGAGCGGCCCGGCATGAGCGGTACGAGCAAGGAGTTGGTCTGCCGTACGGACGGCAGGCGCACGAAGATACGGGCGGCGCAGCTCGGCGGTGTGGACGCGGTCGAGGTCGGTGACGACGGGCTGACCCTCACCGTCACCTTCCTGGGCAAGGCGCCCCACGGGCTGTGCCCGGAGAACATACGCATCGACGGCGGCCGCCGGATCACGGACATCGAGGCCGTGGAGCTGTCCGTCGAACGCGAGGAGGACCCGGAGCTCGACGACCGGCTGTACGTCACGCTGGACCGGACCGGGGACACCTCCCGCTACCGGCTCTCGGTCGTGGACACGGATCCGTACGGGCGGCCGGGCACCGAGCCCTTCCCCGGCTTCGACCAGCGGTACTTCTCGGCCGAGTTCGAGTTCCGGCTCGACTGCCCCACCCCCTTCGACTGCAAGGACGAGCAGCCGGACTGCCCGCCCGCCTACGCTCCCGCGCCGGTCATCGATTACACCGCGCGCGACTACGACACGATCCGCCGCCTCATCCTGGACCGGCTGGCGCTGACCACCCCGGACTGGGTCGAACGCAATGCCGCCGACCTCGGCACGACGCTGGTCGAGCTGCTGGCCCACACCGCGGACCGGATCAGTTATCAGCAGGACGCGGTCGCGACGGAGGCGTATCTCGACACGGCACGCCGCCGGGTCTCGGTACGCCGTCACGTACGGCTCATCGACTATCCGATGCACGACGGCGTCAACGCACGCGCGTTCGTCGCGGTCGAGACCGTACGGGCGCTGACGCTGGCGCCCGGCACCTTCCGCTTCGCCGCGGTCGACGTCCGTACCCTCGGGCCGCGCGACCGGCCCGAGATCGGCACCGTCATCGACGACCGGGATCTGGCCGTGCTCGACGAGCGTGGTTCGGTGGAGGTGTTCGAGCCGGTCGTCGGCGACGAGCCGCTGGTGCTGCGCCCCGAGCACAACACGATCCGCTTCTGGACCTGGGGCGACGAGGTGTGCTCGCTGCCCAAGGGGGCCACCGCGGCGACGCTGCGGGACGAGTGGACCGACGAGGAGTGCGCTGCCAGGACGCTGGATCTCTCCCCCGGCGATCTGCTGCTGTTCGAGGAGGTCCGCGGGGCGCGGTCCGGTACGCCGGGCGACGCCGACCCGGCCCACCGTCAGGCCGTACGCCTCACCTCCGTCACCCCGGCCGTGGACCGGCTGGCCGACCAGCCGGTCCTGGAGGTCACCTGGGCGCCGGAGGACGCGCTCGCCTTCCCCGTCTGCCTGTCGACGCGTGGCGGCCCGGACTGCGGGCCTGTGGAGGATGTGAGCGTGGCGCGCGGCAATGTCGCGCTCGTCGACCACGGCCGGTCGCTGACGTTCTGCGGCTCCGCGCCGGAGACGGTCACCGTGCCGCCCGCGCCGGCCGTCCTCGGGTCCTGCGATCCGTCCGGCTTCGGCTGCTGGGACCGTGATGAGGGGAACCCGACGGCCGATCTGATCAACTCCCGCCTGGAGCAGACCCGTTGCGGACGGTTGCTGACAGCCGATCAGGTACGGGAGCTGTTCACCGTCGTCGGCGAGGACGCGACCGGGCGCGCCGGTCTCGGTCTGGAACTCGCGGGCCGGCGTCGCGAGAAGGTCGTGCCGGGCACCGCGTACGCCCAGGCCGATGCGCTTGAGACGCTGCTGGCGCAGGTCGTCTACCCGGGCATCCCGCCGCGCTTCCGGCCGGTGCTGCAGCGTTCCCCCGTGGTCCAGTCCGTGCCGTTTCCGGAGCCGCGCCATGTGTCGGCCGGGCAGGCCGTGCGGCTTGCGGCGATTCCGGGACGGGTCCGGCAGCGGCTGGTGGAGCTGTGGCGCAGTGCCCGCGACTGCGACGGTCTCACCGAGGCGGAGATCGCCGAGCTGACCGTGCTGTTCGGGCTGCGGGTGCTCGAGCGTCTTGAGCTGCGCCGCCATCCGGTGCGTGCGCTGCGGGAGTTGCTGCACCGCAGCGAACGGCTGCTGGCGGCCAAGCTGCGCCGGATCGAGGTGCTCAGTGCCCGGGCGCGGGCCGGCGCGGTGCTCGATGACGGCGTCGCCTGGGAGATCACGCACACCTGGGGCCCGCAGTACGCGGCCGGGCTCGACCCGGACGAGCCGGTGCTGCGGGGGCCTGCCGCCGCACTCGTACAGGATCCGCGGGCAGCGCTGCCCGCGGTGACGATCGCGGACGGCGACGAGCCGTGGACGCCGAAGCGGGATCTGCTCGACTCCGGCACGCGCGAGCGGCACTTCGTCGGCGAGCTGGAGGACGACGGACGGATCGCGCTGCGGTTCGGGGACGGCCGGCACGGCGCCCGTCCGCAGCCGGGCGCCCGGCTCGAGCTGCACTACCGGCTCGGCGGCGGCACGGCCGGCAACGTCGGCGCGGAGGCCATCAACCACCTCGTCCTGTGCCGTGATCCGGAGGCTTCGGACGCGGGTGACCCGCTGCCCGTCGCGGGTGTGCGCAATCCGCTGCCCGCCGTCGGCGGCACCGAGCCCGAACCGATCGAGCAGGTACGCCAGTTGGCCCCGCTGGACCTCAAGCGCACCCGGCTGCGGGCCGTCACCGCCGACGACTACGCGGCGCTGGCGTCGAAGCTGCCGGGGGTGCAGCGGGCGGCCGCCGAGATCCGCTGGACCGGCAGTGTGCAGGAGGCGCATGTCGCCGTCGACGCGCAGGGCACGGGGGATCCCTCCACGGAGCTGCTCGACTCGGTGTCGTACGCGCTGGAGAGCTACCGCCGGATCGGCCACGACCTGGTGGTCGGACCAGCCAGATCGGTGCCGCTGGACATCGCACTCACGGTGTGTGCCGCGCCAGGCCATCAGCACGGCCAGATCCTCGCCGAGCTGTACCGGCTGCTGGGCAGCCGTCGGCTGTCCGGCGGACGGATCGGCTTCTTCCACCCCGACGCGCTGAGCTTCGGCGAACCGGTGCGGCTCAGCCGTCTGGTGGCCGTGGCTGCGGCCGTCCAGGGCGTGGAGAGCGTGACGGTGACCCGGCTTCGCCGGCTGTTCCACGAAAGCACCCTCGCAGCCCCGGACTACACAGACGACACAGACGACACCGCACTGGAGGCAGGCGTGCTGCGGCTCGGCCCGCTGGAGATCGCGCGTTGCGACAACGACCCCGACCGGCCGGAGCTCGGCCGGCTGTCGATCGAGCTCGGCGGAGGTGCCCGATGAGCGGCTCCTGCGGTTGCGGCTGCGGTGGACACGACGAACGCCACGCGCCCGAGGCCCTGTACAACCCGCCGGGCCGCACCGCCCTGGACTACCGGGTGGGAGAGTACGGCTCGTTCCTTGCGGCCATGCTCGACCGGCTCGCATCCCCCGCCTATCCGGCGCTGCGCGGGCTGACCGTCCGTACCCCGGACGATCCGGCGATCGGGCTGCTCGACTCCTGGGCGGTAGTCGGCGACCTGCTCACCTTCCACTCCGAGCGCATCGCCGACGAGGGCTATCTGCGCACCGCCGACGAGCACCGCTCGCTGGCCCTGCTCGGGCGTCTTGTGGGGCACCGGCCGCGGCCCGGAATCGCCGCCGACACCCATCTGGCGTACACGCTGGACCGGGATCCGCGGGCCGAGGACGTACCGGTGCTGATCCCGCGGGGCGCGCGCAGCAACAGCGTGCCCACCACCTCCGACGAGGAGTCGCAGGCCTTCGAGACCAGCGAGGACCTCGTCGCGCGCTGGGCCTGGAACGAGCTGGCGGTCCGACGGCGCCGGCCGGCGCTGCTCACCCCGGACGATCTGCGCAAGCAGTCCGAGATCTTCGTCTCCGGGACCGGTGCGTCCCTGCAGACCGGGGACAAGCTGCTCTTCGTCTTCGGCGCGGACAAGGACACGGCCGGACAGCGGCTGCTGCTGCCCGTGGCGCGCGTCCGGATCGACCGGGACGACGATGTGACGGCGATCGGACTGCCGCAGTCCGCGCCGCCGTCGCTGACCGAGCTGGTGACGGAGCTGCGCGAGTGGATCACCGAGGACGAGCGGGAGGTCGAGGAGGGCGAGCCCACCCCCGACAACCCCAATCCGCGTCCTGTCAGCCGGATCATCGAGGCCTTCGACACGCAGGTGCTTGCGCCGCTGCGCGCCGATCTGGACGCAGTCAAGACGCCCTCGCAGTTCGCCAGGCGGCTGGTAGATCCGCATGAGCGGCTCGCCGAGGCGCAGGCGATCGCCGCTCCCTACGAGGAAGTCGCCGCCTGGTTCGAGCAGTTGGAGGCCGTGGTCGGCGAACTGATGGAGCGCGCGGCCGATCTGGAGCCCTCCCGTCCCGAATCTCCGGGCCCGGCGGCCGACGCCGCCTCGCCCGCCATGCGGGCGCTCGGCGCCGTACTTCCGGCGCTGCGCACCCGCGTTGTGCGGCCTCCGTCGGGCGCGCGCACGCTGTCGCACGATCCGGGCCGGTACTTCGCGGCAGGCTCCGATCTGGGCGCGCAGCTGCTGTCCGCGCTCGATCCGCGGGTCGCGGACGGGATGTACACGGCGTGGCGGCAGGCCGCCCCCGCCGTGCCGGCGCTGCTGCGCGAGCTGCAGGCGATGCGGGTGACCGCCGCTCCGTTCGGGGCGACGGCGCCGCTCAAGCCCGTACAGGACGACCGCGGGCGGGTCGTCCGGCAGACGGACTGGCCGCTCTCCGGATCCGCGCTGACGACCATGCGGGTCGTGTACGACACGGCGGGCCGCGTTCCGGTGCGCGCCGAGTTCCAGCACATCGAGACCGGATCCTCGGTGCAGCGGTCGGAGAACCTGCCCGCCGAGACGAGCTTCGGCCTGGGGCCCGGACGGGTCCTGCTGCAGACCCGCGTGGGCCAGGACCACGATCTGAGCTGGCTGACCAGGCGTCCTGCGGACTCTCAGGAGCCCGGTGTCACCGCACAGTTCACGTCCGGGCTGCCCGAGCGCATGCTGTTCGTGTCCCGGCCCGCCGAGGACGGTCGGGTGCATGTGGCCGTGCACAACGGCGAGCCGCTCAACTGGCTGCTGGCCCCGGGCGAGCACAAGCAGGTCACACACGGCGGGTTCGAGGTGACCGTGCGGTACACGGTCGGCAGCGAGCCGGCGAATGTCGAGGTCGGCATCACCACCGTGCCGGAACAGGCGAACCGTCATGTCCTGTCGCTGGACTCCGTACAGGACGGGATCACCGTCGGCAGCTGGGTCGCGATCGAGCGTCCCCGCAAGGGTGCCGAGGGTCCGGACGGAATTCCCGGCGACAAGAAACTCGCGCTCGTGACCACCCGTGTCACCGCCGTACGCACCGCCGCCTACACCAACTTCGGGATCACGGGCCGCGGCACCGAGCTCACCCTCGCCGACCCCTGGCTGGACGAGCACGACGTGCTGCTCTCGACGATCCGGGACGCCACCGTGCATGCGGGCGGTGAGGCGCTGCGACTGGCCGAAGAGCCGCTCGGCGAGGACGTGCACGGCAATGAGCTCGAACTGGCCGAGCTGTACGACGGGTTGCGGCCGGGCCGTCATCTGGTGGTGTCGGGTGAGCGCACCGACATCCCGAACACGGCCGGAGTGCGCGGCACCGAACTGGCCGTGATCGCCGCCGTGGAGCAGCACCTCGACCCGCGGCTGCCCGGTGACCATGTCCATACGAAGCTGTCGCTCACGGCGGATCTGGCCTACCGCTACCGCCGTGACACGGTCCGCATCCAGGGCAATGTGGTTCCGGCGACGCACGGCGAGAGCCGCGACGAACCGATCGGCAGCGGGGATGCCGACCGGACCAACCAGACGTTCGCGCTCTGGCAGTCGCCGCTGACCTGGCTGCCCGCCGACAATCCCCTGGGCGCGACGCCCACATTGGAGGTGCGCGTCGACGGGCTGCTGTGGCACGAGGTGGACAGTCTGGCCGGGCGTGGTCCGCGCGAGCGGGTCTATGTGTCCGGGACGGCCGGGGACGGGCGTACGACCGTCACCTTCGGCGACGGGGTGCACGGCGCGAGGCTGCCCACCGGGCAGGAGAACGTCCGGGCCCGGTACCGCTTCGGCACGGGCAAGGCCGCCAACGTGCGCGCCGACCGCATCACCCAGGCGATCACCCGGCCGCTGGGCGTCACCGCCGTCACCAATCCGCAGCCCGCGACGGGCGGCGCGGACGCCGACGGTCCGGGTCTTACCCGGCGCACGATCCCGCTCGCGGTCTCCGCGCTCGACCGGCTCGTGTCCGTCACGGACTACGAGGACTTCGCCCGCTCGCGGGCCGGCATCGGCCGGGCGGCGGCGCGCGAGATCTTCGACGGCCGGCGACGAGTGCTGCATGTGACGGTCGCCGGGGTGGACGACATCGCCATCGCGGACGACTCCGAGGTGCTGCGCGCGCTGCGTTCCTCGCTGGCCGAGTACGGCGACTCGCGGCTGCCGGTCCGCGTCGACGTGCGCGAGCTGGTGATGCTGCTGCTCGCGGCGAAGGTGAAGGTCGCCCGCGACCACACCTGGACCGTGGTCGAGCCGCGGCTGCGGCAGGCGCTGCTGCGTGAATTCGGCAGCGGGCGGCGCGAGTTGGGCCGTCCGGCGCGGCTGTCCGAGGTGCTGGCGACGGCCCACAAGGTGCCCGGCGTCGACTACGTGGACGTCGACGTCTTCACCGGGGTGCCGGCGTCCGTCACACCCGACGAGCTGTCGCACCTCGCTCAGCACCTCGCCGAGCCCCGTACCGCGGTCGGGGCCAGGCTCGCGGAGTACGACGAGGACGTGCACCGTGTCACCGCCGATGACGGTCAGACGCTCACCCACATCGCCGCCAGGTACGGCATTCCGCTCGCCGAACTGCTGCGGCTGAACCCGGACATCACCGATACCCGGCGGCTCGAGAAGGGCCGGGCGGTGTTCGTCTTCCGCGGCATCCGGCCCGCGCAGCTCACCCTGCTCTCCCCGCATGTCGCGGACACGCTGATTCTGACGGAGGTCACCGCATGACGAGGGAACCGGACGGGCTCGCGGAGCTGCTCCCGCAGTGGCACCGCCTGCGGGACGCCGAGGGCGGGGAGCCGCTGCGCGCCCTGCTCGCGGTGATCGCCGAGCAGGTCGACCGGGTGCGGGACGGGGTCGAGCAGAGTTACGAGGACTGGTTCGTCGAGTCCGCGGCCGACTGGGTGCTGCCGTATCTCGGCGATCTGGTCGGCTACACCCCGCTGCCGGGCTACGAACGGGTGCAGGCGAAGGGCCTTGAGGGCGCGGACGGGGACGATTCGCGCAGCCGCCTCGCCGAGGCCCTGGCACCGCGCCGCGATGTGGCCGCCACGGTCGCCAACCGGCGGCGCAAGGGGTCCCTCGCTCTGTTGGAGGAGCTGGCCGAGGACGTCGCGGGATGGCCTTCGCGGGCCGTGGAGTTCTCCCGGCTCGTCTCCCACCAGCAGCCGGTGAAGCTGTACGGATCGGGCACCCAGGCAGTCAACGCGCGCCGGCGGGGCCGGGGCAGGCTCGTGGACGTACGGGAGGGCGCGGCGCTCGATCTGGCGGGCGGGCCGTTCGGCGCGGTCGCGCAGTCGGTGAATGTGCGGCGGGCGGGCTCGGCGCGCACGCAGGGCGGCTACTCCCCGGCGGGGGTCGGGCTGTTCGTCTGGCGACTGAAGCCGTACCACGTGACCGAGGCGCCCGCGTACTGCATCGACCGGGCCCGTAACCTCTATACCTTCTCGATTCTGGGCAATGACACGCCCCTGGTGACCAAGCCGGTGCCGGAGCCGTCCGCCACGCATGTCGCGACGATCGACAATGTGCCCGCGTACATCAGGCGCAGGCAGCTCGCCGACCGGCTCGCGGACTACTACGGGCCGGGCAAGAGCTTCACGATCTGGCGCGACGGGCAGGACGAACCGGTGCCGCTGTCCGACATCGTGGTGGCCGATCTGACGGACTGGCGCTACCGCCCGAGGCGCGGGCAGGTGGCCGTCGACCCGGCGCTCGGCCGGATCGCCTTCGGGTCGCGGTCGGCGCCGCGGCAGGGCGTGTGGGTCACCTACCACTACGCGTTCGCGGACGACACGGGCGGCGGCGAGTACCCCCGCGAGCGTGAGACGCCGGCGGCCGCGACGGTCTACCGGGTCGGCCCCGGCCAGACGTACCAGCGGATCATGGACGCGTACAACGACTGGCGGGGCGAGAGGCGGTCGGGGCGCTGCGGCCCCGACGGCATCATCGAGATCACGCACAGCGGCGCCTACCAGGAGCAGCTGGACTTCGATCTGGACCCGGGCGACCGCCTTGAACTGCGCGCGGCCGAGGGCACCCGGCCGGTGGTCCGGTTGCTCGACTGGTACAGCAACCGGCCCGACGCGCTCAACATCCGTGCCCAGGAGGAGAGTGAGGGCGATGCCCCGCGGATCGTGCTCGACGGTCTGCTGATCACCGGTCGCGGGCTCAATGTCACCGGCCCTGTGGGCGCGGTCGTGCTGCGGCACTGCACGCTCGTGCCGGGCTGGTCGCTGGAGCCCGAGTGCGATCCGCACTCCCCGGAGGAGCCGAGTCTGGTCCTGGACCGGACCACCGCGTGCGTGTCTGTCGACCGCAGCATCCTCGGCACCATCGAGGTGATCGGCGACGAGGTGAACCACGACCCGCTGTCCATCCACATCCGGGACAGCATCCTGGACGCCACCGGCCACGATCGGGCGGCGCTGTCCGCCCCGGACTGCCGCCACGCCCACGCCGTACTGCACGCGCACCGCACCACCGTCATCGGCGAGGTCCACACCCACGCCGTGGAGATCGCCGAGAACAGCATCTTCACGGGGCGGCTGCACGTGGCCCGGCGGGGCATCGGCTGTGTGCGGTTCTCGTACGTGCCTCCCGGCTCGCGCACTCCGCGCCGCCACCGCTGCCAGCCGGACCTGGTGGGCAAGGAGAACGCGCAGCTGGTCCGGCCGCTGTTCACCAGCGAGCGGTACGGCACGCCCGCGTACGGGCAACTGGCCGCGGGCTGCGCGGAAGAGATCCGGCGCGGCGCCGAGGACGGCTCCGAGATGGGCGCCTTCCACGACCTCTATCAGCCCCAGCGCGAGGACAGCCTGCGGGCCCGGCTCGCCGAGTACACCCCGGCCGGTACCGACGCCGGGATCATCGCCGTCACCTGATCCCCGTCACCCGACACGACTTTTTTCACCGACTGCCGAACTTCCGAGGGGGACCCCTTCCCATGCACGCTGACATCTCCCGCATCACCTTCCGGCCGGACCGGCACTACTCGGCGGTGATCGCACAGCAGGGCCGTGTCCAGCTCGACGCCGACGCCAATGAGCAGACCGTGATCCAGCTGGTGCAGGCCCGTACCACCGCCGCCGATCTGATCGGGCAGCACGGCGGGCCGCGCGGCGCGACCGGCTTCGAACTGCACTTCCTGGGCGGCAGCCGGGAGTTGGACGATCTCTCCATCGGCGGCGGCCGTTACTACGTGGACGGCATCCTGCTGGACGCGACGCGCCCGCAGGCGGGCGTCCCGGTGGTGGACGACGAGCATGGGGCCGAGGAGGGCGAGAAGGACGCGCCCGCCGAGGCGCAGCCGCCGGCCACCTGGACGTACTGGGACCAGCCGGACGGCCACCGCGACCCGGAGCGCCCCGGCGACCGGCTGCCGTCCCAATTCCCGTATCTGGCCTATCTGAAGGTCTGGGAGCGCTCGGTCACCGCGGCCGAGGACCCGCTGCTGCGCGAGGTGGCGCTGGGCTCCGCGATGCCCGACACCGCGGCCCGGCTGAAGGTCGTCTGGCAGGTGCTGCCGCTGCCCGGCTCCCAGCTGGAGCTGGACGACGGCGCGACGAAGGACCAGGTCCGCGCGGCGTTCGCGAAGTGGGCGGCGGCGCAGGCGCCGAGCGCGCGGATGGCGGCGCGCAGCGAGCGACCCGAGCATGCGGACGAGGACCCGTGCCTGGTGAAGCCGGATGCCCGCTACCGGGGCCAGGAGAACCAGTTGTACCGGGTGGAGATCCACGAGGGCGGCGCGGCCAAGGACGCGACCTTCAAGTGGTCGCGGGAGAACGGCTCGGTGACCTTCCCGGTCGACGAACTCGACGGCACCTGGGTGGAGTTGGCGTCCCTGGGCAGCGACGACAAGCTCGATCTGAACGTCGGTGACTGGGTCGAGTTCGTGGACACCGCCTACATCAGCCGCGGCGAGCCGCTGCCGCTGCTGCGGGTCGAGGAGGTCGATCTGCCGGGCCGCCGGGTGCGGCTGTCGGGCGAGCCGGACCCGTCGGTCGGGCGGCGTCCCGAGCTGCACCCGTTCCTGCGGCGCTGGGACCACCGGTCGGGTTCCCGGAGCGGTTCGAGCCGTACGAAGCAGGGCCCCGCGAAGCTGCGGGGCGGCGCGCTGCGGATCGAGGAGGGTGGCTGGCTGCCGCTGGAGAACGGCGTGTTCGTGTACTTCGAGCCGGGCAAGACGTACCGTCCTGGCGACTTCTGGACGGTTGTGGCGCGTACGGCGACGGGCAATGTCGAGTGGCCGACGGACGCGGCGCGCCGGCCGCTGCTGCAGGCCCCGGCCGGGAATCAGGTGCACTACGCGCCGCTGGCCTGGGTGCTGGGTGAGGGCTCGGTGGCGGATCTGCGGCTGGCGTTCGGGCCGCTGGCGACCGCCATCCCGGCCGCCGACGCGGAGGCGCTGGAGGCGGAGGCCACATTCGAGGCTGAGGCCGCGGCGGCCGAGAGCGCGGCGCCGGACGGTTCCGGCTCGCAGCCGACGGGGCAGGACGTCGAACGAAAGCCCGAGATCTGACGTACCACCTGGGAAGGGAGCACCACGATGGCAACGCCTCTGTCCGCCTCCAAACTGCTCAAGGTCCTGCGTGACGAAGGGCTGCAGGTCGTCGAGCACCGGAGCTGGCGCACGCACAACCGCAATCACAAGGGCCCCTGGGGGCCCATGCACGGGGTGATGATCCATCACACCGTGACCTCCGGCACCCAGAACTCCGTGGACATCTGCTACAACGGCCACTCCAGCCTGCCGGGCCCGCTGTGCCACGGGGTGATCGCCAAGGACGGCACGGTCCACATGGTCGGCAACGGCCGGGCCAACCACGCCGGACTCGGCGACGACGACGTCCTGCGCGCAGTGATCAACGAGACGGCGCTGCCCGCCGACAACGAGGCCAACACCGACGGCAACCGGTATTTCTACGGCTTCGAGTGTGTCAACCTCGGCAACGGCAAGGACCCGTGGCCGGCGGCTCAGCTGGACGCGATCGAGAAGGTCTCGGCGGCGATCTGCCGGGCGCACGGCTGGTCGTATCGCTCGGTGATCGGCCACAAGGAGTGGCAGCCGGGGAAGATCGACCCGCGCGGGTTCACGATGGACTCGATGCGCGCCCGGATCAAGGCCCGGCTCGGCGGCAAGCCGGACGGCCCGGCCAAGCCGCCCGCGCCCAAGCCCCCGGCGAAGTACGAGCCGTTCCCCGGCGCCGCGTTCTTCGCGCCGGGCCGGCGCAGCCCGATCATCACGGCGATGGGAAAGCGGCTGGTGGCAGAGGGCTGCGGCCGGTACGAAGTGGGGCCGAGCCCGGACTGGTCGGAGGCCGACCGCAAGTCGTACGCCGCATGGCAGCGCAAGCTGGGCTTCACGGGCAGCGACGCCGACGGCATTCCGGGAAAGTCGAGCTGGGACAGACTCAGGGTGCCCAACGTCTGACGTGCTCGGTGTGTCGCCGGCCGGGCGGCCCTGTCCGTGGACGAGGGGCCGCCCGGCCGGTGCGTGCCCTGTAGCGTTTCACTCACAGGGCGCTGGAGGGCAGATGAGCAAGGGTGCGACAACGGTCATCGGGGCCGACGAGGTACGCGAGGCCCTCCCCATGGCTGCCGCGATCGCCGCACTCCAGGACGCACTGTGCGAGGGGCTCGACCCGGAGACCGACCCGGCCCGCTCCGTGGTCCCGGTCAGCCACGGACAGCTGCTGCTGATGCCCTCGCACTCCCGCCGCTACGCCGGCGTCAAGATCGCCACGGTGGCGCCGGGCAACCCTGCGCTCGGACTCCCCCGCATTCAGGGCACTTACCTGCTGCTGGACGCCGAGACGCTCAGCCCGCTGGCCGTGCTGGACGGTGTCGCGCTGACCGCCATCCGTACCGCCGCGGTCTCGGCGGCCGCGGCCGACCTGCTCGCCGTGCCGGGGGCCGAGCGCCTGGTCGTCTTCGGCACCGGCCCTCAGGCGCACAGCCATGTCGAGGCGCTGCGGGCCGTTCGCCCGATCCGGCACATCACGGTCGTCGGCCGCGACCTCGACCGTCTCGCCGCCTTCCTTCAGCAGTACGGGGATTCGGGGCCGGATTCGGCACCGGTGGTAGAGGCGGGTACGGCGGACGCGGTGGCGCAGGCCGATCTGGTGGCTTGCTGCACCACGGCCCGTACTCCCCTCTTCGACGGATCGGCGCTGCCCGCGCATGCGACGGTCGTCGCCGTCGGCTCCCACGAGCCGCAGGCGCGCGAGGTCGACGACGAGACGGTGCGCCGCTCGACGGTGGTGGTCGAGGCGCGCGCCGCGGCGCTGCGCGAGGCCGGTGACATCATCCTCGCGGTCCAGTCGGGTGCGCTGGATCCCGAGTCCCTCGTGGGTCTCGCGGACTTGGCCCGCGGCACGGCGGAGGCCGACGTCTCGCGGCCCCGGCTGTTCAAGAGCGTCGGCATGGCCTGGGAGGACCTGGTCGTCGCCGGGGTCGCGTACGAGGCCCGCTAGCTCTCGGGGAGTTCACTCGTTACGTGGCGCCGCGCGATGTGACTCACCGTCAGTCGGGTCTCCTCGCAGTGCCCATACGGTGTCGTCGCCGCGCAAGCGGTTCGGTTTCTTTTATTGACACAGGAAATTAACTCACCTACGTTTCCCGCCATGCCGTCGACGTACCGCGTTGAGACGTTCCCGGCGGCCACCCCGGCTGCCTCTTCCGTGTTCACCACAGTCCTGTCCCAGGGACCGCTCACCCGGGTCGAACTCGCCCGCCGCACCGGCCTTTCGCCGGCCGCGGTGACCAAGGCGGTACGTCCGCTGATGGAGGCGGGCTACGTCGTCGAAACGGCCGAGACGACGGCGGGCGAGGGAGGGCGACCCAGCTTGGGACGTCCCGCCAACCCCGTGCGGGTCGACGGCGGCAGGGCCCTGTTCATCGGTGTCAAGGTGACGGCGGACGAGGTCATCGCCGTGCTGACGCACCTGTGCTGCCGCATCCGAGTCGCTCGGCACGCACCCCTCACGGCGCACGAACCTTCCGCCGTGATCGGCCTCATCGCCACGCTGACCATGGAGTTGCTGACCGAGGCCGAGAGATACGGAGTCCGGGTGCAGGGCCTTGGCATCGCCGTCTCCGGCGACGTCGACCGCGCCGCGGGCGTGGTGCGCTACTCGCCCTTCCTCGGCTGGCACGACATCGCACTCGCCGAACTGGCAACGGCCGCAACGGGGTTGCCCGTCACCGTCGACAACGATGTCCGAGCTCTGACGATCGCCGAGCAGTGGTTCGGCGGCGGCGTGGGATGCGCGAACTTCGCGCTGGTCACGGTCGGCGCGGGAATCGGCTGCGGTCTCGTCGTGAACGGCCGCGTCGTGTCGGGCTCGCACGGCGTCGCCGGCGAGATCGGCCATCTCTCCATCGACCCGCAAGGACCGCCCTGCCATTGCGGCAATACGGGCTGCGTCGAGGCGATCGCGTCGGACTCGGCGATCCTGCGCCGCATCCGGCAGGACACCGGACAGGCCGTGGCCGACTCGGCGCAGGCCCTGGCGCTGGCCCACTCCGGCAGCCCCGCAGCCCGGGCAGCGTACGCACGGGCCGGTGAGGCGATCGGCCGGGCGATCGGGGCCGTGGTCAATCTCCTCGGCCCCGAGCGCGTGATCATCTCCGGCGAGGGCCTGGCGGCGTACGACCTGTTCGCCGAGCAGATCCGTGACGCGTTCACCGCGGCGGCCTTCGGCACCGCCGCGCAGTGCGAGGTGACGACCCGTCCACTGCCCTTCGACGAATGGGCACGCGGGGCCGCGGCCGCCGCGATCCAGACGTTCATCGGATCCGACACCTGTTAGGAGCACCCGCATGCTGTCCCCCGCAGCCCTCACCGCAGGAGCCGTCGCCCTCACCGTCGCCGCCTCCCTCACCGCAGCCGCGTCCGCACCCGACGCCAAGGCCGCCACCCCGCCCACCGCCCGGGCCACCGCGACGGACGCCGCCGCCCAGCAGGACGGCCTCGCCCAGAAGCCGTACATGGGCTGGAGCAGCTGGAGCATGCAGTCCAGCAAGTACCCCGGGCTCAACCCCACAGGCGACTACAGCTACCTCACCGAAGCGAATGTGCTGAAGCAGGCCGACGCCATGGCGAACGCATCCGCACGCCGCCGCGTCCCGGCCGGGAGCCGCGCCGCAGATACCGTTCGCGACGCCTGCGAGCCGCTGAAGCCGCTGATGTCTCGGCGGCCGACTGCTCAGTCGCAGGCAGGTGCGTCGGCGGCCGACCGTATCTCGTCGAGGTGGACCTCGACCCAGCCGCGCAGCTGCCCGAGCGGCTCGGCGACCCCGCGCCCCAGCTTTGTCAGTTCGTACTCGACGTGCAGCGGGACGGCCGGATAGACCGTGCGGTCGACGAAACCATGGAGCTCAAGCCTGCGCAGGGTGTTGGTCAGCACCTTGGGACTGACGCCCTGGAGACGCCGCTGCAGCGAGCCGAAGCGCTGCGGCCCCTCCTCCAGAGCGCCGATGGCGAGCGCCGACCACTTGCTGGCCAGCACGTCGAGTACGTCACGGCACGGGCACTGCGCCGCGAACACATCATGGTCGGCGTGCCGGCCCGTCGTACAGGGAACGGACATGAAGAGTGACTCCTACGCGGCTGTGACCTCAATACTTCCCGATGGATAGTAGTGTCCCTTGCGGGTTACCACTACCCCGCAGGTAGCTTCTCGGGTGTCGATGATCAACCGGCCGGGCGGTGCGTCCGCACGCCCGGCATACACCGCAGGAGACCCGACATGAGCAGCCGTCCGACCATGCGCGCGATCACCCAGGACGCCCTTGGCGGCCCCGAAGTGCTGCGGCTCGCACAGGTGCCGCCGCCCGAGCCGTTGCCCACCGAGGTACTGGTGCGGGTGCATTGCGCCGGTGTGAACCCGGTGGACTGGAAGACCCGTGAGGGCGGCGGCATGGCCGGCGTGCTGGGAGAGCCGCCATTCATCCTGGGCTGGGACGTCTCCGGCGTCGTGGAGGAGGTCGGCTTCGGCGTCCACACGCTCGAGGTCGGCGACGAGGTGTACGGCATGCCGTGGTTCCCGCGTCAGGCCGGTGCGTACGCGGAGTATGTGGCCGCGCCCTCTCGCCAGTTCGCCCGCAAGCCCACCGGGATCGACCACGACCGGACCGCCGCGATGCCGCTTGCCGCGCTCACCGCCTGGCAGTCGCTCGTCGACGCCGCGCACGTCGAGGCCGGACAGCGGGTGCTGATCCACGCGGCGGCGGGCGGTGTAGGGCACTTCGCCGTGCAGTTCGCCAAGCACCTCGGCGCGCATGTCATCGGCACGGCGCGGGCGGCGAAGCACGACTGGCTACGCTCGCTCGGCGCCGACGAGCTGGTCGACTACACCGCGGTCCGTTTCGAGGACGCGGTGCGCGACGTCGACGTCGTCATCGATCTGGTCGGTGACGGGCAGGACAGCACGAGCACTCGGTCGCTCAAGACGCTGCGCCCCGGCGGCACGATCATCGCCGTGCCGTCCGGCATTTCCCCCGAGCTCCTGGAGATGGCCGGCTCCCAGGGGCTGCGGGCGAGCGCCTACCTGGTGGAGCCCGACGGTCCGTCGCTCGCCCGGATCGCCGGGCTGGTCGACAGCGGCGCGGTGAGCGTCGAGGTGGAGGCCGTACTGCCGCTGGCCGAGGCCGCGGAGGCGCACCGCCGGGGCCAGGAAGGCCGCACCCGCGGCAAGCTCGTGCTGCGGGTGACCGACTGAGCGAACGAGCCGAGGCGGACTCAGCGCAGCAGAAAGAGCTTCCGCCGCCTACGGAACGGCCCACGGGCCTCGCCCCGGCAGCCGTACGGACGCGACAGCGTCGGCACGGCGGCGCAGGGACGGGGCCCGTGCGTGGTTCTTCCGGCCAGCCGGACTACCGTCCGGACTTCTTGATCCGATCGCCGGCCTTCTCCGCGGCCTCCTGGGCCTTGCCCATCGTCTGCTCGCCGCGGCCTTCGGCCTGCATGCGCTTGTCGTCCATGGCGTCGCCCGCGGTCTCCTTGAGCTTGCCCTTCATCTGCTTGGCCTTGGCCTTGCTCTTGCTCATGACGGTTCCTTTCACCGTGGAGGTTTGACTGACTCATCCACATTGCGCCCGTCACCCAATGTTCGCAATCGGGCACTTTCTGTGACCTTCGCCCAGGAACTCCGACCTCGCGCGCCGCGGCGTTCCGACGGCTCCATGCCGCCCCACACGCCGGCCCCTTGTCCGGTCCTCAGCGCCCAGTCGAGGCACCGGTCCGCGACCGGGCAGCGGCGGCACACCTTCTTGGCCCGGTCGACCTGCTCGGCCCCCGAGCCGGTGGTGCTGACAGGGAAGAACAGATCCGGGTCTTCGTCCACGCAAGCGGCTTCCCGTAGCCATTCCATGGGTTCGCGGCCGGGGTTGTCCGGGGCTTGGTCCGTGGGGGTCCAGGCCATGGGCTCAGTCCTCGCCACGGACGACATTGCTCTCCAGTTCCGGGGCGTTGTTTCCTTCGCCGCCGCCGTCAAGTAGTTCCGCACGGGCCGGGATGTACGTGCGTATCCGGCCCTTCTTCGTCTTGTCTTCCACCACCAGGCGCACGCCGGCGCTGCCGCCGGGTTTCATCGCAATGCCTCCTCGGTCCGGTATGCGGAATTGTCTGGGGCTTCGGGTACCCCTACGACAGTTGTCAAACCGGCGCAGGAATACAGGAATGGAACAGCCCTCCAGGGCACTTCCGGACGTGCGGGAGCACAGAACCTTGGGCATCGTCCCCGTCCTCGCCTTCGCCGGCATCACCGTCGCCGTGATGCAGACCCTCTCGTGCCGGTCATCAAGGACCTGCCGGAACTCCTGAACACCACGCCCGGCCAACGCGGCATGGGTCCTGACGGCCACCCTGCTCGCGGGCGCCGTCGCCGCGCCCATCATGGGCCGGCTCGGCGATCTGTACGGCGCGCCCGTCCCGCGGGCTAAGGCGGCGGGCGCGGCTACGGGGCTCCTCAGGTCGGCCGGCTGACGAGTCCGGCTCTGTCCTCCGGCCGGCGCCGTGCCCAGCCGAGTGTGACGACCGACGCCACAGCGGCGAGGGCGCACCAGGTGGACACGAACTCCAGCCGCCACAGCGCCGCGCAGACCACCGCCCCTGCCCCGGCGAGGACTCCCAGCAGCCGCAGCACCGGATCGCCGCCGAGCAGCAGGGCGCCGACGGTGGCCAGCAGATAGCCCGCGATGATCAGCGGGGAGCGCGGCAGGTCCAGGACATAGCCGAGGGTGTGACCGCGGACGTCTGCCGTCACGCCCCGGGTGGCGAGGCAGTACGCAAGGACGGCGGCGGTGGCGAGCCCGGCGGCGGCCGGAACGACCAGTCGGCGCCGGACGCGGGGCGGCGCGGCAAGCAGTACGCCGAACGGCACCCACACCGGCAGCAGGGGCAGAGCGATCGCGGCCCACGCCATGGTGGCCGTCCCCGAGCCGCCGCCCGACCGCCACACGACGGACTCGATGACCTGGTGGGCCCCGAGAAGCAGCGGCAGCGAGGCGAGCGGCAGATCACGGGCCCGTGCGCCTGCGCGACGCAGGCCACGCCGGTCGCGGAGATACAGGTGCCGGCCACGAGGTCGGCAGTCGCACTCCAGCACATGGCGTCATCCAGGGACGGGAAAACGGGGGCCGGACAAGCCATATCCCAACAAGGCGTACGGATCCGTGAACGGAATGGGTCCCGTGCCGGGACCGGGAGGAAACGCAGCCGTAGCGGTCGCCGCGGAGTCAGCCGCTCTTCGGAGGCTCGTGCAGGCCGAAGGGCGAGCCCTGGTCGTCGTGACAGAGCTTGAAGCGGCCGAAGCGGGCGATCGTCTCGTCGTCGTCGCCCATGTCGAAGTCGTCGACCGTGCCGCCGAGTTCACGGACCCGGTCGAGAGCGGCCGTCATGTCGTCGACCTTGAAGAAGAGGTACGGGTTCGCGCCCGGGTCGCCGCCGTGCACTCCGCCGGGGACGTTCGGCGTCCGGATCGCATAGCCGCCGCCCTCGGTCGGGCCCTGCTCGAAGGTCCAGCCGAAAAGGCCGCCGTAAAAGGTGCGGGCCGCTTCGAAGTCGCCCACGCCCAGTTCGAAGAAGGAGATCTCACCGGCCATCGCGGGTTCCCGCCTTCCGTATGGAGAGTGTCCGTCCCAGCGCTGACGATCCCACCGTACGGCCGCCCCGGCACCGCGGCACCGCGGCAGCCGAATAGGCCATCACTCCGTAGGGATCAAGAGCCGCCCGAAGAGTGCAAGGTCACAGCCCTCTCCCCTCCTGCACCTTTGTGGGCTTGACCTAGCATCTGAGCATGACGGTCCTCCCCGATGACGGGTTTTCCCTGGCCGCCGAATTCCCGGATGCGACCCACGAGCAGTGGCAGCGGCTGGTGGCCGGCGTGCTGCGCAAGGCAGGCAAGGACGCCCCGGACACGGCGGCCGATGATCTGCTGTCCACGTCCCTCGAGGACGGGCTCACCACCCGCCCTCTGTACTCCGCGGACACCGCACACAACGGCGCGGACAGCGCCGGATATCCGGGCTTCGCGCCCTTCACCAGGGGCGGCAGGCCCGAAGGCGGCGCTGTCTCCGGCTGGGATGTACGCCAGCGCCACGACCGGCCGGATCCGGTGCGCACGAACGAAGCCGTGCTCGCGGACCTGGAGAACGGGGTCACCTCGCTCTGGCTGTCCGTCGGCGCGGCCGGGGTTCCCGTCTCCGGACTCGCCAAGGCACTGGAGGGCGTCTATCTCGACCTCGCGCCCGTCGCCATCGATGCGGGGGCCGAATTCGACGCCGCCGCAAGGGAGTTGCTGCGGCTCTACGAGGAGAGGGGCGTGCCCAGGCAGTCGGCACGCGGAAACCTCGGCGCCGATCCGCTGGGATACGAGGCCCGGACCGGCGAGGCCCTTGGGTCCGCCGACGCAATCGCGATGGCGGCGCTGTGCGCACGCGAGTGGCCGGCGCTGCGGGCACTGACCGTCGACGCGCTGCCGTACCACGAGGCCGGCGGGTCGGCGGCGCAGGAGCTGGGCTGTTCGCTGGCGACCGGGGTCGCCTATCTGCGGGCGCTCGGCGAAGGCGGGCTGAGCATCGAAGAGGCGTGCGGCCAGCTGGAGTTCCGGTACGCGGCCACCGCCGACCAGTTCCTGACGATCGCGAAACTGCGCGCCGCCCGACGGGTGTGGGCCCGCGTCGCCGAGGCCTGCGGTGCGGATCCCGCTGCCGGAGCACAGCGCCAGCACGCGGTGACCTCCCCGGTGATGATGACCCGGCGCGACCCCTGGGTGAACATGCTGCGCACCACAGTCGCCTCGCTCGCCGCGGGCGTCGGCGGCGCCGATGCCGTGACCGTGCTGCCCTTCGACCACGCCCTCGGTCTGTCGGACGGCTTCGCCCGCCGCATCGCCCGTAACACCTCGACGATCCTGCTCGAGGAGTCACATGTGGGCCGGGTCATCGACCCGGCGGGCGGCTCCTGGTACGTGGAGCAGCTCACCGACGAGCTGGCGCACGCGGCCTGGGCCTGGTTCCAGGAGATCGAGCGCGCCGGAGGCCAGGAGGCCGCCCTGCGCGGCGGTCTGATCTCCGAGCGGATCGGCGCCACCTGGGACGGCCGCAGGAAGAACCTGGCCAAGCGGCGCGAACCGGTCACCGGCGTCAGCGAGTTCCCGCTGCTCGCCCAGGCTCCGGTCGAGCGCGACCCCGCGCCCGCCCCGCCCACCGGCGGACTGCCGAAGGTGCGCCGCGACGAGGCCTTCGAAGCTCTGCGGGCCCGCTCGGACGCGCATCTGGTCACAACCGGCGCCCGACCGCGCGTCTTTCTCGCGGCCCTCGGCCCCGCGGCCGCGCACACCGCACGCGCCTCCTTCGCCGCCAACCTCTTCCAGGCAGGTGGCATCGAGGCGGTCCACGACCCGGTCACCGTCGACGCGGGCTCGGTCGCCGAGGCATTCACCGGCAGCGGGGCGACCGTGGCGTGCATCTGTTCCAGCGACGCCCTCTACGCCGAGCAGGCCGCGCCGGTAGCCGAGGCGCTCAAGGCGGCCGGCGCACTGCGGGTGTTCCTCGCGGGCCGTCCCGGCGAGCAGCGTGAGACGTATGTACAGGCCGGAGTCGACGAATTCGTCGTCGCGGGCGGCGACGCGGTCGCCGTCCTCACCTCCGCCCTCGACCGGATCGGAGTGGCGTGATGCGGATCCCGGACTTCTCAGGAATCGAGCTCGGGCCCGGCGACACGTCCGGGGTCTTTGAGGACCAGTGGCGCACGGCCGTCAAGGAGAGCACCGGCAAGGACGACGGCGATCTGGTGTGGGACACGCCCGAGGGCATTCCCGTCAAGCCGCTGTACACCGGGCAGGATCTGGCAGGCCTCGACTTTCTCGGGACATATCCGGGCATCGCGCCGTATCTGCGCGGCCCGTACCCGACGATGTACGTCAACCAGCCCTGGACGATCAGGCAGTACGCCGGGTTCTCCACGGCCGAGGAGTCCAACGCCTTCTACCGGCGCAACCTCGCCGCCGGGCAGAAGGGTCTGTCGGTCGCCTTCGATCTGCCGACCCACCGCGGCTACGACAGCGATCATCCGCGGGTGACGGGCGACGTCGGCATGGCGGGTGTGGCCATCGACTCGATCTACGACATGCGGCAGCTCTTCGACGGCATTCCGCTGGACCGGATGAGCGTGTCGATGACGATGAACGGAGCCGTGCTGCCCGTTCTCGCGCTGTACATCGTGGCCGCCGAGGAGCAGGGCGTACCGCCCGAGAAGCTGGCAGGGACCATCCAGAACGACATCCTCAAGGAGTTCATGGTCCGCAACACCTACATCTATCCGCCCGGGCCCTCGATGCGGATCATCTCGGACATCTTCGCGTACACCTCGCAGAAGATGCCCCGTTACAACTCCATCTCCATCTCCGGCTATCACATCCAGGAGGCCGGAGCCACGGCCGATCTCGAGCTGGCCTACACCCTCGCCGACGGCATGGAGTACCTGCGGGCGGGCCTCGGCGCCGGGCTCGACGTGGATGCCTTCGCACCGCGCCTTTCGTTCTTCTGGGCGATCGGCATGAACTTCTTCATGGAGATCGCCAAGCTCCGGGCGGCGCGGCTGCTGTGGGCGAAGCTGGTGAAGAAGTTCGACCCGCAGAACCCCAAGTCGCTCTCGCTGCGCACCCATTGCCAGACCTCGGGCTGGTCGCTGACCGCACAGGACGTCTTCAACAACGTCACCCGCACCTGCGTTGAGGCGATGGCCGCCACCCAGGGGCACACGCAGTCGCTGCACACCAACGCCCTGGACGAGGCGCTGGCCCTGCCCACCGACTTCTCGGCGCGCATCGCCCGCAACACCCAGCTGCTGCTCCAGCAGGAGTCAGGGACCTGCCGGGTCATCGACCCCTGGGGCGGCAGCGCATACGTCGAGAAGCTCACGTACGACCTCGCGCGGCGCGCCTGGCAGCACATCGAGGAGGTCGAGGCGGCGGGCGGCATGGCGCAGGCCATCGACGCCGGTATCCCGAAGCTGCGCGTCGAGGAGGCCGCGGCCCGTACGCAGGCCCGCATCGACTCCGGCCGTCAGCCGGTCATCGGCGTGAACAAGTACCGCGTCGAGACCGACGAGCAGATCGACGTGCTCAAGGTCGACAACTCCTCGGTGCGCACCCAGCAGATCGAGAAGCTGCGGCGGCTGCGGGCGGAACGCGACGAGAACGCCTGCCAGGACGCGCTGCGCGCACTGACCGCCGCCGCTGAGGCGGGCCCGGGCGGCGCCGGTCTGGAGGGCAATCTGCTGGCGCTCGCGGTGAACGCGGCGCGCGCGATGGCGACCGTCGGTGAGATCTCCGACGCCCTGGAGAAGGTGTACGGGCGGCACTCGGGGCAGATCCGTACGATCTCCGGTGTGTACCGAAACGAGGCCGGCACGTCGCCGGCGGTGGAGCGGACCCGCGCGCTGGTCGAGGAGTTCGAGCAGGCCGAGGGCCGCCGTCCGCGCATCCTGGTCGCCAAGATGGGCCAGGACGGTCATGACCGCGGCCAGAAGGTGATCGCCACCGCCTTCGCCGACCTGGGCTTCGACGTGGATGTCGGCCCGCTGTTCCAGACGCCGGCCGAGGTGGCCCGCCAGGCGGTGGAGGCGGACGTCCACATCGTCGGCGTCTCCTCGCTGGCCGCCGGGCATCTGACGCTCGTACCGGCGCTGCGGGAGCAACTGGCCGCCGAGGGACGGGAAGACATCATGATCGTGGTGGGCGGGGTGATCCCGCCCCAGGACGTCGAGACGCTGCACGAGGCCGGGGCCGCCGCGGTCTTCCCGCCCGGCACAGTGATCCCGGACGCCGCCCAGGACCTGGTGAAGACGCTGGGTGCCTCGCTCGGCCACGAGTTGTAGGACTGTGCCCCGGATGCATCCCACGATCGACATCGACAGCTATGTCAAGGGCGTGCGTGATGGATCGCGGGCCTACATCGCCCGCGCCGTCACGCTCGTCGAGTCAACCCGCGCCGATCACCGGGCACTGGCCCAGCAGCTGCTGACCGAGCTGCTGCCGTACTCCGGAGCGGCACGGCGAGTGGGCGTCAGCGGCGTGCCCGGCGTCGGCAAGTCGACGTTCATCGACGCGCTCGGCACGATGCTCACCGGTCTCGGCCACCGGGTGGCGGTGCTGGCCGTCGACCCGTCGTCGACCCGTACGGGCGGCTCCATCCTGGGTGACAAGACCCGGATGGAACGGCTCGCGGTGGACCCCGCGGCGTTCGTGCGGCCCTCCCCCACCTCCGGCACGCTGGGTGGGGTGGCCAAGGCGACGCGCGAGACCATCATCGTGATGGAGGCCGCCGGCTACGACGTCGTGCTCGTCGAGACGGTCGGCGTCGGCCAGTCGGAGACCACTGTGGCCAACATGGTGGACTCCTTCCTGCTGCTGAGCCTGGCCCGTACCGGTGACCAGCTCCAGGGCATCAAGAAGGGTGTACTGGAGCTGGCCGACGTCATCGCCGTCAACAAGGCGGACGGCCCGCACGAGCGCGACGCCCGCTCGGCGGCCCGTGAACTGGCCGGTGCGCTGCGGCTGATGCACCCGGCCGACGCGGCGTGGACTCCCCCGGTCCTGTCCTGCAGTGCCCGCGAGGGCACCGGCCTCGACACCCTCTGGGAGCGTCTTGAGCAGCACCGGGCGCTCCTCGACTCGACGGGCCGGCTTGCCGCGAAGCGCCGTGACCAGCAGATCGACTGGGCGTGGGCGATGGTCCACGACGAGCTGCGGGACCGGCTGCACGGCCATCCCGAGGTACGGGCGCTCGCGCCCGGTCTCGAACAGCAGGTGCGGGACGGGGAGTTGACGGCGACGCTGGCCGCGGAGCGTATCCTCGACGCCTTCCAGAACTGGGGCTCCGCCCCAGACCCCGCTCCTCAAACGCCGGAGGGGCTGAATTTCAGCCCGTCCGGCGATTGAGGACACAGCCGAAGGCCGTACGGGGGATCTGGGGCTCACCCCCCAGTTACTCGCCGGGCAGCCCGGACCGGACCTCTCGGGCCGCGGCGACCAAGTGCTCCAGTGACGTACGTACCTCGGGCCAGCCGCGGGTCTTCAGGCCGCAGTCGGGGTTGACCCACAGCCGCTCGGCGGGAATCGCGTCAAGTCCCTTGCGCAGCAGTGCGGTTGCCTCCTCGGTGCTGGGCACCCGCGGCGAGTGGATGTCGTAGACGCCGGGGCCCACCTCGCGCGGATAGCCGGCGGTGGCGAGTTCGTCGGCGACCTGCATATGGGAGCGGGCGGCCTCCAGGCTGATGACATCCGCGTCGAGGTCGTCGATGGCCTGGAGGATGTCCACGAACTCCGCGTAGCACATATGCGTATGGATCTGGGTATCGGGACGGACGCCGCCGGTGGTGAGGCGGAACGCCTGTGTCGCCCAGGCCAGATAGGCCTCGTGGCCGGCCCTCCGCAGCGGCAGCGTCTCGCGCAGCGCCGGTTCGTCCACCTGGATGACCGAGGAGCCCGCGGCCTCCAGGTCGTTCACCTCGTCGCGCAGCGCCAGGGCGACCTGTCGTGCGGTGTCGGCGAGCGGCTGGTCGTCGCGGACGAAAGACCAGGCGAGCATGGTGACGGGCCCGGTGAGCATGCCCTTGACGGGGCGACTGGTCAGCGACTGGGCGTACCGGGTCCAGCGGACGGTCATCGGGTCGGGCCGGGAGATGTCGCCGGCCAGGATCGGCGGCCGGACATAGCGGGTGCCGTACGACTGGACCCAGCCGTGCCCGGTGGCAAGGTAGCCGCTGAGCTGCTCGGCGAAGTACTGCACCATGTCGTTGCGTTCGGGCTCGCCGTGTACGAGGACGTCGATGCCGGTCTTCTCCTGGAAGGAGATGACCTCGCGGATCTCGGCCTCGATCCGCTTCTCGTATCCCTCGGTGTCGAGGCGTCCCGACCTCAGGTCTGCCCGCGCGGTGCGCAACTCGGTGGTCTGCGGGAACGAACCGATCGTGGTCGTGGGAAGGAGGGGCAGGCCGAGGCGCGAGCGCTGGGCGGCGGCACGCTCGGTGTACGGGAGGCTGCGCCGGGTGTCGGCCTCGGAGACGGCCGCGCAGCGGGCCCGTACGGCGGGGTCGTGGGTGAGCGCGGAGGTGGCGCGGGAGAGCAGGTCGGCCCGGTTGGCCGCGAGTTGGGCGGCGATGCTGCCGGCGCCCTCGGTCAGTCCGCGGGCCAGGGTGACCACCTCGGCCGTCTTCTGGCGGGCGAAGGCCAGCCAGCGCGCGACCTGCGTGTCCACGTCCCGTTCCGCGGCCGCGTCGAGGGGCACGTGCAGCAGGGAGCAGGACGCCGCCACATCCACCCGGTCGGCGAACCCCAGCAGGGTGGCGAGTGTGGCGGTCGACTTCTCGAGGTCGTTGATCCATACGTTGCGGCCGTCGACGACTCCGGCGACGAGCCGCTTGCCGGGCAGGCCGCCCACGGCGGCGAGGTCGCCGAGGTTGGCGGCGGCAGGCCCGGTGAAGTCGAGGGCGAGTCCGTCGATCGGCGCTTTGGCCAGCACGGGGAGGGCGTCGCCGAGCCGGTCGAAGTAGGAGGCGACCAGGAGTTGGGGCCGGTCGGTCAGTCTGCCCAGCTCCCGGTAGGCGCGGGCCGCGGCGTTCAGCACGGCCCGTGGCTGGTCCTGGACCAGGGCCGGCTCGTCGAGCTGCACCCACTGCGCGCCCGCGGCCCGCAGGTCGGAGAGCACTTCGGCGTACACCGGAAGCAGCCGGTCGAGGAGGGTGAGCGGTTCGAAGTCTGCGAGGACGCCGGGCGCGGGCTTGGCGAGCAGAAGATATGTGACGGGTCCGACGAGCACCGGGCGGGCGGTGAGACCGAGCGCGAGCGCCTCCTTCAGCTCGGCGACCTGCTTGGCGGAGTCGGCGGTGAAGGCGGTGTCGGGGCCGAGTTCGGGCACGAGGTAGTGGTAGTTGGTGTCGAACCACTTGGTCATTTCCAGGGGCGCGACGTCCTGGGTCCCGCGGGCCATGGCGAAGTAGCCGTCGAGCGTGCCGGCCTCGACGGCCGCACGGTGGCGCGCGGGAATGGCGCCGACCATGACGCTGGTGTCCAGGACATGGTCGTAGTACGAGAAGTCTCCGGTGGGCACTTCATGGATGCCGGCCTCGGCCAGCTGCTGCCAGTTGGCCCGGCGCAGTTGAGCGGCTGTCTCCCGGAGGGCGTCGGCTTCGACACGGCCCTTCCAGTAGCCCTCGATGGCCTTCTTCAGTTCCCGGTCGGGGCCCTGGCGTGGATAGCCGTAGACAGTGGCCCTGGCTCCGGCGGCTGAGGATGTGCTGGTCACGGAACTCTCCTTCGCGAGTACTCGTCAGGCGACCCCGGAGCGGATCGTGGAACGCGAAGGAACGGCAACCGGAGCAGCCGCCGGCACGCCTGTGCCTGTGCTGCCCGTACCGCCGACCCGCCCACGAGGTCACCGAGATCTCCGCGCACGTCGGTCGCGCACGGGCAGTGGCAGGTCTTCGGACTTGTGGGCACGCCTTCCTCGTACGTGTCGTACGAAGGCACCTACTGGCCGTCGCTTCCCGGATCCTGTGCCGGATCCAGTGCGTATGACGGCGGTCGTTCCCACTTACCGCTGCGGGGCAGTTCCGGATTTCCACCGGATTCCCTCTTGCGACGCGCCTGCCTGGAGGGCAGGGCGAACCAACTGCAAGACCCAGCCTAGGCGCTGCCCCTCGCGGGGAACACCCCCGCCCCCGGCGGGGGCGGGGGCGGGGGCGGGGGCGGGGGCGGGGGCGGGGGTGTCAGCTTCCGGTCCTGCTCACTTCCCCGGTCCCGTTCACTTCCCCGGTCGGGCGGCGTCCCCGACGCGCAGGCCGGATCCGGCCACGCGTGCCTTGATGCCGTCGCGCTCCACGGTGATGTCCCGCAGCCGCAGCTCGCTGAGCGAGTCGGGCAGCTCGAAGGAGAGGGAGAGCCGCTCCGAGAGCTCCGGCGGCCTGACCGCGAGCAGTCCCTTGACCAGCGCGGGGTCGATGCCCGCTTTCTCCAGCAGCTGTGGATGCGCGATCACCACATCGACGAGGTTGACCTTCATCAGACGCTCGGCGAACTTCGGTGCTCCGGTGAGCCGGTGGAGTTCCTCCTCGCTCCGCAGCGCCCGGCGCACCTGCTCCTTCGGCACTCCGAGCCGGTCCACGATGGCGGGCACCGCCAGCAGTGCCTTCGCGCGGGCTGCTTCGCGGCTGATCCGCTCGGCCGTCTCGCGGTGCAGCCGCAGTCCCGAATGGTCTGCGTCCTTGCCGGGCCGGTAGGTGGCGACACCGGGAATGTCGAGCTGCATGCCGTCGAGGGTGGTGGTGAGGGCCCGGTTGTTGTCGCGCCGGATGTGCGCACGGGCACGTACGCGCAGTTCCTGTCCGGCGATGGCCAGTTCGCCGTTCACGCGCACCCCGTCGGCGCCGCTGCCGGTGAACCGGAGCTGTGAGGCGCCCAGTTCGCGGTTGAGGTCGTCGAAGGAGAGCAGCACCTCGCCGTCGAGGTTGCCGATGACGGCGCCCTTGATCGAGGTCGGGGCGTCGCCGACGATGCGTACGTCCTTGGCGGTGGCCCGCACTTCGGCGAGCGAGACGCGGTCGGCGGAGACGTCCGGCACGGTGACGTCAACCCGGTCGATCCGCTCGTCGATGAGCTGGGTGAGGAAGGGGAAGCCGTGGATGTCCACGTCCGGCCTGGTGGCGAGTGAGAGCGACTGCTGGAGTTTGTCCGCCGCCTTGCTCTGCGCGTACGCCTCCGCGAGCCGGTCGGCGAGCAGCAGACAGACGGTGCACAGGAGCGCCGCGACGGTCAGCTTCACCACCGCGGGCAGAGCCGCGAGACGGCTCTGCCCGCGGTGGTTGGGCGGTGACCAGTCGTCCTCGTCGTCGAGGTCGGAGGTGAGCCCGAGCTCCAGCGGGTCCCGCGGGACGTAGTTGGCGTAATCGGGTTCCGGGTCTGCCAGTTGAGCGAGTTCTTCGTACGGATTTCGTGAATGCGCTGATATGCGTGTGGGGGGTCGCATCGGCTCATCCCACCACGTGAGCCACCCTCGAACGCAAGTCCTACCGTGCGTACGTAATGGTTTGAGCCAAAATTTCGGCGATCCGCCGCCTGCCGGGCCCGCGTCAGCGCCTAGCCCAGGACCTTGAGGATCTCGGCGGCGAGCGGGGCGGACGAAGCAGGGTTCTGGCCGGTGACCAGATTGCGGTCCACGACCACCTTCGGGGCCCAGGGCTCGCCCTCCTGGAAGTCCGCGCCGAGTTCGACGAGCCGGTTCTGGAGCAGCCACTTCGCCTTGTCCGCCAAGCCGGCCTGCGTCTCCTCCGCGTTGGTGAAACCGGTCAGCCGGTAGCCGGTGAACGGCCAGGAGCCGTCCTCGCGCTCCGCGGCGAGCAGCGCGGCCGGCCCGTGGCAGACCACGCCGAGCGGCTTGCCGGAGTCCAGGGCGGCGGTGAGCAGCTTGCCGGAGTCCGGGTTGACGGCCAGGTCCTCCATCGGGCCGTGGCCGCCGGGGTAGAAGACCGCGTCGTAGTCGGTCAGGTCGGCCTCCTCCAGCTTCAGCGGTCGCTGCAGGGCGGCGATCGAGGCCAGCTCGGTGGCGATCACGTCGGCGTTCTCCTTACCTCCGTTCACCTCGGGCGCGAGGCTCGCCCTGTCCACGGTGGGTACGACACCGCCCGGCGTGGCAACGGTGATGTCGTGCCCCGCCTCGGTGAAGGCCCGGTAGGGAGCCACGAGCTCTTCCGCCCAGAAGCCGGAGGGGTGCCGGGTGCCGTCGGTCAGGGTCCAGTGGTCCGCGCCGGTCACCACAAAAAGGATCTTCGCCATCTCACATCTCTCCGTCGAAAGGTCGCTGATGTCCTCGAACGTAGACCGATGTGCCATTGGAATCCAATAGGCTCTACACCATGAGGCATAGGGAATCCAATGGATTGTCGGGAATACAGGGACCGGCCCCGAACGGCCCGCTCGATCTGACCCTGCTGCGGACCTTCCTCGCCGTGCACCGCACCGGCTCGTTCACCGCGGCCGCCCGTCTGCTCGGTCTCTCCCAGCCGACCGTCACCACGCAGATCCGCTCCCTCGAGCGGCAGCTCGGACGCGAACTCTTCGGACGGCTCCCTCGTGGAGTCACCCCCACCCCGGTCGCCGACGATCTCGCAGCCCAGATCGCCGACCCGGTGGACGCCCTCGTCGCCGTCGCCGTCCGTGGTCAGGCCGGCGAGAGCGGCCCCGTCGATCCGGTCCATCTGGCAGGCCCCGCCGAGCTCCTCTGCACGCGCGCGCTGCCCGCCCTCGCGCCCCTGATCGAGCAGGGCGTACGCCTTCGGGTCACCACCGGCCTCACCGACGAACTCCTCGACGGCCTGCGCGCCGGCCACAGCGATCTGGTCATCGCCACCATCCGCCCGCGTGGCCGCTCCCTGACCGCCGTACCGCTGACGGACGAGGAGTTCGTCCTGGTTGCTTCACCGCAGTGGGCGGAACGGATCAGCCAGGACCGGATCGCGGCGGAGGGCCCCGCCGCCCTGCGCAGCGTCCCCCTCGTGGCGTACGCCGAGGATCTGCCCATAGCCCGCCGCTACTGGCGCCATATCTTCGGCACCCGGCTGACCGGCCAGGCCGCTGTGACCGTCCCCGATCTGCGCGGAGTGCTCTCGGCAGTCGTCGCCGGGGCCGGGATCACGGTGCTCCCCCACTATCTCTGCCAGCACGAGCTGGCCGCCGGCACACTGGTGCAGCTGCTCACGCCCGACGACCCGCCCATCAACACCAGCTTTCTCGTCCAGCGCCCTGGCGCATCGGACAACCCCCACTTGGCACTGGTCCGCGACCGTCTGCTGCGCGAGGCGCCCACCTGGTGAGTACTCCCGCTCGTTAGGGTGAGGCATGGTCACTTCTCACGTCATCACCTGGGAAGTCACGGAGAGCCAGGGCTACGAGACCTCCTGGGTCGAGCTCCGCGGCACGACCCTGCTGGCCCGTGGGCGCGCGGTCGGAACCGTACCCAATCCGCACTGGATCTCGTACGAGCTCGAAACCGGCGACCACTACCTCACCCGTGAGCTGCGGGTCCACGCCGCGACCGCCACGGGTTCGCACGAACTCCACCTGCGGCACGACGGTCACGGCCGGTGGACCGCCGACGGGGAGCCACTGCCCGAAGTCGACGGCGCGCTCGACTGCGACCTGGCTCTGTGCCCACTCACCAACACCATGCCGGTGCGACGGCACGGGCTTCATCTGGCACCCGGTGAGCGGACCTTCCTGATGGCCTGGGTCTCGGTGCCGGACCTGACCGTGCACGCGTCACCGCAGACCTACACCCATCTGCGGCGTACCGAACACGGCGGTCGCGTCCGGTTCGCTTCTGGCGATTACCGCAGCAATGTGGAGTTCGACGCGGACGGGCTCGTCATCGACTACCCGGGCTTGGCTCGCCGGCTTTCGTGGAGTGCGGGACATCCGCGGCCATAGCGCCGGTCAGGACACCTCGTGGAGCTTCTCGAAGAAGAACTCGTGCTTGAGGAACGAGGTGTCGTACTCGTGGCCGGACTGGGGCGGGATCAGCTGGGAGGCCTGGAACAGCCGCCAGCCGTCCTCGAGCGCGGCCACGCCGGAGCCGTACGGAGGCTCGTCGCCGTCCCCCGTGGTCGGCTTGGTGGAGCCGGTGCCGTCGTAGCGGGACCAGCCGACCACCTCCGAGTCGAGCGCCGAGGTCGCCAGATACAGGACGAGGACCTGCTGTCTCATGCATGGCTCCCAAGAGTCGGGCGGTTGGACACGCGGGTCGCCCAGTAGTCGATGTCGAACGAGTCGTCGCCGGTCAGGGCCCGCCAGAGGCGGACCCGGTTGTAGATCTCCAGCCGGCCGGTGGCGTGCTCGTACCACGGGAAGGAGGTACGCAGCTCGGCCTCGACGGCCGGATCATCGAGGTCGCGGGTGTCCCAGAGGCGTACCTGGGGCACGGTCGGGTTGAAGCGGATCTTGAACATATAGCGGGGGCTGTCGCTGTCGTTGCGGCGCCCGCCGTGCCACAGGCCGTGGTGCAGAAGCACCACGGTGCCGGCCGGGCAGGTCAGCCGGGTCTGGCCGCGCAGGTTCTGGTAGCGGCCGGTGTCGCTCTCGTTGGTGCGGCGCAGGTGGCTGCCGGGCACGCTGAGGGTGCCGCCCATGTGGGCGGTCACCTCGTGCGGGTAGTACATGAGCTGGACGTCGAAGGCGTCGGGGCGTACGTCGATGATGGCGTCGCCGTGCAGCGGCTGGGCGTTGCCCTCGTGGGGTTCGCGGATGTGCACGGCATGGTGGTCGACGGTCGGCGCGGGGCCGACCAGGCTGCGCAACGCCCCTGCCACCGGCGGGAGTTCCACGAGGCGACGCGCGAACGACCCTTCGGGGAAAGCCTCGTCGAGCGGTGTGCCATAGGGCACGTCGGGGACTCCGGCGGCCAGAACCTCGATCGCCCGGTCGTTCATCTCGGGCGGTACGACCGCGTCCATCCGCAGGGAGCCGTGCGCGACGAACCGCGCCATCCGGACCGAGGTCAGGAGCTCCGTTCTGGTGCTTGTGCTGGTGCTTGTGCTGGTGCTTGTGCTTGTAGACATACGGCAACCGTAGAAACGAACTCCACGCCTGTCGTGGGCTGCAATCACCGACGACTGGTAATTTCTCACCATGGACCGTGTGGAGATCCGGCTGGACGAGCCCCCGCGCGTGGCGAACATCGGAGTGGGGGTGCACGGGGTCAACGGGCCGCACGACATCTTCCGGCTGACCGGTCTGTGGCAGCTGCATCTGTACGGCTACGAGGGCGAGCTCATTCTCGGCGGCACGGTCCACCGCATCCGACCCGGCCGGGTGAGCCTGATCCCGCCCGGCGAAGAGGTGCACTTTCACTACCGCGGCCGGTCCGAGCACTTGTACGCACACCTTCAGCTCTCCGATTCGGGCGCGCGGCACACCGTTCCGGTAATGCAGGACGCCGGCGCCGACGGGCCATTGCTCTCCGCCCTGCTGCGGCGCGGCATCACGGCGATGCCCGGTACGCCGTCGAAGGCCGCCGCCACCGCATGGGCGGCACTCTGGCAGGTGGTGGAGCTGAGCGCGCCCGAACGGCCGGGCGGGGGTCCTCCCGCCATCGCCGCCGCCATGGCTCATATCGAGGCGCACCTCGCCGAACCGCTGACCGTGCCGGACATCGCCCAGGTGGCCGGGGTTTCGCACAACCACCTCACCCGGCTCTTCCGCGCCGAGACCGGTACCACGGTGGTCGCCTACATCCGCCGCCGACGGCTGGAACGGGCACGCCATCTGCTGCGCGCTTCGACGCTCGCCATCCCGGCCGTGGCGGCGGCGGTGGGCATTCCCGACCTGCAGGCCTTCAACAAGGCGTGCCACCGCGAACTGGGCGGCTCCCCCCGCGCTGTCCGCACCTCGGACTCGCCGGTCTACCGGCGACAGAGCGTCCAGGACCAGCGGTAGGTCCCCGCCCCGACCAGATAGGGCGGCAGCGTGTCAGGCCCGCAGGAGGCCGTGCCGAGTCCGCGGTGTGCGGCGTCGATGTGGACCACCGGGCAGGCGCGCGGGGTGAGTTCATCATGGTGCGCCGCTGTGTCCAGATCGTGGGCGCGGTGGCGTACGACAGAGACCTGGCGCGGGCTGTCGAGCCGGACCGTCAGACCCGGTCCACCCCCTGAAGAACTGAGCGAGAAGCTGCGTACGCCGTGCCGTCCGCCGCTTTCCTGCGGACGCAGATACGGGGTGAACAGCGCGTCCACGGAGGCACGGTGGTGCCCCACGGCCGCGCCCGCGCTGCGGTCCGGATACGACTCCCAGGGCCCCTGCCCGTACCACTCGATCAGATCGAGTCCGCTCACCGTCTCGAAGACGGATCCGACCCGTGCGACATCGGACACGCCCTCGGGCAGCACAGCGGTCTCCTCGACGAGAAGGCCGTCCCGCACCGGGGTGAAGAACTGCTCGTGCAGGACCGTGCCTGCCCTGGTGTCGTACGCGGAGCGCACCGACACCTTCTCCCCGTCGCGGGTCACCGACACCAGCTTGCGTACGAGGGTGTCGAGACCCAGCGTGCGCCAGTGGTCCGCGGGGCCACCCAGCAGGTCGTTGTCGGTCGGCGCGCGCCACAGACTCAGCACAGGTGGTGAAGTGAGCAGCGGGTGGACGAGCAGTCCGTCGCCGTCCACCTCTACGCTCCCCGCGCAGGGGGCGGCCCCGAACGGGGCCCGCTCACGCAGTCGTATCCGCGGAGTGCACACCTCCGTGCCGCGCGGGGCCCATGTCTCGTCGTGCGCCGTGGTCACGCGAAGGGTCAGCCAGGCCTCTCCGCTGTCCTCCGGCAGCGTGGCCAGGAGGCCCTGAAGAGGCGGGAGTTCGGCGGAGCCGCCGGGAGGTACGTCGGGGAGGGCGGCCGGGGCGGTGATGGTTCCCGCGTCCTCGGCCGTCAGATGCCACTCGGCGGTCAGCCATGACAGATCGCGGAAGTGCTGGTGGTTGTGGACCAGCGGCGTCCCGCCTTCCTCCGAGAGCCATGACAGCCTTACGGGAGCGGCCAGTTCACGGTGTTCGTACATCGCGGGTTTCGGTGTGCGGTCGGGGAAGAGCAGGCCGTCCGCGCAGAACGCGCCGTCGTTCGGGGTGTCGCCGAAGTCGCCGCCGTACGCCCAGCGGTAGCCCTCGGCGGCCACTCCGTTCGCGTACGCTCCGGCGCCCGCCCGTCCCGCCGGCCGCCCGTCGCTCAGCCGCTGGAGGATGCCGTGGTCCCACAGTTCCCAGATGAACCCGCCCTGCAGACCCGGGGTGGACTCGAATGCCTGCCAGTGGTCGGCGAGGGTGCCGTTGCTGTTTCCCATGGCGTGCGAGTACTCGCACAGGATCAGCGGTTTGGTCTGGGTGCCCGAGCGGGCGTGCGCGACGATCTCGTCGAGGGACGCGTACATCGGGCAGACGATGTCGCTCGCGATGTCCGTCGCGGACCAGTCGGTCTTGGCGGCGCCCTCGTACTGGAGTGGGCGGGTGGGGTCGTGGCGGCGCAGCCAGCCGGCCGCGGCGTCGTGGTTGGCGCCGTAGTCGCTCTCGTTGCCCAGCGACCAGATGATGACGCTGGGGTGGTTCTTGTCACGCAGCACCATCCGCGACACCCGGTCCACGAAGGCGGGGAGATAGCGCGGGTCGTCGGCGATCTCGTGGGCGTGGTCGTGGCTCTCGATGTCCGCCTCGTCCACGAGGTACAGGCCCAGTTCGTCGGCGAGGTCCAGCAGTGCCGGGTCGCCCGGGTAGTGCGAGGTGCGAATGGCGTTGAAGCCGAAGCGCTTGACCGTCTCCAGATCGGCGCGGATCTCGTCGGCGCCGAGAGTGCGCCCGGTGAGCGGATGGAAGTCGTGCCGGTTGACGCCGCGGATGTACACGCGCTCGCCGTTGACCAGCAGGTCCCGGCCGCGGACCTCGATGTCGCGAAATCCGATGCGGTGGTACGAGGTGTCGGCGACCGTGCCGTCCGCGTGGTGCAGCCGCACGGTGAGGCCGTAGAGCACAGGTGTCTCGGCCGACCATGGGCGTACGCCGCTGAGCGTGGCGCTCAGCCGGGCCTCCCCAAGGAAGTCGGAGACCCGCCCCACGGCCCGGTTGGCCGCGTCGTAAGCGGCATCCTGGACGAGGTCGCCGAACTCCTCCAGCTCCCCGCTGATCGACCAGCCCTCGGGCAGGGGGCCCTCGGTCGCCGGTCCGCGCACCTGACAGTCGACCCGCAGGGTGCCGTCCTGCCCGGCCCGTACGGTCACATCGGCGAGATGCAGCGGGTCGGTGGCGTACAGCAGCACCGAGCGGGTGATGCCGCCGTGCCACCACTGGTCCTGGTCCTCGATGTGAGTGGCGTCGGACCACTTGACCACCGTGAGGCGTACGGTGCTGCGCTCCCCCGGGCGTACCACGTCGGTCAGGTCGAACTCACTCGCCAGATGGGAGTCCTTGCCGATACCGACCGCCTGTCCGTCGACCTCCACGATCAGCACGCTCTCCGCAGCGCCGACCTGGAGCACGATGCGGCGGCCCGCCCATTCGGCGGGGATGTCCACCTCGCGCTCATGGACGCCGGTGGGGTTGGCCGCCGGTGACGCGGGCGGGTGGTGCGCCCACGGCATCGTCACATTGGTGTAGTGCGGCAGGTCGGGCGCGCCGACGTCCTGCATGGTCCAGGCGCCGGGCACCTCCAGCCACGACCAGCTGCCGGTGAGCGGGGCGTCCGGTGCGGGCAGCAGCTGGAAGCGCCACTCGCCGTCGAGACTCAGGCTCCCTGGGCGGCGGTCCACGGCGTGCATCGGCAAGCGCCGCCAGGAGGTGATCTCGGGCGCTTCCCAGGGGCGTACCGGCAGCATCAGCGAATGGCTCCCTTGGCCAGATCGGCGATCATCTGGCGGGCGCCGATCGCGAAGACGATGAGCAGGGGGATCAGTGCGAGCAGGGCGCCGGTCATCACCATGCCATAGTCGGTCGTGCCGTGGACGCCGTTGAGCTGCGACAGCGCGACCTGGAGCGTCACATGGTCGGGGTTGACCAGGGCGATCAGCGGCCAGGCGTAGTCGTTCCACTGGCCCATGAAGGTGAAAATGCCGAGGAAGGCGAGGCCGGGGCGGACGACCGGCAGGGCCACGTGCCAGTACTGGCGCAGGAAGCCGCAGCCGTCGAGCCGGGATGCGTCCATCAGCTCGTCGTGGATCGCGCCCTTCATGTACTGGCGCATCCAGAAGATGCCGAAGGCGTTGGCCGCGGCCGGCACGACGAGGGCGGTGAGCGAGCCGATCCAGCCGATCCGCGCCATGATCACGAACTGCGGGATCGCCTGGAGCTGGGCGGGAACCATGAAGATGGCCATCATGATCACGAACAGCGCACGGCGGCCGGGGAAATGGAACTTCGCGAAGACAAAGGCGGCCAGCGAGTCGAAGAACAGCACCAGGAACGTCACGGAGCCCGCGACGATCAGGGAGTTGAGCATCGACCCGAAGAAGTCGACGTTGTCGAGGAGAGCGCTGACGTTCTCGTCGAAGTGCGAGCCGGGCAGCAGCTTCGGCGGAAACTGGAAGATCTCGCTCGTCGTGTGTGTCGACATGACGACGGTCCAGTAGAACGGGAAAAGCGAGAGGACGACGCCGACGATCAGCGAGAGGTGCAGGACGAGCCCTCGGGGCCGTGCGCCCTTCATGGCCTTCGTTCCTTTCATGACGGTCATGATGGTCATGACGGTCTCCCCTCTACTTTTCCCGGCGCTGGACAAGGCGCCAGTTGATGATCGAGAAGACGGCGACGATCAGGAAGATGCCCCACGCGATCGCGGCGCCGTAGCCGAAGTCGTTGTTGTCGAAGGTCTGCTGGAAGAAGTAGAGGACCATCGTCTGGCCGGCGTTGTCCGGACCGCCCGCGAAGGTCGAGGTGTTGGCGGTGGTCTGGAGCAGCACCTGCGGCTCGGAGAAGCTCTGCAGACCGGTGACCGTCGACACCACGAGGGTGAAGAGGATGACGGGCCGCATGAGCGGCACGGTGACCCGGAAGAAGGTCTGCACGGGCCCGGCGCCGTCGACGCGCGCGGCCTCGTACAGCTCGCTCGGGATGGTCTGCAGACCGGCGAGGAAGATGATCGCGTTGTAGCCGGTCCACTGCCAGGTCATCAGCGAGGCGATCGCGACCTTGATGCCCCAGGGCGTATTCAGCCACGCGATCTGATCCAGGCCGAGACCCTGGAGTACGGCGTTGACCAGGCCGAAGTTGGTGCTGAAGACCGACCCGAAGATGATCGCGATCGCGACGACCGAGGTTACGTTCGGGAGGAAGTACGCGAAGCGGTAGAAGCTCTTGAAGCGCACCGCGGAGTTGAGCATCACCGCGGTCACCAGCGCGATGAAGAGCATGGGGAGGGTCGAGATGGCCCAGATGATCAGCGTGTTGCCGATGGCGTGCCAGAACTGGGTGTCGCTCAGCAGATAGCTGTACTGCGACAGGCCCGCGTACTCCATCGACCCCAGGCCGTCCCAGCGGTGGAACGACAGATAGAGCGAGAAGCCCACCGGTATCAGGCCGAAGCACAGGAACAGCAGATAGAAAGGCGAGATCGCGAGGTAGAGCCGCCAGTATCCGAATATGGAACGGGACTTGGGGGGCGCGACCTGCGGAGCCGAGACGGCCGCGGGGCTCTCGACGATGGGTGCGGGGGGCGCGGTGGCCATGTCAGCTCACCCCCAGGTGGTCCGCGATGCGCCGGCACTTGCTCATGGCGTCCTTCCAGGCTTGGCCCGGGTCCTTGCCCAGGGTGTGCACCTTGGTGAGCTCGTCGTAGACCGGCTGCTGCAGGGCGAAGTCGTACGGGCTGTTGTAGGCGACCGGGATCTTCTCGGCGGCCGGGCCGAAGACGTCGATGGTGATCTGCCCGCCGAAGAACGGGTCCGGGTCGCGCATGGCCTTTTGCTCGTACGAGGCCGGGGTGGACGGGAAGAGCGAGGCATCGACGAAGCCGCGGGTCTGGTTGTCCGCGTTCAGCAGCCAGGTGATGATCGCGAAGGCCTGCTCGGGCTCCCGGCAGGCCTTGGTGATGGCCAGGAAGGAGCCGCCGTTGTTGGCGGCACCGCCGGGCATCTGGGCCACCCGCCACTTGCCCTTGGTCCTGGGCACGGCCAGCTTGAGGTCGCCGGCCGCCCACGAGGCGTTGAGCTGGCTGGGGAGCCGGCCCTGCTCCATGGCCGCGTTGCTGTCCGGGGTGCCGCTGACGACGTTCGAGATCAGTCCGCGGCGGCGCGCCTCGATGGCCAGGGCCCAGGCGTCGGTCACATGCTTCTGGTCGCCGATGAAGTGCCGGTCCTCGTCCACGAACCGCTTGGTGCCCTGGTTGATCGCGTTCGAGAGGACGGTGAGGGGGTCGATGAGCAGGTACGCGCCGGGGATCTTCTTCTTCAGCTGCTCACCGGCCGCGAAGTACTTCTCCCAGGTGCTCATCTGTGCTGCGACCTCGGCCGGCTCGGCGGGCAGACCGGCCCGGTCGAAGACATCGGCGCGGTAGTACTGCACGACGGGCCCGGTGTCGATCGGAAACCCGACCATGCGCCCGTCGGGGGCGATGCCCTGCTCCCACTTCCACGGCAGATACTGGTTCTTGAACCGGTCGGCGCCAAGTGTGCGCAGGTCCACGAACTGAACGGCGTTGGGGAGGTACGAGGCCATGTCCTCGCCCTTGAGTCCGGTGATGTCCGGCACGGCCGCGCGGCCCGCCATGGTGGTCAGCAGCTTGGACCTGAAGTAGCCGCCGATCTGCACCGGCTTGAGCTCGACGTCCGTAAAGCGGTTCCTGGCCGTGGCCACGACCTTTTCGCTCAGTCCGCCGGTCCAGTACCACAGGGTCATGTTGCGGCCGGTGGAGCCGCGAGGAACCGCGCAGCCTGCCGCAGCGGGGCCGAGCGCCGCGGCGGCCGTGGTGGCCATACCTGCGCGCAGCAGCCCTCTTCGGGAGAGGTGCACTGCTCCCACCGCCTTTCGGTGTGTTTCGGAAGGGTGTTCAGCGGGGGGTGACGGTTGCGTGGTGCGGGGCCGGCCCGGGGTCGGCGGGGATGCGGTCGGCCAGGAAGCCGTAGGCGCACGACAGTTCGGGGTCCCGTGAGCCTGTCGTACGCCACCACTGATCGATGCCGTACCAGCCGGGCGCGGCGAGCGCCCCGGTGTGGAGCTGTACAGACAGTCCGGCGGCGAGGGAGGCGAAGCGCAGCCGCTCGGCGAGCGGCCAGCCGCCCAGGGTGGCGGCGACGAAGCTCGCGCCGAAGACGTCTCCGGCACCGGTCGCATCCATGGCATCGATGTCAAGGGCCGCGACCTCGGCGTATTCGCCGGTCGTCTGGTCGACGGCGAGGGCGCCGGAGCGCCCGCAGGTGATCACTGCGACCGGTGTCAGTTCGGCGAGCTTGTCGAGTGCGGCGGCCGGGCTGTCGGTGCGTGTGTAGCCCATGGCCTCGGTGTCGTTGGGCAGGAAGGCGTGGCAGAGGGACAGCTGGTTCAGCACCTCGCCGGACCACTGTTCGGTGGGGTCCCAGCCGATGTCGGCGAAGATCAGGGTGCCGGCGGCCGCGGCCTTGCCGAGCCACTCCTGCGGTTCGGCTCCGATGTGCACGAGCGCGGTGCGCGCGGGCGGCGGATCGTGGAGCAGATCGTCCTGGGAGTGGGCGGGCGGCCCACCGTGGGTGATGAGGGCGCGGTCGTGGTCGTGGGCGAGGGAGACCGTGACCGGGGTGTTCCAGTCCCTCGCCGTACGGGACAGGGACAGGTCGACGCCCTCCTGTCCGGCGAGGATCTGCCGGCAGTGCGCGCCGTAGTAGTCGTCGCCGAAGACCGTGGCCAGAGAGGTGTTCAAGCCGTAGCGGGCCGCCGCCACGGCGAGGTTGGCGATCCCGCCGGGACCGCAGCCCATCCCCCGCGTCCAGATCTCCTCGCCCGGCGTCGGCGGCTTGCCGAGTCCGGTGAGGACGAGGTCGTAGAAGAGCAGCCCGGTCAGCAGGACGTCGGGCCTGGGCTCCTCGTCCACGTGCGCATCCTCTCGCCGGAGATCCGTCGATGGCCTTCAAGGTGTGCACAGGATCGTGCGCCCGGCGCGCAAAATTGGCAAGAGTTGAGCGCGAATCTGCATAGAAATGCTTGAGATTGACGAGTAGCGTTCGTGACGTGCTGGCTGAGCGACGACATCAACTCATCCTGCGGGCTCTGCGATCAGGCGGCCCCGCAGCAGTAACCGACCTGTCCGAACAGCTCGACGTGAGCCCCGCGACCATCCGGCGCGACCTGGTCAAGCTGGAGGAGGAGGGCCTGCTCACGCGGGTCCACGGGGGAGCCGCGGTCGAGGAGGGCGATCAACCCTTCGCGGAGGTCGCCGAGATCAGGGTCCCGGAGAAGGACGCGATAGCGGTCCGGGCCGCGGCCATGGTCGAGGAGGGGCAGTCCGTCCTCCTCGACATCGGCACCACCGCCTACCGCCTGGCCCGGCAGCTGCACGGTCGCAGACTGACCGTGATCACCAGCAATCTGGTGGTGTACGAGGAGCTGGCGGACGACACCGGGATCGAACTGATACTGCTCGGCGGAATGGTCCGGCGGGAGTACCGCTCCCTGGTCGGCTTCCTCACCGAGGACAACCTCCGCCAGCTGCACGCGGACTGGCTGTTCCTGGGCACGAGCGGCATCCGCCCCGACGGCCAGGTCATGGACACCACGGTGATCGAGGTCCCGGTCAAACGGGCGATGATCGCGGCCGCGGACTCAGTGGTGCTCCTCGCAGACGCGGGCAAGTTCCCCGGCACCGGCATGGCGAAGGTGTGCGGCCCAGCGTCCCTCGACACAGTGGTGACCAACGCGCCCGCGGACCCGGCGACCAGCGCGGCGTTCGACGAAGCAGGAGTGAAGGTGGTTGAGGTATGAGGCTCACGATCCTCGGCGGCGGGGGCTTCAGACTGCCGCTGGTGTACGGCGCGCTGCTCAGCGATCACGCCAAGGGCCGTATCACCCACGTAACCCTTCACGACCTGGACGCCGGCCGGCTGGCCGCGATCGCGCGCGTCCTCGCCGACCAGGCGGAAGGCGTGCCGGACGCCCCGCCGGTCACCGTCACCACCGACCTCGACGAGGCGCTGCGCGGCGCCGACTTCGTGTTCTCCGCGATCCGCGTCGGCGGCCTCGAAGGCCGCGCGGCCGACGAACGCATCGCCCTCGCCGAGGACGTGCTGGGCCAGGAGACCGTCGGTGCCGGCGGCATCGCGTACGGACTGCGCACCGTCCCGGTCGCCGTCGACATCGCGCGCCGGGTCGCCCGGCTCGCTCCCGACGCCTGGGTCATCAACTTCACCAACCCGGCCGGTCTGGTCACCGAGGCCATGGCCCGACACCTCGGCGACCGCGTCATCGGTATCTGCGACTCGCCGGTGGGTCTCGGCCGCCGGGTCGCCCGCGCGCTGGGCGCGGACCCCGACACCGCGTGGATCGACTATGTGGGCCTCAACCACCTCGGCTGGCTCCGCGGCCTGCGCATCGAGGGCCGCGACGAACTGCCCCGGCTGCTCGCCGACCCCGAGCTGCTCGGCTCCTTCGAGGAGGGCAAGCTCTTCGGCCCCGACTGGCTCCGCTCCCTCGGCGCGATCCCCAACGAATATCTGCACTACTACTACTTCAACCGCGAGGCGGTACGCGCCTACCAGGAGGCGAAGCAGACCCGCGGGGCCTTCCTCCATGAGCAACAGGCCCGGTTCTACGCGGAGATGGAGCGGCCCGACGCCCCGGCGCTGGCGACCTGGGACCGTACCCGCGCCGAGCGCGAGGCGACCTACATGGCGCACAACCGCGAGGCCGCGGGGGTCGGCGAGCGTGACGCATGCGACCTGGAGTCCGGTGGCTACGAGCAGGTCGCCCTCGCCCTGATGCGGGCCATCGCGCACAACCAGCGCACGACGCTCATCCTCAACGTCCGCAACCGCACGACGCTTTCCGTGCTGGACGAGGAAGCGGTCGTCGAAGTGCCCTGCTTCGTCGACGCGAACGGCGCGCACCCCGTCTCCGTGTCCCCGCTGCCGCTGCACGCCACCGGACTGGTCTGCGCCGTCAAGGCCGTCGAGCGCGAGGTCCTGGCGGCGGCCGACAGCGGCTCGCGTGCGACGGCGGTGAAGGCCTTCGCCCTGCATCCCCTTGTCGATTCCGTGACCGTCGCCCGCCGTCTCGTCGACGGCTACACCGGCGTCCACCCCGCGCTCGCGTATCTGAGGTAGGAGCCCGCACATGCACGACGAACGCCGCCGCATCGAGGAGCGCGTCGAGCGCATCCTCCAGCAGCGCATCCAGCCCGCCGTCCACGCCGTCTCGCTCCCCCTCGACGTCACGGCGTGGGAGGCTCCGGACGAGCCGGTGTCCTTCGCCGAGGCCGCGTCCCAGACGTACAAGCCGTTCGCGATGGGGACCCCGTGGGGTCCGCCCTGGGGCACGACCTGGTTCAGGGTCCGCGGCGAAGTCCCCGCCCAGTGGGCCGGCCGTCGCGTCGAGGCCGTCTTCGACCTCGGCTTCGTCGGCGACTGGCCGGGCAACCAGGCCGAGGCCCTCGTCCACACCCTGGACGGCAGCCCCCTCAAGGCGGTCAACCCGCAGAACCAGTACGTGCCGGTCGCATCCCCCGCGGCGGGCGGCGAGCGGATCGACTATCTCGTCGAGGCCGCGTCCAACCCCGACATCCTCGCGGGCGACTTCCGCGGCCCGACCCCGCTCGGCGACAAGGCCACCGCGGGCCGGGGGCCCCTCTACACCTTCACCCGCGCCGACATCGCCGTACTCGACGAGGACGTCTGGCACCTCTCGCTCGATATGCAGGTGCTGCGCGAGCTGATGCTGGAGCTCGGCGAGCACGAGCCGCGCAGGCACGAGATCATGCACGCGCTGGACCACGCGCTCGACGCGCTGGACCTGGACGACATCTCCGGCACGGCGGCGGACGTACGGGAGCTGCTGCGGCCGGTCCTGACACGTCCCGCCCACGCCAGCGCCCACACCATGTCGGCCGTCGGCCATGCGCACATCGACAGCGCCTGGCTGTGGCCGATCCGCGAGACCAAGCGCAAGACGTCCCGCACCTTCTCCAATGTAACCGCGCTGGCCGAGGAGTACGAGGAGTTCGTCTTCGCCTGCTCACAGGCCCAGCAGTACGAGTGGGTCCGTGACAACTACCCGCAGGTGTGGGAGCGCATCAAGAAGGCCGTCGCCGACGGCCAGTGGGCGCCGGTCGGCGGCATGTGGGTCGAATCCGACGGCAATCTGCCCGGCGGCGAGGCCATCGCCCGCCAACTCGTCCACGGCAAGCGCTTCTTCATCGAGCACTTCGGCATCGAGACCAAGGGCGTCTGGCTGCCGGACTCCTTCGGCTACAACGCGGCCTATCCGCAGCTGGCGAAGCTGGCCGGCAACGAGTGGTTCCTCACCCAGAAGCTGTCGTGGAACCAGACCAACAAGCTGCCCCACCACACCTTCTGGTGGGAGGGCATCGACGGCTCTCGGATCTTCACGCACTTCCCGCCGGTGGACACGTACAACGTGGAGTTCTCCGGCAAGGAGATGGCGCACGCGGTCCGCAACTACCAGGACAAGGGCCGCGGTACCCGCTCGCTGGCGCCGTTCGGGCACGGCGACGGCGGTGGCGGCCCCACCCGCGAAATGATGGAGCGCGCGCGGCGCCTTGCCGACCTCGAAGGCTCGGCGAAGGTCAAGGTCGAGCACCCGGACGCGTTCTTCGAGGCGGCGCGCGAGGAGTACGCGGACGCGCCCGTCTGGTCCGGCGAGCTCTACCTGGAGCTGCACCGCGCCACCTACACCTCGCAGGCCCGCACCAAGCAGGGCAACCGCCGCAGTGAACACCGGCTGCGCGAGGCCGAGTTGTGGGCGACGGCCGCCGCGCTGCACACGCCGGACTACGACTACCCGTACGAGAAGCTGGACCGGCTGTGGAAGACGGTCCTGCTGCACCAGTTCCACGACATCCTGCCGGGCTCGTCGATCGCCTGGGTGCACCGCGAGGCGGAGGCGGAGTACGCGCGGGTGGCGCGGGAGCTGGAGGCGCTGACCGGCGATGCCCTGTCGGCACTCGGGTCGGGCGACGCGTACGTCTTCAACACGAGCCCGCGTGCTCGCGCCGAGGTGGTCACAGGCCCGGACGGTGTCCCCGTCTACACCGAGGTCCCGGCGAGCGGCATTGCCCCCCTCGGCGCCGGGGCGACTCCGCGGCCGGTCTCCGCGGCCGGCCGTACGCTCGACAACGGCCTCGTCCGCGTCACCGTCGCGGACGACGGCACGCTGGCGTCCGTACGCGACCTGGTCGCAGACCGCGAGGTCCTCGCCGCCCCCGGAAACCTTCTGCGGCTGCACAGCGACCTGCCCAACTACTGGGACGCCTGGGACATCGACAAGCATTACAAGAACCGCTTCACCGACCTGCTCGACACCGAGTCGGTCACGGTCGTCGAAACGGGACCGCTGGTCGGCGCGGTGCGCGTCGAGCGCGCCTTCGGCAAGGGCTCGCGCATCGTGCAGACCGTCACGGTCCGGGCGGGCAGCCGCCGTATCGACGTAGAGACCGAGATCGACTGGCACGAGGCCGAGAAGATCCTCAAGGCGGCCTTCCCGATCGACGTCCGGGCCGACCGGTCCACGGCGGAGATCCAGTTCGGCCATGTCCACCGGCCCACGCACACCAACACCAGCTGGGAAGCGGCCCGTTTCGAGGTCTACGGCCACCGGTGGGTGCATGTCGGGGAGCCCGGCTACGGCGTCGCGGTCATCAACGACTCGACGTACGGACACGATGTCACCCGCACCACCCGCGACGACGGCGGTACGACCACCACGGTCCGCCTCAGCCTGGTCCGCGCACCTCGCGTCCCGGACCCCGAGGCCGACCAGGGCACCCACCGCTTCACCTACGCGCTGCTGCCGGACGCGACCGTGGAGGACGCGATCGCGGAGGGGTATGCGCTCAACCTGCCGCTGCGGGTGGCGGAGACGGCCCGGAACATCGAGCCGCTGGTGAGCGTCGACAACCCCGCCGTGACGGTCGAGGCGGTGAAGCTCGCGGACGACCGCTCGGGCGATGTGGTCGTACGGCTCTACGAATCCCTCGGCGGCCGGGCGAAGGCGACCCTGCGCACGGGCTTCCCGCCGGCCGGGGCACAGGTCACGGACCTGCTGGAGCGTCCACTGCCGGACGAGCCGGTGGCCGTCGTGGACGGCGCGGTTTCGCTGACGCTGCGGCCGTTCCAGATCCTGACGCTGCGTCTTTCGCGGGCGTAGTCAGGCTCTGCGCCCGGCAGCCGAACGGCGGCCGGGAGCAAGACCGTTGACGGGCGAGCAGCTGCAGTCCTACCGCGAGCTACAAGAGCGGTTCGGCATTGCCAATATGACCGCCCGCAGCGCGCTCAACGTCCTGCGGGACGAGGGCCTCGTCTACACCATCCACGGACGAGGCAGCTTCGTCGCCGACACCGACGCCGCCGGCGAGTTCTCCCACGATTGCACCGCGCCCGCCTGGTACCTCGCAGGCAAGAGAGGGCTCGCGAGTGATCAGACGGGGGAGGGGAAGTCCGACGACGCCACGGCCGCCGGAACCCTCACCGAACTCCTCACCGCCCTGAGGGATGAACTCCGCGCCCTGAGTGCGGAGCAACAGGAACTCAGGAAGGACGTCGAGGAGCTGAAGGCCCAGCGCCTCACGGATCAGGGTCAGACTCCCTGAGTTCTGCCAGTTCCACGCGCAGCTCCCTCACCTCCTTTTCCAGGCGCCCGGCCATCGCCGACATTTCTCTTATGAGAGCGTACACAGCGGCCGGACCCGTGGGTGGCCGCCAACTCCGCCTTTTCATCTGCCGCTTCGTGCTCGTCCATGTCTCCCCGCTCAATCTTGCGTCGTTCGGTTCCGCCGTACCGCACCCACTTAAGCCAACTGGGCTTGCCCAAAGGCTTGCCCAAAGGCTTGCCCAGCGGCTTGCCCAGCGGCTTGCCCGTGCGCGGGGCAAGCCAGATTTCTCAGCGGGCAAGCCCTTCTATTGCTAGGTAAGCCCGACCGCAACCGGCCCGGACGGGCGCGGTCACCGGACCAGAGAACCGCCCGACCCGACCAGAACTCCGACCACGGAGGCCCGACCACGGTCACGAAACGGCGACGCCCCCCGCGTCCGGGAAGGTGATTTGGCCCGACCACAGCCCAACCGCCCGTTTATGGGAGCGCATTTCATGGAAGTCACCTCCATCCGCCTCGGGTGCCTGTGACACCCGCTCAGTACAAATCAGCAAACCCGACACCACTCACCGATTCGTGACCTCACCACGAAGCCCCTGGTGAGGTCACGAATCGACAACAAGCGCCGTGGTGAGTAGCCGCAGAACTCACCACGGGGGTCACGAAGCAATAACGACAGCCGTGGTGAGTGGCTGCCATTATTCACCACGGACATTCCGACATCACCAACCTGTGGATAAAGCCCGGCGATTGGCGGCGCGATCCATCGCAAACGCCGCTGTGACGCCGACCGATAGTTGGCCATCTCGATCCGTAGTTGGCCATCGCCCCGTTTCGACTGCCCAAGACAGGCCCAAGCGTCTGTCGGAGGGCTCAGCCGCTCGTCTTAGTTCGGTGACCCGCGTCACACCCGGCTCCTGTCAGCAATCGGGGCGCCGTCTCGTTCAAGGGGCACGCGAACGAGACAGGAGCAACGCCATGAAGCACCGCATCGTCGTACTCGGCGCCGGATACGCCGGGGCCTTCGCCGCCGGAAACCTGGCCCGTCGGCTCTCCCCCGCCGACACCGAGATCACCGTCGTCAACGCCGTGCCCGACTTCGTTGAGCGGATGCGGCTCCACCAGCTCGCGATCGGCCAGGACCTCGCGTTCCGCAAGCTCGCCGACGTATTCGCGGGCACCGGGGTGCGGCTGCGCCTGGCGCGCGTCACCGGCGTCCACCCCGAGCGCAGGACCGTCGCCGTGACCGGCGAGGACGGCGACGGCGAGCTCGCGTACGACACGCTTCTCTACGCGCTCGGCAGCTCCGTAGCCCACCATGGCGTCCCCGGCGTGGCCGAGTACGCCTTCGATGTGACCGGCCGGTCCTCGGCGCTGCGTCTGCGCGAGCGCCTGACCGGCCTGGGCGAGGGCGGCACCGTGCTGGTCGTCGGTGAGGGGCTGACCGGCATCGAGACCGCCACCGAGTTCGCCGAGTCCCGGCCCGATCTCTCGGTCGCGCTCGCCGCCCGCGGCGAGCTGGGCGCCTGGCTCTCCCCGAAGGCCCGCCGTCACCTGAGCCAGGCCTTCGACCGGCTCGGCATCACCGTCCACGAGCACACCGGCATCGAAGCCGTCGAGCCGACACGGGCGATCGCCGCCGACGGTACGTCCATCCCGGCCGACGTGACCGTGTGGTCGGCCGGGTTCGCCGTGCACCCCATCGCGGCCGCCAGCGGCCTGGAGGTCGCCGAGACCGGCCAGATCGTCGTCGACCGCACCATGCGCTCGGTCTCGCACCCGGACGTCTACGCCGCCGGTGACTGCGCCTACGCGATCGGCGAGAACGGCCGGCCGCTGCCGATGTCCTGCGCCTCGGCCGGCTTCACCAACATGCAGGCGACCGCCGCGATCATCGCGCGCCTGACGGGCAGCGAGGTCCCGACCACCGGGCTGAAGTACCACGGCAACCACATCAGCCTCGGGCGGCGGGACGCGATCTTCCAGATGGTGGACGGGGACGTCCGGTCGAAGTCCTGGTACCTGGGCGGCCGGACCGCCGCGCGGCTCAAGTCGGGCGTGCTCAAGGGGGCCGGGTGGGGCATCGCCCACCCGACCTTCGGCATGCCGAAGCGCAAACGCCGCCTGGCCACCGCGCCTGACCGGGCCGGTGTGAGGGTCGCCGCATAGGCTGCTCCGCATGGACAGCGCAGCCATCGATCGGTTCGAGGCCAGCCGGGGCCGGCTGGCCTCGCTCGCGTACCGTCTGCTCGGCTCGGCTGCCGACGCCGAGGACGCCGTGCAGGACACGTTCCTGCGCTGGCAGGCCGCAGACCGCGAACGGGTCGAGGTGCCGGAAGCGTGGCTGACCAAGGTCGTCACCAATCTCTGCCTCGACCGGCTCCGCTCGGCGCAGGCGCGCCACGAGCGAGCGGCCGGTGCCTGGTTGCCCGAGCCGCTCCTCGAGGGCGACCCGATGCTCGGCCCGGCCGACACCTTCGAGCAGCGCGAATCGGTGTCCTTGGCCGTACTGACCCTCTTGGAGCGCCTCTCGCCGGTCGAGCGGGCCGTCTACGTCCTGCGTGAGGCCTTCTCGTACAGCCACGCCGAGATCGCCGGGATCCTCGACATCACCGAGTCCGCGAGCCAGCAGCATGTCCACCGGGCCCGGATCCGGGTCACCGCCGAGCGCCGCCGCGGCGGCGAGGCCGACCCCGTGTCCGCGCGCCGGGTCGTCGAGGAGTTCCTCGCCGCCGCCACGTCAGGGCGCACCGAACGGCTGGTGGCGCTGCTCACCGACGACGTGACGGCGGTCTCGGACGGCGCCGGACTGGGCAAGCGGCTGCTGCGGTACAAGACGCGCGAGCGGGTCGCCTCCTACGTGCGGGCCGGCTTCAAGCCCACGCCGGCGAAGCGGCGGCTGGCCGGCGGCTCGCCCGCGATCCATATCGCGCTGGTCAACGGCTCCCCGGCCGTCCTCGCCGTGGTCGACGACCGGGTCGTGGGCGCCGTGGCGTTCGAAGTCAGCGACGGCAAGGTCGCGTCCCTGCGCGGCATCGCCGCCGCGGACCGGCTCGCGCGCCTCAACGAGGCCTGGCGGCAGCACGAACCCGACGCGCCGGTCATCAACGCATGGTGACCAGAGCCACCGGAATCCAGTGACCTGAGTCGGAGCGAGGACGGCCCCCTTCGGCCCCCGCGCTGCACAGCAGCACGGGGGCCGAAGCACGTCGGTCTCCCGAATCAGATTCGGCCATGCAGTTCGGATCCCCGATGGCCAACTATCGGTCGACACAGTGGCCAACTACGAATCGTCACGGAGGGCTGACCAGGGCGGATCCGAGCGCCCCTGGCCACCTATCGCTCGAAGTCACAACCACCATGACCGGACAAACAAGTTGCGAGCGGCAGAAACGCCGCGCGTGGTACGGCTGCGAACGTCGGCACCCAGTCGGAGGACAGCGCCTTGGAGGCGAGCAGGGAGCGGCCCAGCGCGGACCGCTCCCCGTCGTACTCCATGTCAGTCAAGGTCACCGGTCAGCGACCGAGCTCGGGCCGCCATCGGGCGAGGGCGGCGTGGGCGGGACCGGCCACGGCTGACCTGGGAGTCCGTCACCCCCTCCGCCGCCACCACCGCCACCGTCACGGCTCGGTACCACGATCATGATTCCTCGCTTTCACGGAAGGGGTGTGCTGATCCCCGCCCCAGCCACACGGCGACGCCGTCGAACCCATCCTGTGGGCTCCGTCGCGAGGGCAGGGACTTCACTTGGGTGGATGCCAGACCGAGCACCAGGCTGACGCTGGCAGCGATCATGTACAGCGCTCCCACGGCGAACGCTACGCAGCCGCCACCCCCAGGGAACGAGCCCTGCTCGGCGTGATCCACGCACGCGGACTGGCCGCGAACAGTCGGAAGCAGGCAGCGGCGAAGGCACTGTTGTGGGCCGAGGACGACCTATCGGCGGCAAGTGAGGGGATACGGGAGCCGAACCGTACGTTCTTCTTCGGCGAAGCGTCACTTGCTCAAGAGACGGCCTGCACCCTGCGAGACCTGGGCGACCGGCCTCGCGCCATCCGCGAGTTCCGCCACTCCGTCCGTACCCGCGGCGCAGCATTCCGTCGGCAGTCGACGTCATCGATTCGACTCGGGCAACGTCGCCTTGTCGGTGAGCGCGGGCGGCTACAACGAGGTCCATAGTTTCGGGTTGCTGATGGACGGAAGCATCAGGCCACAGCAGCGGGACCGCCGACGGGCGATGGTGGGCCGCTGCGGCTTCCGTGACACGGCCACTCCAGCCATGCAGCGCCCCCCCGTTCGTACCGGGCGGAGTGCGGGCCCTTGGGGAGCCTCACGACCCCGCCGGGGCGTTCTACCAAGAGGCATTCGACGTGGTGCGCAACCAGGCAGCCGCGCGAGGCTGTGAGGTACCTGCGGACACAGATCAACACCATGCACCGGCATTGGGTTCTCGCCTCAGGTGACGAGGCCCAGGACGAGATCCGGCGGCGCGTGCTGTTTCCCCGTGAACTGGAAGGTTACGCATCGGCCGCGGGTTTCGCGATCGTCGAAGTAGTGGATGAGTCTCGGAACGGACTCACCGGGCCGACCGGATACACAGTGGCGCAGCACGTCCGCTGATGCGGATGCGGCGTTGTCGACTCACGCGGTCGCCGGTCGAAGACGTCTTCACCGCGCTGGACGAGCAGACCGTCGTCGTTCCGGGCACCGGGCACCGCAGCGATGACGGCGACGACGGCACACAGAGGCCGTTGATCGCCAATCTCAACGGACTGAGCAGGAGGCCGCCGGGCTCGCAGGGCGGTGCCCGGTCCATAGAGTCAGAGGGTCGTCAGCTCGTAGAACCCCCTGCCGAAGGTGGCGGCGACCAGGCGGTGGTGCCCGGCGTCGTACTCGATGTCGTCGACCGGGACCTGCGGCATGCCGCGGCCGAGGCGGTACCAGCGCCCCCCGCCGGGCAGCAAGGCGAACACGCCCTGGTCCGTGCCGATGTACAGGATGTTGCCCCGGCCGATGATCAGGTCGTTCACGGGCGCGGCCGGAAGGTTGCCCGACAGGTCCTTCCAGTGCTTGCCGCCGTCGGTGCTGCCGTAGACATGAGCTAGTGCCGATCCCGCCCGGTAGCCCGAGTGCGTGGTGTAGACGCGGTCGGGGTTCTTCGGGTCGACGACGACCCGGGTCACCCACGGCCGGCCCTCGGCCAGTTTCGTCCAGGTCGCGCCCAGGTCCTCGGTGACCCAGACACGGCCGTCGTCGGTACCGGCGTAGACCGTGCGCCCGTCGCCCGCCGGGGCGACGGTCGTGATCGTGCCGTAGTTCGTGTAGATCGGGTCGGGGCCGGGACCGCCGCTGAGGTCGGGGCTGATGGCCTTCCAGGTCACGCCGCCGTCGGTGGAGCGGTTGAGCACTTCGGAGCCGTAGTAGAGGACCTTCGGGTCGCGCGGGTCGAAGACGACCGGGGTGAACCAGTTGCGCCGCTTGAAGACCGTCTTGTCGGCGAAGTACGTCAGGTTGTCGCCGCCGTCGGTGGAACGGAAGCAATTGCCGTACTGGTAGCAGGCGTACACATTGTTCACGTCGGTCGGGTTGATGAGGTTCTCCTCGCCGTCCCCGCCGAGATACTCGTTGAAGCCGTCCCCGCCCCAGGACCGCAGCGAGCCGTTGTCCTGCGCGCCCCCGGAGATCCGGCTGGTGTCCTGTGGGCTGATCGCCGCGCTGTAGAGCTGGGTGTACGGCTCGTGACGGGCCTTGACCCAGCCGCCGTCCCCGTCGGCGTCGGAGCGGTAGACGCCGCCGTCGTTGCCCAGATAGACCCGGCCCGGATGGCGCGGATCCCAGACCATCGCGTGATGGTCGACATGGATGCTGCTGTCGTCGTACGTCCAGGAGTCGCCGCCGTCCTTCGAGGTCAGCAGCGCCACCCCGGCCACATGCAGATGCCTGGCGTCCTTGGGGTCGGCCCAGATCTTGCCGAACCACCAGCCGAAGCTGGACTGCGAGTTGGCGAGGTCCTTGTTCTCCGGTGTCCGGCTCCAGGTGTCGCCGCCGTCTCTCGAGGCGTAGAAGCCCTCGAAGGGGCCGCTGGTCTTGTTGACGATGGCGTAGACGTTCTCTCCCGCGACGGCGAGGCCGATCCGCCCGACGTCGGGGCTCTGGGCGGGCAGACCGCCGCCGAGCCGCTGCCAGGACTTCCCGTCGTCGTCGCTGCGGAAGACGCCCGAGCCGACGCCGCCGTATGTGCGCAGATCGGGCCGACGGCGGTGGTCCCACAGCACGGCGTACAGCCTCTTGCCCTGGACGACCACCTCGGTGGCGCCGGTGAACTCGTTGGCTCCGGTGAGGATCCGCTGCCAGCTCGACCCGCCGTCGTCCGAGCGGTAGACACCACGGTCGCCACCGCCGTTGTAGAGCGATCCGGCCGCGGCGACGTATAACCGGCGGGGGTTGGCCGGGTCCACCGTGATCGCGCTGATCGCGCCGGAGTCGCGCAGCCCGATCGGTCGCCAGTGGGCGCCGCCGTCGGTGCTGCGATAGAGGCCGGTACCCTCGTAAGTGATGCTGCCGCCACCGGGGTTGGGCTCGCCCGTCCCGGCGTAGAGAGTGCCGTCGGGGCCGGTCGCGACCGCGCCCATCGCCTGCGTCCAGTCGTCCGGCCAGGCGGACGTGAAGGTCTGCCCGGCGTCGGTGCTGCGCCAGATCCCGCCGCTGGCCGCGGCGGCATACACGGTGTCGGCGCGCTTGGGGTCGAGGGCGAGCGAGACGATGCGCCCGCCGATATTGGTCGGTCCGACCGGCTTCCAGCGCCCGCCGACGGTGGGCAGTTGACGTGCTTGCGCGGCGGCGGTGTCGTGAGCGTGGCGCGGAATCGACTCCCCCGGCAGGGTCTTCTGCAGATACCGGTACTCGGCCGGCGCGGCGGGCCCGCGCACGGGCCGGTACACGTCCGGCGGACCGGGCGGCGCCGCCACCGCGGGCGCCGCGAGTGTCGCGGCGCCCACGAGCGAGATGAGGACCAGCTGAAGCAGACGTCTGTGCATGAACACCCTCTTCATCGTCATGACCACTTCAAGACCTGATTGACGTTACGAGAGAGGGCCAGTGCAACAGAAGGGCGCGCGTTGGACATTGTGAGCCGGGAGACGGGAGGGGCACGTCGGCAACCACTCGGCTGGGCTACCGGTCCAGCGACTCCCCGTCCGGGCTGTCCCGGCCGTCCGGGCCGTCCGGGCCGTCCGGGCCGTCCGGGCCGTCCGGGAAAGGCTCTCGGACTTCGTCGAAGGACGCCAAATACGTGGCCGCCATGTCGCGTTCGCCCAGCCCCTGGCGCTCCAGCCGCTCGAAGCGCGCCACTCCCGCCCGCGCGACATCCAGCCGTAGTCCGGACCGCTCCCCCGCGTCGACGATCGGACGCCCAGGCCGCTACGGAGCAAGTTGCGTGCCATCGCGGCACCCATGATGCCGGTGCCGAGCACCGCCACCGTGGGACGGTCCGTCCTGCCGCTCTGTTCGGTGGGCGCGGTGGATGCGGTCACTCGAATCGCCTCTCGCCGTCGTGGGTGGTGGCTGTCGCCGGGCCAGCCAATCAGCCCGCTGGGCCTCCCGCGGACGGTGACATGCGGGAACACGACGGCGCGGCCGCCCGTCGTGGGCGGCCGCGCCTGGCTGGTCGACCGGGTCAGTTCCGGGCCGGTGCGGCGGTGCCGTAGCGGCGCTCGAAGCGCTCCACACGGCCGGCCGTGTCCAGCACCCGGGAGGTTCCGGTGTAGAAGGGGTGGCTCGCCGAGGAGATCTCCACGTCGATCACCGGGTAGGTGTTGCCGTCCTCCCACTCCACGCGCTGCGCGGACTGCGCGGTCGAGTGGATCAGGAAGGCGACGTCAGCGGCACGGTCACGGAAGACGACCGGGCCGGAGACGGGGTGGCTACGAGGCTTCATGCGGGATTCCTTCCTCGATGCAGGGGCGGCTGGTGTCCGGTGGCAGGTCAGCGTTCCTCGCGGAACAGGACGTGCTCGCCGAGAACGGCGTCGAACTTGCGCAGCATCAGCCGGTCGGGATTGTTCAGCCGGCTCTTGCGCGTCACGTACGTCTCGCCGGTCCCGGCGGACGACCGCAGGGTGATGACGGGACGGGTATTACTGCGTGCCATGCGTTCCTCCCGGCGCCTCACAAGCCCACCGGGGGTGGGGGTGAATGTCGCGTTCACGTCAGCGCCTGGTGATGTAACCGCACGGACCCCGGCGGCATTCCCGCCGTCGTCCCGCCCCGTGCCCGGCGGCATTCCCGCCGTCGCCCCAGCCCGTGCCCGCCGCCACGCCAGGCGGTCGCACTGTGCGACAGGAGGCCTACTGTCGCCGGGCGCGGCGCCGGACCAGCGCGGATGCGGCCACCGCGAGCAGCCCGAGCAGCGCGGCCATCCCGCCGACCAGGACTGCCTGCTTGTCCTCATCGCGCTCTGCGGATGCCGCGGCCTGCCGCTCGGCGGGCTCGCCGCCCGGCAGCGGCGGCTCTGCCGAATCGCCTGTCAGCACCAGGTCGGAGCAGGAGTAGTAGGTGTCCGGGGTATCCGAGTTCCGCCAGACCGTATAGAGCACATGGCGGCCCGTCTGTCCCGCCGGGAGCTGCCCCGAGATCCGGTACGCACCCTCCACGAGCCGGGGGTCGGTGGCCGTGCCGACCGGTTCCGAGGTGAGGTCGTCCCACCGCAGCGGTACGGTCGGATCGTGGCCCGCCTTGGTGAGATACAGGTGGAAAGTTCCCTTGTGCGGGATGGTCGAGAGGTAGGTGAGAGTGAACCGGGCACCAGCCGTCAGGGTCGTCGCCGGCCAGTCCTCGCGGGCGATGTCCAGGCCCTTGTACGCATCGAGGCCCGCGCTGCACAGCTGTCCGTCCGGGATGAGCTCCCGGTCTCTGCCCCGGACATCGGCCACCCGCAGGTTGTCCCACTCGTCGAACGCCACTCCCCCGTTCGCGGCGATGGCGGCCCGGCAGACCGCGGACTCGCGCTGCACCCCCTCGGGGCCGCAGGCGAAGACCCGGCTGACGGGGTCGGTCGGCGCGCCGTGGGCCTGCGCGGTCCCGGCGGCCGCGACCGTGAGGGCGACGGCAACGGCAGCGGCGGCGGCAATGCGATGGGCAGTCATCCGCGGCAGACCTCCTTGGTGGGCTCGGCAGCCTGCCGTGTATTACGACTTCGCCGGGCGGAGCGTTCACCGCGCGCGGCAGGTCGCCCGCAGGAGGCCTGTCCCCCAGTCGCCCGGGTACGGATCACCCGTGGCCGGTTCCACACCCGCGCCCTACCGGCCCACGACACCGCTCCGCTAGATCTTGACAGGCATAGACCTGTCCCCTGCCCACGGAGGTACGCACCATGACCCGAGGTCCGACCCGTGCCACCACACCAGGCAAGAGCCGGTTCGACGACATCTACAACGAGCCCGACCCCCGCGCCTACTTCCGCCGGCTCGCCCCACTGGAGTACGAGATCCCGCACCACGCGCAGGACGTCTTCCGCCGCACCCGCGGCGACCGGGCCGCCGCCCACGGTGGCGCGGACAGCCCCGTCACCGTCCTCGACCTGTGCTGCTCGTACGGGATCAATGCCGCGCTGCTCAACCACCACGTCACGCTCGCCGAGCTGTACGCGCACTACACCAGCCCCGAGGCGGAAGCCCTCACGACCGAGGAACTCATCGGCGTCGACAAGGAGTTCTACGCTTCACGGCGCCGCGCCGACGCGACCCCGGTCATCGGTCTCGACGCCGCCGACCGGGCCGTCAGCTACGCCGTGGCAGTCGGGCTGCTCGACGATGCCTACGCCGAGAACCTGGAGCGCGACTCGCCAGGACCACAGCTGCGACGTGCCGTCGCGGGCGCCGGACTGATCACGGTCACCGGAGGCATCGGCTACATCACCCACCGTACTTTCGAAGCCCTTCTGGAGTGTGCCCGGGTTCCGGTCTGGGTGACCGCGTTCGTGCTGCGCACGGTCCCGTACCAATCGGTGATCACCAGCCTTGCCCGCTATGGCCTGGTCACCCGGACGGACTACTCGCGGACCTATCCGCAGCGGCTGTTCACCGGCCCGGCGGAACAGCGCAGCGCCGTCGAACAGACCCTTCGCACGGGTTACGACCCCACCGGGCTTGAGATGGAAGGCCGCTACCACACCCACCTCCACCAGTCCCGCCCTGGGCCCCGCCCGGCGTGAGCGGGCGGGGTCCAGCGAGCGCAGGTCGGGCACAGAAACGGTCAAATCGCTAGAATCCGACCATGGGAGAGCGGCCTGTCGCGCCGACTGCGCCCGAGCTCGTCCTCGAAACCGATGCGGGCTCCATGGTGATGAGCCCGAGCCGGGACTATCACGTCGGGCGCGACCCTTTGAGCGACATCGTGATCGACGACGCCCGGGTGTCCTGGCACCACGCGGTACTGCGGCCCGAGGCCGACCACTGGACGATCGAGGACGAGGGCAGCACGAACGGCACCTACGCCGACGGTATGCGGATCCACGAATGGGGGATCGTCCCCGGCACCGTCATCCGGTTCGGCAATCCGGACGACGGCCCGCGTGCCGTTCTCGTCGACCGGAACCCGCCGCCCGCCGCGCAGGCGCCTGCCCGCCCGTCCGCCGTCTCCATGCCGTCGGCGACCGGCACCTTCCGGCAGCCGACCACCGTACGTCCGCTGTCGGCCCGTACCGTACGCATCGGGCGCGGACCCGACAACGACCTGGTCATCGACGATCTCGTCATTTCGCGGCGGCACGCGGAGCTGCGGGCGCTCCCGGACGGCACCTACGAGATCGTCGACCTCGGCTCTCACAACGGCACCTTCCTCAACGGCCGGCCGGTCGCCCAGGCCCTCGTCTGCCCCGGCGGCATCGTCGGTATCGGCCACTCGGCGTTCTGTCTCGTCGGCGACCAGCTCCAGGAGTACGTCGACACCGGCGATGTCGCGCTCGACGTCCAGGACCTGGCTGTCGCGGTGGACCGCGGCCGTAAGACCCTGCTCGACCATGTCTCGTTCCCCGTCGGCGAGAAGTGCCTGCTCGCCGTGGTGGGGCCCAGCGGCGCCGGCAAGTCCACGCTCCTCAACGCGCTGACCGGGCTGCACCCCGCCGACCAGGGCACCGTCCTCTACGACGGCCGCGACCTCTACCACGACTACGCGGAGCTCCGGCAGCGCATCGGCCTCGTACCGCAGGACGACATCCTGCACTCGCAGCTGACTGTGCGCCGGGCCCTTGGTTACGCGGCCGAGCTGCGCTTTCCGCAGGACACCGCGAAGGCCGAACGCCAGGACCGGGTGGCCGAAGTGGTGCGTGAACTCGGCCTCGAGCAGCGGGCCACCCAGCCCATCCACAGCCTGTCGGGCGGCCAGCGCAAGCGGGTCAGCGTGGCCCTGGAACTGCTGACGAAACCGTCGCTCCTCTTCCTCGACGAGCCGACCTCCGGGCTCGACCCCGGCATGGACCGCTCGGTCATGCATATGCTCCGCGGCCTCGCCGACGACGGCCGTACGGTCATCGTCGTCACGCACAGCGTGCTCAGCCTCGATGTGTGCGACCGGCTGCTGGTACTCGCGCCGGGCGGCAGGATCGCGTACTACGGGCCGCCGGACGACGCCCTCGCCTTCTTCGGCTTCGAGCAGTGGCCAGAGGCGTTCGAGGCCTTCGAGAACGACCGGGACCGGGACTGGGCGGGGACGTACCGCGAGTCCCCCTTCCACCGGCAGTACATCGCGAACTCCACCGCTCAGCCGCGCCTGCCGCAGGCCGAGGCGGACGGTTTCGTCGCGCCGCCGCCGAAGGCGCAGAGCTGGGGGGCGCAGCTGCGGACGCTGGTCCGGAGGTATGCGGCCGCGCTGAGCGCCGACCGGACCTTCCTGGCCATCATGATCGCACTGCCGTTCGTGATGGGCGCGATGGCCCGCGCCCTGGCCGGCAGCCGGCTCACCCAGGAGACGGCGATGAACGCCCTGCTCATCCTGTGTGTGGGTGGCGTCCTGACAGGCGCCGCCAACGCCGTGCGCGAGCTGGTCAAGGAGCGGGTGATCTACCGGCGGGAGCGGGCTGTCGGGCTGTCCCGGTCCGCGTATCTGATGTCCAAGGTCGTGGTGCTCGGCACGATCACGGTGCTGCAGGCGGTCGTGCTGACCCTCGTCGGACTCGTCGGCGTCGACCTGAACGCCCCGGGCGGTGAAGGCGTGCTGATGCCGCCGCTGGTGGAGATCACCCTGGCTGTGGCGGTGCTGTCGTTCACGGGGATGACGCTCGGCCTGCTGGTGTCCGCGCTGGTGCGCAAGGAGGAGGTCACCATGCCGCTGCTGGTGCTCCTCGCCATCATCCAGGTCGTTTTCTGCGGGGCGCTGTTGAAGCTGGACGGCGTTCCCGGCGTCGAGCAGCTGGCGTGGCTGATCCCGTCCCGGTGGGCGCTGGGAGCCATGGCTGGGACGATCGGACTGTCCAGGATCGTGCCGGGCAAGTTGACGGCTGACCCGCTCTTCGAGCACTCGGCGGGCGTGTGGCTGCTCAACATGGGGATGCTTGTGGTCCTCTCCGTCGTCTTCGGGTACGCAGTCGCGAAGCTCCTGCGCCGCCATGAACCCGCCATCATGCGGAAGTAGGGACGGGACCGCCGATGACGATCGAGGACTTCCACCCGACACATGTCGTCCCCCAGGACGGACTGCCCGCCTGGGAGGCACCGGACGTGTCCCGGCCGACCGAACCGCTCGACCCGCTGCTTCCGGTCCAGCTGGTCGACCGGCGCGGGGACTGGGGCCGGATCGTCTGCGCGAACGGCTGGTCGGCGTGGGTCGACAGCCGCCTGCTGGTCTCCGTACCGCAGGAGCCCCCGGCGGCCGGACAGCCATTGTCCCGCACGGCGGACCCGCGCCCGCTGCTGGCCCGCGCCGAGGAGTCGCTGGACCGGTACCGCCGCGCGGCGGAGGACCTGGCGGCCGGGCGGACGGACGGCGAGGCGTTCCGCCGCAGCACGCAGGGGCTGCGAGTGGGGATGGTCGTGGACGGCGAGTCGGTGTGGCTGTACGACGCGGAGCACGAGCGGTGGGTGTACTGCGACGGGACGCACCTGAGCACGTACGCGGCGCCGCCGGGCCCGACCGGGGCCGGGCCGCCGGAACCGAAGGCGGTGGCCGCCGGGGAAGAAGTACCCGGCACGGACGGGCCGGGGACGGACCCGCCGGAGCCTGGCGGAACGGCGGGCGCGGGGGCGACGAGGGTCGTCGACCCGGACCGGGGGGCCGGTGCGGACCGGCCCGGCAGTGACGTCTGATGGTCCGCGTTCCGCGCGATACCAGCCTGGCCGCCGGGAGGCCGTCCGAACTGCTCGGGAAGCAGATCGCGGGGTACCTCGTCGAGAGCGAGATCGGCCGCGGCGGCATGGCCGTCGTCTACCGCACCAAGGACCTCCGCCTGGACCGCACCGTCGCCCTCAAGCTGCTCGCCCCCGAGCTCGCCCGCAGCGACACCTTCCGCAAGCGGTTCACCCACGAGTCCCGGGTCGCCGCCGCCATCGACCACCCCCACATCGTGCCGGTGTTCGAGGCGGGCGAGACCGACGGCATCCTCTACATCGCGATGCGCTACGTCGCCGGTCAGGACCTCCGCGCCCTGCTCGACCACGAGGGCCCCCTCTCGGTACGCGTCGCGGGCCGGATCGCCTCGCAGGTCGCGTCCGCGCTCGACGCCGCCCACGACCACGATCTGGTGCACCGGGACGTCAAACCCGGCAACATCCTCATCGCGGCCGGGACCGACAGCGAACACCCGGAGCACGTATACCTCACGGACTTCGGCCTGACGAAGAAGTCGCTGTCGTTGACCGGGTTCACCACGGCCGGCCAGTTCGTCGGCACCGTCGACTACGTCGCCCCGGAGCAGATTTCGGGCCGCCCGGTGGACGGCCGGTGCGATGTCTACAGCCTCGGCTGCGTCGTGTTCGAGAGCATGGCCGGGACTCCGCCCTTCCAACGCGACGACGACATGGCCCTGTTGTGGGCGCACCAGCACGATCCGCCGCCGCCCCTGACCGAGCAGCGCCCCGATCTCCCGGCCTCAGTCGACGACGTACTGGCGAAGGCACTCGCCAAGTCGCCCGACGACCGGTACGACAGCTGCCTGGAGTTCGTCGCCGCGCTGCGTGTCGCGGGCGCCGGGCGCGAGGCGGGCGATCATCCGCCGACGCAGGTGGACATGCGTATAGCCAAGTCGGCAGGGGCACCGCTGCCGCCCCGCTGGGCGCGGCCGGCGTTCCCCGGCCTCGGCCCGGATGAGTGATCCGCGGTTCAGACTTCGCCCCGGCGACGCACGCGGGACGCGAGCATGCTGCCGAGGAAGCCGGTGACCAGCCCCCACACCACCGCCAGGCCGAGCGCCGACCACAGGTGCGGACGAAGCGTCACCTCTCCCGCCAGGTCGCCGCCGAGGTCGCCGATGCCCAGCAGGGACAGGCCGACGTGCGCGGAGATGCGGGCGCCGAGGCAGATGGCCAGGACCGTGAGCGTGAGCGCCACCGCCATGTGTACGGCGTGCTGCCAGGGCCGCATCCGGGCAGGTGAGCGGACCGCCATGACGAATGCGGCGCCCAGCAGCAGCACCGCCGCGATGACGAAGAGCAGCCACCAGGCCCGGCCGTCGTAGTCGGACAGCGAGCTGACATTGAGGGTGGAGTCCTCGGGAGTACGCAGCACCGAGTCCAGAACCTGCGGCATGGGCAGCCCGAACGGACCGTCCACCCTTCCCTCCCAGGAGGCGCCCAGACCGAGCGTCAGCCCGAGCCAGGCGAGGTTCGGCAGCCCGAGCAGGATCACGGCGAAGGTCTCCGCGGCATTGCCGCGGGTCGCCGCGACGACGAGTGCGATGACCACTCCCACGACGACGTAGGCGAGAAGCAGCACGACCATGGCGAACGCGGCCGGGCGCACCGACTCCTGGAAGCGAACGAGGCGCGCGGGGAGCGGAGCCTTGCGCGATACGAGCAGCGCGAGGAACAGCAGGCCCGCCAGCCACAACAGGCCGAAGACGAGGGTGATTGGGATGTCGGCGCGGAACCCGATCTCGGGGGAGGCATCCAGCAGATCCCCGATGTCCGCGATCGTCCCCTGCCCGAGCGGGATGTCGAAGCTGTGGCGGGCCAGGACCGAGAGGCCGATGAGAGCCGGCACCCACAGCACGGCCAGCCGGGCGGCCCAGCCGACGAGTTCGCGGCTTCCGGCGACGGCTCGGTGCCGTAGTGGACGGAGAAAGCCGGTGGCGATGACCAGGGCTCCGGCGAGGGTGACGGAGAGCGGCAGCACGTTGAGGTCCGCGTTGGTGCCGGCGATCAGTCCGGCGTCTCCGGAGAGTTCCACGGAGCCGCCGACCGCGATGACGGCGACGGCCGCGACGACGCGCGGGAACGCGCCCCCGGGCAGATCGGCCGCGCCCGCCGCCCATAGGCCGAGGGTGGCCGTGACGACCAAGGCGACCAGCCCGGCGAGCACCGCGACGAGGGCCTCGCCCCAGCCGTGGGAGACGCGCGTCGCGCGTCCCCGGTCGCTGGTCTGCTGCTGGCCCACTCTTGCCACGCTAAGCAGGGGTCCGGCGCTCCGCCCGCTGGGAGGGCCGACCGCGTCGGCTTGCGGGCCGTACGGGTACGGGGCACACAATAGGTCCAGCATGCGTGAACTGCGGATCTTTTTCGCTTTTATTCGCATTCACTGACATTCCTGTGCCCGAGTTTCCTGCGCTGAATCGTTCCTACGCTGGGAAGAAGAGCCCGTGAGTGCCCAACCGCCGCCGTCCGAACGCCCCACAGGACCTCCGTCAGGCCCGCTCTCGGGCCCGTCGCAGGATCGTCCTACACATGCCACGCCGCCGCCCGGCACCCCGCCGGGGCCGCCGAGCGGCGGAGGGTCGGGCGGCCCGGGCGGGCCCGGCGGGGGCGGACCGGCGAAGGGCTCCGGCGAGGGCCCCGACCACCCCTGGTGGCGGTCCGTCCCCAGAATCGCGACGATCACCGTCGCGATCGTCGCCGCCGTGGTTCTGACCATCGTCCTCACCCGCCCCGGGGGACGCGGCGGCACGGCCGCGGCCGCGGAGATCGTCAGGGACCCCGTCAACTCGTCGGGCGAGGCTCCGTTCACGCCCCCCTCGACGGCCGAGGAGGCCCCCTCCAAGGAACCGCCCGCCCCGCCGGCGACGAACCTGAACGGTTCGGATGCCGGCGTGTACGGCGGGACGCGGCAGACAGCCAGCTGCGACGTCGAGAAACAGATCAGATATCTCTCCGAGGACCCGGCCAAGAACAGCGCGTTCGCCTCTGTCGTGGGCCGAAGCCCCTCCCAGGTGCCCGGGTATCTGCGGTCGCTCACTCCCCTTCGGCTGAGCTATGACACCCGGGTCACCAACCACAGCTACAAGAACGGCGCCCCCACCAAGTATCAGTCGGTGCTGCAGGCCGGTACCGCCGTCCTCGTCGACGAACACGGCGTCCCGCGAGTGCGCTGCGCATGCGGCAATCCGCTGCAACCGCCGGTCAAGGTGGAGGGCAACGTCCGGCTGAAGGGCCCCACGTGGTCCGGATTCCAGCCGACGAAGGTTGTACAGGTGCATCGCTCCGTCAAGGTGATCAACGTCTTCGTCGTCTACGACCCGGACCACGAGGACTGGTTCGCGCGGGAGCATGGTGACCATCACGGCCGCTACGACAAGAAGGTCCCGCCGCCGCCCCGGCCCAGGCCGTCACACTCCCACTCCCCGCACACCTCCTCTCCGTCCAAGTCGCCGTCGTCGAAGCACCCGTCCTCGAAGCACCCGTCCTCGAAGCACCCGTCCTCGAAGCACCCGTCCTCGAAGCACCCGTCGTCAAAGCACCCGTCCTCGAAGCACCCGTCGTCAAAGCACCCGACTTCGAAATCCCCGTCGTCAAAGCACCCGTCCTCGAAGCACCCGTCCTCGAAATCCCCGTCGTCCGAGCCGCCGACTTCCGGGACCTCGTCCTCGAAGTCGGCCTCACCCGAGTCAACGCCGCCGTCGGACTCCGCGCCGGTGCCGCCACCGGCCGATTCACCCGCCTCCGAGTCCATGGCCTCCAGCGCGCCGAGCCTGCCCGTGGCCCCCGACGACTCTCCGGACTCGTCCTCGTAGCCTCCGCCCACCGGAGTACTGGAGACGGGCCCGCGGCGGGGTGTCTCAGCCCAGTTCGAGTGTGGTGACCCCGAAGGTGCGCTCGGCCCGGACCTCGGGGACCGGGCCGGCGTACATGCGCACGGTGTGCGAGCGCGCTTCGAGACCACGGGCCGTGGCCAGGGCCCCTGCGGCGTGCCGAGGTTCGGGGATGTCGATGGAGACCTCGCCCTCCGGGCCGACGTGGGCGGTGAGGGCGTCGAAGAGGGCTTCGGCGTCCTCGGGGGTGTCGGCGAACAGGGGCCCGATGCGGTGGCCGTCGAGTGCCGGGCGGATCACGCCGTAGCCGGTGACGCGTCCCTCCCGCAGGCGGGCGTACGCGATGTGGCCGGCAGCGGTCAGCCAGCGGCTGACGAAGGCGGGCCGCTCGGCGGGGAAGCACTCCCGGTCGTACGCCACGATCGCGTCGATGTGTTCCGGGGCCACGGGCACGACCCCCGCCGCCGGAGTGCCGGACCGCTCCGGGCGCCCGCCGTAGCGGATCGTGTCGTTGGCGGACTTGAACCCGGCGCGTCCGTAGGTGGCTTGCTGCGCGGGCACCGCGTCCAGGCCGATGGTGCGGGTTCCGGCATGCGGGAAGGCCGCGCGCCAGGTCGCCAGGCCGAAGCCCTGCCCGCGGTGGTCGGGATGGACCAGGTAATAGCCGAGGAACGCGTACTGCTCGGAGTACGTGACGATCGAGACGGCTGAGATCGGCCGGGCGCCCAGGCGGCCGATGAAGAAGCCCGCGGGGTCGGTGGGGTGGAAGCAGGCCACATCGCCGCGGCCTGGATTCCATCCCTCCTCGGCGGCCCACTCGGCCACTTGGTGCCATTCCTCCAACGAGGCGCCGGTGACGGTGAGTCCGCCCGCGCCGCCGGGAGGACTCCCGGCCGCGCGCTCGCTGGTGGAGTGTGACTGGGGGGCTTCGCCGAGGGGGTTCATACCTTCTGTCCGTCCCTTCAGATGGTGGCGGGAGCGGCCGCGCCAAGCGGCCTGATGGTGGCTGCCGCGCCGGTCAGATCAGGTCCATGGCGGCGACTTCGTCGGGGCTGCCGTAGCTGACCGGCCCCTGGAAGCGGCGGCGGGCGGTGGCGAACCACCACACCGTGGCGATGAGCAGTACCACTCCCAGTGCGATCGGCGCGTAGTTGAACGTGGCGGAGGTGATTGGAGAGACCTGGGGCAGCATGAACAGCACACTACTGATCACGATCCAGGTCACCGCGACACCCGCGACCAGCTTGCCGTAACGCCCCAGGTTCCATGGACCGGGCTCGAAGTCGTTCAGCCGCAGGCGCAGGAAAATAGGCACACCGTAGGCGAGGTAGAGCCCTACGACATTGACGCTCACAATGGCGGTGAAGGCGGTGTGGGACCACCAGGCCGGAATGATCAGCACCAGTGGGCATGCCGCCGCGAGCCATACCGCCTTGACGGGCGTACGAGTGCGCAGGGACACCGAATGCCACCAACGGGAGCCGGGCATCGCCCCGTCGCGGGAGAAGGCGAAGATCTGGCGGGTATTGCTCGTCATGTTGGCGAGGCCGCAGAACAGCATGGCGCCGATCACGATCAGTAGGAGCAGCTTTGCGGTGCCCATGCCAAGCGCATCGATGAGAATCTGCACCGGCGGCGCCGCCGAGCTCGCGGTGGCGGCGTAATCCCGGATCGCGTACACCAGAGCGAGCATGAGGATCAGACCGGCACCCGCGGAGTACCCGATGGCCCGCATGATGCCCTTCGGCGTGTTGACCGTCGCCTTCACTGTTTCCTCGGACATGTGGAAGCTGCCGTCGAAGCCGGTGAAGGTCCAGCTGGTGACGAGCAGGCCCAGCATCGCGGCGTAAATACCGTTGCTGAACCCGGTGTTGTTCACGAAGTGGGTCATGAATGACGCCGACTGGTGATGGTCGGGCACCACGGTCAGGGCGACGACGATCACCACCATGCCGATCAGCAGCCACCACACGGAGATCCGGTTCACCAGGGCGACCAACTGCACGGTGTACGTGTTGGCCAGCGCCTGGATCAGCAGGATCACCGCCGTGATGAGGACGGTGCGCTGCGCCGTCACCTCGTAGCTTGGCCACTGCATCGCGATGAAAGCCTGGATGAAGGTGGCGGCGGCGTAGCCGGTGGCGGCCGTTCCGCCCACCTGGCCGACGAAGTTCAGCCAGCCCGTGTACCAGGACCAGGCGCCGCGATGCCGCTTGGCGAGCTTGCCCGCGGAGAAGTACAGCGCGCCGCTGGTCGGGTAGGCGGAGGCGATCTCGCCCATCGCGGCCCCGACGAACAGCACCATGACCGATACGCCTATCCAGCCGAAAATGAGGATCAGCGGTCCGCCGGCTCCCATTCCGAAGCCGAACGCCGAGAAGATTCCGGAAATGATGTTGATGATAGTGAAGGAGATGGCGAAATTGTCGAACGCGCGGAACCGCCGGGTGAGTTTCCGCGGGTATCCCATGGCATGCAGTGTCGCGTCATCGTCGAGGGTGACGGGATCTGCATGGCGACCGGTTTTCGAGCGAGTGAGAGATGTGCGCTCGGACACAACCGCAACCTTTCTGATGGGGCGTGGGGGCGGTGGGTGAAAAGGGGACATCGGTGGAGAATCAGGCGGCGCTGGGGATCGGGAGTCCGCACGACCGTCTCGCTTTGGTCAACTGCTCCTCGGGGGCGCCGAAAGCGCTCCAGGGCATTCGGGAGGCATACGGACCCATTGCCGTGAATACTTCCCGCGCCTCGAATTCGCGCTTCGCCATGTACAGCGCGTGCGCCAGATACGACAGGTCGAGCACGGGGGTGAAGCGATAACCGGCCACCTCGGGAAACCAGTTGTTGTAGCTGCCAATGGCCGTTGTCAGCCACTGGGACTGCTCCCAGGTGCGGTCGGCAAGCAGAGCGGAGGCGTCGTAGTCCTCGACGAGGGCGACCAGCGGCAGCAGCCGCAGCGGTGAGGTGACCGGCGCCCGGTGGCTCAGGAACGAGGCGACGTCCCATCGCGCGCTCGCCGTCCCGCCGTGGCGGGTGAAGAAGAAGGCCAGAAACCGGTGGTGCGCCTCACGGTGCCAGGGGTCGAGCCGGAGGATGTGGGCGAACAGCTGCCAGGGGCCGGGCGGGGCGGTCAACAGCCCCTGCGGCGCGGGGTCCCGGGGCCGCTTGAGCCGGGACAGCGCCAATTGGGCCACCCACGGAGTGGGGTCACCGGGCAGCAGCTGCGCCGCCCGCTCGCACGCCGCATGTGCGATGCCTACGAGAGTGCCTGCCCGCCGGTCATGGGCGTCGGCCATCCGCAATGCCCGGAGCATCGCCACCCGAGCCCAGAGCAGGGCCGCCTCGGGGCCCGGCTCCTCGGCCAGCCAGCGCTCGGCCAGATCGGAGTCCGCCGCCTCGGAGGCCAGCACCAGCGACCGATGGGCTCGCACCTCGAAATCCTGGCGGGCATCCTTGAGTGCTTCGTGTGCACTGAGGTACCGACCCGCCTTCACATCGATACAGGCTCGGGCCAACTGGCGGTCATCGGCAGCCGGATGCCACACATACTGCCCCTCGAACGAGCCAGCAGCCACGAACCCCTCCCGTTCCCGCAGTCGACACGACCCATGCACTCATTCCGGCCAGGCAGAATTCAGCCGGATCCCATCCATAGATCCACCGGCAGCGAGCACACCCTACTCACCATCAAGTGGTAGCGAAAACAGTGGTCCGGAATATCTGGTTCCCACTCATTCAGGAGCGCGGACCGACTTCCGGCAGTGAGGCTTTCCGCTGCCGCATGTCGGCAAGGCATGTTTGGCATATGCCTTTCCTCGCGGGACATCCACGCGGATTCCAGGGTTGGTTGAATGATGGAAGATTGACCGCCGTCCAGGCGGGGCCTTTCCGTCTGCATCACCGCCGCCGTTGCGACGGGACTGCCCCCCCCAGCAGCGCGCAATTCACCCGCGGCGCCATCGCGATCACCCCCTCGCGACCTGCGCGTCCGACGAGGTCACGTCCAGCCTCTTGACAACGATGTCAGCCGGTGGTCCAGTCCTGTCACAACGAGGTTTGGCGAGGAGGTGGACGGCGATGGGATCAACATCCATGGCACTCCGGTCCAGTTGGCGCTCCCACAGCTCCCCGCCGGTGTTTCCGAAGCCCCGCTCGTTGAAGAGCCGCCCTGAAGAGCTGCGCATCCCCTCGGCCGTGACGCTCGTGAAAGGCGCGTCGACCGATGCCTACGCGCTCGCCCTGGTCCGGGGCGTGCTGCGCGAGGCGGGGGTGCGCACCATCCGGCTGGTCGACGAACACACTCCCGTACGCGAGGACCGGCTCGTCGTCCATGTCGGTGGGCACAAGGAGAACTCCGCGACCGCGAGCGCGTTGCGCGCGATGGGCGTCCAGGGCGCCGAGACCATGGCCGCCGAAGGGTACGTCCTCGCAGTCGGCGAGGACCGGGACGGCCGCGACCGGATCGTGCTCAGCGGCGCGGACGGCGCCGGTACGTATTACGCCGCGCAGACGCTGCGTCAACTGGTGCACGGCTCCCGGCTGCACGGCCCCCGGCTGCACGGCGTAGTGATCCGCGACTGGCCGTCGCTGCGGTGGCGAGGAGTGGTCGAGGGCTTCTACGGGCCGCCGTGGTCGCATCAGCAGCGCCTCGCCGATCTCGACTGGTTCGGCAGGCACAAGCTGAACTCCTATGTGTACACACCGAAGGACGACCCGTATCTGCGGGCGGAGTGGCGGGAGCCCTACCCGGCGGACGAACTCGGCCGGATCGGCGAGCTGGTGCGGCGGGCCCGGGCGAACCATGTCCAGTTCGGCTATGTCCTCTCCCCCGGCCTGTCGGTCTGCTACTCGAAGCCGTCCGAGGCCGGTGCGCTGACAGCCAAGTTCGAGACGCTGTGGAAGCAGGGCGTACGCAGCTTCGTCATCGCCTTCGACGACATCGACTACCAGCGGTGGAACTGCGACGAGGACCGGGCGGAGTTCGGCACGGGACCCGCGGCCGCCGCCCGCGCCCAGGCGCAGCTGATCAACACCGTGCAGGCGGCGTTCATCGACGCGCATCCCGAAGCCGAGCCGCTGCAGATGGTGCCGACCGAGTACTGGGGAACCGCCCGGACCGACTACACCCGCAGCCTCGCCCAGGAGCTCCATCCCGGGGTCGTCGTCCAGTGGACCGGCGCGGACGTCATCGCACCCAAGATCACTCGCGCCGATGTGGCCGCCGCCCGCGAGGCGTTCGGCCATCCCGTGCTGCTCCGGGACAACTACCCGGTCAACGACTGTGTGCAGGGCCGGCTGCTGCTCGGCCCGTTCACGGGGCGCGAGTCCGGGCTCGGTAAGTCGGCGCTCGGGCTGACCGCCAGTCCGATGCCGCAGGCCCAGGCGTCCAAGATCTCGCTGTTCGGCGTCGCCGACTACGCCTGGAACGACACCGCGTACGACCCCGAACGGTCCTGGTCGGCGGGGCTCGACGAGCTGGCGGGCGGGGATGCGCGTACCGCTGATGCCCTGCACACGTTCGCCGGCGTCCAGCGTTCCTCCCGGATCGACCCACGGCCCGCGCCCGAACTCACCGCGCAGATCGCGGAGTTCCGGAGCACCGGCAGGGCAGGGCCGCTGCACCGCGCCCTGAGCGACATGCACGACGCGCCGGGAATGCTCCGGGACCGGCTTTCCGACCCCGTGTTCCTCGCCGAGACCGGGCCGTGGCTGGCTGCCACCGAGGCCTGGGGGCGGGCAGCGCTCGTCGCGCTCGACATGCTGACCGCCCAGCGCACGGGCCGCGGCGCCGACGCCTGGGCGGCACGTCAACAGCTGCCGGGGCTCGTCGAGCGCGCGAAGTCGTTCACCTGGACGGGGCTCGACCCGAACCGCAAGGTGCCGGTCGAACTCGACCCCGTTCTGGAGGAGTTCGTCCGGCAGGTGCTGGGGGAGACCGCCCGCCGACTCGGTCTTGCGCAGCTTTCCCCGGTCAGGTTCGAGGTCCATCCGGTCACGGGGAGCGGCTCGTGACCGGGCCGTTGACAGGCTTTGCACGGCCATGACATCTTTCCCGAGCCCGGTCAGACAACGTTGTCAACAAGAGGTGCGCGCACATGCGACGGACAGCCGGTTGGATACGTACGAGAGCGGCACGGCTGGTGGTCGTCGCCCTGCTGGCCGGCGGTCTGACCGGCCCGGCCGCCGGGGCGGCCGGCGCCGCGCCCGCGGCCGACGCGACCGACCTGGTCAACCCCTTTGTCGGCACACAGAACTTCGGCAACACCTTCCCCGGCGCGAGTGCCCCCTTCGGCATGGTCCAGGTCAGTCCCGACACCGGCGGCCAGGGCGGCTACGACTATCAGCAGAACAAGATCCACGGCTTCAGCCAGACCCACCTCTCCGGCGTCGGCTGCGGCGTCGCGGGTGAGCTGCCGATGATGCCGACCACCGGCGCGGTCGACCGGGTGAACCCCGACGACTACCGCTCGGAGTACTCGCACGACGACGAGAAGGCCGAACCCGGCTACTACCGGGTGGGCCTGAAGACGTACGGCATCGACGCGGAGCTCACCGCGACGCAGCGCACCGGCTGGCAGCGCTACACCTTCCCGTCCACCGGCGCCGCCAACGTCCTGTTCAACACCGGCAAGGCCAACCAGAAGGTCTACGACTCCGAGGTGCACGTCGTCGGCGACCGCACCGTCGAGGGCCGGGTGCACGCGGGCAACTTCTGCGCCGGAAAGGACGACCACACCGTCTACTTCACGGCCACCTTCGACCGGCCCTTCAAAACCCATGGCACGTGGCGCGGTTCGACCCCCGAGCCCGGCAGCCGCGACGCCGCGGGCGATGGCGGCAACGGCGCCTGGGTGACCTTCGACGCCGGCACCGACAAGGACGTCGTGGTGAAGGTCGGCCTGTCCTACACGGGTGTGGAAGGGGCTCGGAGGAACCTGGCGGCGGAGACGAAGGATTCGTACGACTTCGACGCCACCCGTGCGGCCCTGCACCGCACGTGGCAGGAGCAGCTCGGCTCGATCCGGATCGGCGGGGGTTCGCAGGACCGGCAGAGCGCCTTCTACACCGCGCTCTACCACGCGCAGCTGCACCCGAACGTGGCAGGTGACGTCGACGGCCGCTACGTGGGCTTCGACCGCAAGCCTCATACGGCCGAGGGCTTCACGCCGTACCAGAACCTCTCCCTGTGGGACACCTACCGGCCACAGAACCAGCTCCTGGAACTCCTGGAGCCCGGCGTCGCCCGCGATGTCGCACTGTCCGTCGTCGCCATCGGCAGGGACGGCGGCTGGCTGCCCCGCTGGGCGCTCGCCAACAGCGAGACCAACATCATGACCGGTGACCCGGTGACTCCGTTTCTCGTCGAGGCCTGGTCGAAGGGTCTGCTCGCCGGGCACGAGGAAGAGGCGTACGCGCTGCTGAAGAAGAACGCCACCAGCACCCCACCCGCGGACTCCCCGTACAACGGCCGCTCGGGCGTGGACTTCTACAGCGAGCGCGGCTACATCCCCTCGGGTCTCGGCCTGGGTGAGGACTGCGCCGACAAGGGCGGCGACAACGACTGCAACCACCCGGCGTCGGCCACCCTGGAGTACGCGGCCGCCGACGCCTCGCTGGCCCTGATGGCCGAGGGGCTCGGTCATCGGGCGGACGCCAGGATGCTCGCCGCGCGCGGTCAGTGGTACCGCAACCTGTGGGACTCCTCGATCGGCCAGTTCCGCCCCCGTACGACGCAGGGCACCTGGATGACGCCGTACGACCCGGTCGAGGCGGGCCACCAGTTCCACGAGGGCGGCGCCCACCAGTACCAGTGGCTGGTGCCCCAGGACCCGGCCGGTCTTGTCGGTCTGATGGGTGGCAGGAAGGCCGCCGAGAAGCGGCTCGATTCCTTCTTCGTCCACGACAAGCTGCTCACGGACCCCGCGGGCACCGCGCGCAAGGACTGGATCTCCCAGCCGTACGACTACTACGGCAAGCCCACCTACAACCCCAACAACGAGCCCGACCTGCACGCCCCGTACATGTATCTGTGGGCAGGCGCACCCGCGAAGACCGCGACCGTCACCCGGGCGGCGATGACGCTCTTCACCAACGGCCCGGACGGCATGACCGGCAACGACGATCTGGGCACGATGTCGGCCTGGTACGTCTTCTCGTCGCTCGGTCTGTATCCGACGATGAGCGGCGCGGACTTCCTGGCCCTGTCCAGCCCGCAGTTCGAGTCGGCGACCATCCGGATCGGGCAGTACGGCCGCAAGCAGGGCGGCACGCTGAACATCACCGCCCCCGGGGCGAGCGACGAGCGGCGCTATGTCCAGTCGGTGGCCCTCAACGGCAAGAACGTAAGCGCCACTTGGCTGGACTGGGAGGCGATCGCGCACGGCGGGCGGCTGGCCCACCGGCTCGGGACCGCACCGTCCGCGTGGGGCACGGACAAGAGTGCCGAGCCGCCGTCCGTCAACGCGGCGGCCGGAGCCGACCGGCGCCGACACCTCGACGCGTCGCTGCGCACCGCCTCGGACGCCGTGCCGACGAGCGACGCCGCACAGACCGCTCATCTCGCGGTGGACGTCCTGGCCCAGTCTCCGGGCGATGTGCGGGTGTCCGTCGCGGCGAAGGCTCCCGCCGGGTGGGCCGTGAAGGCACCCTCGTCCGTCACATTCAAGTCCCGTCGGCTGCCGGTGCAGACGACGGTCCCGCTCGCGGTGACAGTTCCGGCGGGCACCGCGGTCGGCTCGTACCCGGTCCGGGTGACGGTGGCGGCAGAGGGCATCCCCGCGGTCGTCCGCACGGCCACGGTGGAGGTGAGGGCCGCCGCGAGCTGCGCGGGCAGCGGGAAGGACGAGTGCGCCGTGGACCTGGCGGGTGCCCTGAACCATGACGGCACCGCCACGAAGGACCGGTCCGGGGAAGGCAACTTCGACGGTCAGGGCTGGAGTTACGACGCCGGTCTGCTGCCGAAGGCCGGGGCTGTCACCTGGAACGGCGTCACGTACAACGCGCCCGACCCGGCGGGAACGGCGCCGAACTTCATCGAGGCCCGCGGCCAGGCGCTGCTTCTCCCCGCGGCCGCCCGCTCCACCCTGCATCTGGTAGCCGCCTCCCACAACGGACCGGTGGCCACCACGCTGACCGTCCGCTACACGGACGGCAGCAGCGCGGACGTGCCGCTCACGATCGGCGACTGGGCAGGTTCCACGCCGTCCGGCAGCAGTGTCGTCCTGGACATGCCGCACCGCATCAAGGACGGGCAGGGCATCGACGGCCCCCCGGTACGGCTGTTCGGTGACACGGCGCAGCTCGACAGGGCGAAGACGGTGCGCTCTTTGACGCTGCCGGCCGACCCGCGGGTCGAGGTGTACGCGATCACACTGAGGTGAGGCGCCGCTCCACCGCCCCGCCACATCCGAAGCAACCGACCGACACTTCGAGGTGCATTACATGAGCAGCAGGGCAGCGGGGACGGGGACGACGTCGGCCGGCGGCATCGGCCGCCGCCGGTTCATCGGCGCGGTCGCGGCGGCTGTGGCGAGCGCCGCGGTACCCGCGACCGCACAGGCTCGCCCCCGTGGACAGCGCCCCCTGTTCCTGGGCACCTACACCTCGGTCGCCGGTGGTGGCAGCGGAATCGGTCTCGCCACATACGACGAGGTGACGGGCCGGATCACCGCCACCGGAACCGTCCCGGGCGTCAGCGACCCGTCCTTCCTCGCGCTTCACCCGTCCGCCCGCACTCTGTACGCCGTGAACGAGCAGCAGCAGGGCGGGGTGACCGCCGTCGGACTGTCCCCGGACGGTCACCACAGTGTGCTGGGCACCCGCGACACCGGGGGCGCGGGCCCCTGCCATCTGTCGATACACCCCAGCGGGCGCTGGCTGCTCAGCGCCAACTACCTCTCGGGCAACGTCGCCGTGCACCCCATTGCCGCGTCGGGCGCGCTGGGAGCACGCACGGCACTCGTCACCCACTCCACGCCGCCGCCCGGCCCCGGCCAGGAAGGCCCTCACGCCCACCAGATCGTCACCAGCCCGGACGGCGGGCACGTACTAGCCGTCGATCTCGGCAACGACACCGTCTACACCTACCGGCTCGACACGTCGAGCGGAACCCTCGCCCGCATCTCGTACGCGACGGTCCGGCCGGGCGCGGGACCCCGGCATCTCACCTTCCACCCGTCGGGCCGATTCGCCTACCTCGCCAACGAGGTCGACAACACCGTCGTCGTCTGCGCCTACGATCCCGTCACCGGAAGGCTGACGCCGGGCACTCCGCAGTCGACCGGCACAGGGCCCGGCACGAGCTATCCGGCGCAGCTGGTCGTGACCCGCGGCGGCGGACACGCCTTCCTCGCCAATCGCGGCCACAACAGCCTGACCCGGTACGCGATCGAGGACGGCGGGTCCCGGCTGCGGCTGCTGGGGACCGTGCCGGTCGGCGGCGACTTCCCACGGCACCTCGCCTTTTCCCCGGGCCAGAATCTGCTCTTCGCGGCGAACCAGCGGTCGAGTTCGGTGACGGTCTTCCACGTCGATCACGCCAGTGGTGAACTCCGGCCCGCGGGAAGCCCGTTCAGCTCGCGTGTGGCCGTCTGCGCGCTGTCGCTGTGATCAGCCGCGGTCGGCTGCGAATTCGATCGAGTCGCCCGCAGTGATCTCCGCTCGCACGTTGCGCTGCATCATCCGCAGCGCGGCGTCCGCCGGATCGGCGGCACGATCGTTGCACTCCCACAGGCCGGTCGCCGCTCCACTTTCGGCGTCGGCCCTGGTCGAGGGCCCTAGTCGCCGGGGCCGGGCACCTCACGAGGCTCCAGGGGGCGGGTGGCCGGGCCGTGCAGGACCGATCCGTCCGTGCCGAAGCGGGAGCCGTGGCAGGGGCACTCCCAGACCCGCTCGGCATCGTTGAACTGCACCAGGCAGCCGAGGTGCGTACAACGTGCGGAGAGCGCACTGGTGTATCCCGCCTCGTCGCGGTAGACGGCGCACCGCCGTCCCTCCAGCCGCACGACGGCTCCGCTGCCGGGCGGGATGTCGGTCACCGAGTCGACATGGCTGGTGTGCAGGCGGTCACCGACGAAGTGTTTGGCGACAGCGGTCTGGAACCGGGCGAGTTGGGCTGTCTCACGCACCTGGGGCAGCCTTCGCGGGTCGTAGAGATCGGTCCACGCCGGCCGGCCGCCGCCCGCGATATGGGCAGTGAGCAACCGGCCTGCCATCACGCCGTTGCTCATACCCCAGCCGCCGAAGCCCGTGGCCACATACACGTGCTGTGTCCCCGGATGGGCGTGTCCGACGTACGGCAGATGGTCGCTCGAGTCGTTGTCCTGCGCCGCCCACCGATACGTCATGTCCGCGTCGGCGAAGCCCGGCAGGCGCTGCCGCGCCCAGGCGTCGAGGCGCGCGAACCGTTCCCTCACTTCGCCGGCTCCCGGCTCGAACGACTCCCCGGTGACGATCAGCAGCCGCCGCGCCTCGTCGTAGGGCGCGCTGCGCACGGACCGCACCGTGTCCTCCGGGCTGAAGTACATGCCGGTGGGGGCGGCTTCGGTCGGCACCGGTGCCGCGACCACCAGTTCGCGTCGGGGCTTGAGCCGGGTGAAGAGCATCGTGTGGTCGAAGACTGGATAGTGCGTCGCGATGACCGCGTCGCGCGCCTCGACCGACGCCCCGTTCTCGGTGGTCAAGCGGCAGCGGCTGCCGTCGTGGAGTCCGGTGACGCGGGTGCGCTCATGGATGCGGCCTCCCGCGTCCGTGATCCGCTCGGCCAGAGCCAGCAGGAACTTCCGCGGGTGGAACTGGAGTTGCCCCTCCACGCGCACCGCGGCGGCCACCGGGAAGGACAGTTCCGTCTCGGTCACGTACGACGCGTCGAGTCCTGCCCGCCGGGCGGCCTCCGCCTCGGCCTTGATCTCGTCCGCTCGCCGCGGATCCTCCACGTACGTGTGGGCGGGGGCGCGCTCCAGGTCGGCGTCGATGCCGAGTTCGGCGCAGAGGGCGGCTGTCCGGTCGACCGCGTCCTGCTGCGAGAGCGCGTACAGCGCGGCGTCGGCGCCGTGCTTCGCCTCCAGCCGCGCATAGCCCAGACCGTGCAGGGCGGTGAGCTTGGCCGTGGTGTAGCCGGTCACGCCTGCGGCGATCCGGTCGGCCTCCAGGACGACGACGTCCAGGCCTGCCCGGACCAGGTCCCAGGCGGTGCACAGTCCGGCGATACCCGCTCCGATGACCGCCACGTCCGCGGTCGCGTCCACGCCGAGGGGCGGATAGCCCGTGCTCGGCGTTGTGGTCATCCAGTACGACTCGTCAACAGTCGGGCGCTGTTCAGCCATGGCTCCTCGCCATCCGGGAGTGTCGTCCCCTGTCGTCGTACGGTTGGCGCAGCAGAGCCCCCAGGCCGCCGACCGGGACGTCGTCGTGTCCCTGCGACGGCACCCGGAGTGCCTCAGCACCGGTCACCGCCGCACAGCGGAGCAGCGCGTCGTCCGCGCGGGCCGACGAGGGGTGCGGTTCGCCCAGGTACTGGAGGTCCGCACGGCGTTCCGCCAGCTGCTCGGGCTCGTTGCCCACCCAGACTTCGTGGTGCGCGTCCGACCCCTCGGGCCGTATGAACAGCTCGGCAATCCGGTGCTCGCGTGCCGCGTCGACCAGGGCCGGTATGCCCTCGGCCGTTGCGGCGGGGGCGGCCCGGAAGCGATCCAGCTCCTCCTCGGCGCGCCGGTTCAGATGGTCCTGGCGGGACTGCTCCACATCCTCGTCGAGCAGCCGGGTGGCCGGGCCGTCGGCACGGCCGCCGTGGTCCGTTTCGACGACGCGTGGGCGCAGTGCGATGGGCAGGCGGTTGTGGACGGCACGCCGCTCGCGCAGTCCCCCCGCCAGAACGACCAGGTCGGCACGGCAGTCCTCCTGGTTCGCCGCGATCGCCGCAGCGATCTCGTCGGCGTTGTGGTCCCAGGTGTTCCAGGTGTTCTCCACGCTGCGCCGGTGGTGGCTCGCGGACCAGTGGGAGCTCGTGGTGCGGTGGATGGACCACTGCTTGCCCTGGGCCTGTCCGACGGCCCGGCTGCCCAGTGGGCTGCGCAGCTCCAGGTCCGCTCCCGTGCGATCGATGTACGCGACGAGGCAGACCGGTTCCTGCACAGCGAGGTCCAGCAGCGGGGCGACGCGCGGCAGCGCCGACCAGGAGACGTCGGAGGCGGCCGGCGGGCGATGGGCGAGCGGTGGGTCGAGGACGACCTCGCCGCCCGTGGCGAAGACGGCCCGGCCGGACTCTCCCGGGTAGTGCGGCCGGGTGGTGAGCGCCTCGTACACCGCGCGGCCGGTGGCCTCATCGGCACCTTGTAGGGCCAGCTTCCGGCATACCTCTGTCACCTGGAGCTCACGGCGGGAAGGAGTGGACTCGTCGGTCCAGGTGGTGTCGAGGTGAACGCTGGCCCAGGGACCGGGACGCTCATAGAGAGGCGCGAGAAATGCGAGTTGCATGGATTCCTCCCGGAGTGGCCGGGTACTGCGTTCCTGCGGGTACCCGGAAGGTCATGAGTCACACAGCGCATCCGCCGGAACGGAAAGAGGACAGCCCCCATGTCAGAGTTTGAAAACCCGGGTCAAGGAATCGACCCGACCCGTCTCGACGATCATGATTTGCTGCGCGAGCTCGAAACCATCCACCGGAGTCGGCACGACACGTTGCTGCACGGCTCGCCCGCCGCGCTCAATGCCCACAACATCCGGATGGCCCAGTTGGAGGGCGAGTATCTGCGCCGTCATCCGGAGCGTCCGGTGTCGCCGGGCAGGACGCGGGCCGGTGCCCGCGCCCGGGAGGAGTGAAGGGGGCGGGGAGCCCGTCGGACGAATCCCGTCTGCCGCAGCCGGCCGGTTGCCGAGCCGTCAGCTCTTCGCGAACTCCGCCGTGACCGCCGCGGAGAACGCCTTGAGGTCGGCCGGCTTCCGGCTGGTGATCAGAACGTTCGGACCGGCATCGCAGACCCTCACCTGCTCGTCGACCCACTCGCCTCCCGCGTTGCGGATGTCGGTGCGCAGGCTGGGCCAGGAGGTCAACGTCCGGCCCCGCACCACATCCGCTTCGACGAGCGTCCACGGAGCGTGGCAGATCGCCGCCACCGGCTTGCCCGCCTCGAAGAAGGCCCGTACGAACGCCACCGCCCGCCCGTCCATGCGCAGCGCGTCGGGATTGGCCAATCCGCCGGGCAGCACGAGGCCGCCGTACTCGTCCACGTCGGCGTCGGCGTCGGCGACCGTCAGGTCGACCGGGAAGGTGTCCGCCTTGTCGAGGTGCTTGAAGGCCTGCACCCGGCCCGGCTTGGTCGAGATCAGCCGGGGCGTGTCTCCGGTGTCGGTGACCGCCTCCCACGGCTCGGTGAGTTCAATCTGCTCCACTCCTTCGGGTGCCGTCAGAAATGCGACCAACATGCGATCACCCCTCATTGTTCGGGTTGGCCAGGCTGATCTCGGCGAGCGCCGAGTCCGGGTTCTCGGAGACAGCGAGATCTCCGATGCTGACCACGCCGACCGGACGGCCGTCCTCCACCACAGGCAGCCTGCGTACCGCACGGCTGCGCATCAGTCTGGCCGCGGCGGCGATCCCGTCGTTGGGGCTGACGCACACCGGGTCGCGCGTGCACACCGAGCCGGCGCTGACGGTCAGCGGGTCGTTGCCGTCCGCGATCACCCGCACCGCGATGTCACGGTCGGTGATGACTCCGACCAGCCGGTCACCGTCGGCGACCAGTACGTCTCCGATGTCCTGGGCGCGCATCAGTCGGGCCGCTTCGACCAGCGAAGCGTCGGGCCGTACCGCCACCACTCCGAACGTCATGACTTCCCTCACGAACTGTGCCATGGCTGCTCGCCCGCTCTCCCTGACTTTTCGGCGCTCTTCGGTCGGAGACTGTGAGACCCCGCCTGAAGTACCCCGGGCACGCCGCCCCATGCCTCCGAAAACAACAGAAGGTCTGAAGGCTCCGGGTCCGAAGGCTCCAGGTTTGAAGGCTCCGGGTCCGGGGACTCGATGAACCGGCCGAGCGGCCATGGGATGAAGTACAGAGCCTCGGGCGCGGACGGCGGTCCGCGCCCGAGGCGTATGCGTCAGCTTCAGGCCCCGATCGGGTGGGGCGGCTATCTGCTCTCCGCCGATCTCTGGAGCCGCATGCTGCAGAACTGGCAGTCCGAGCGGCGCGCCGGGCCGTCCGTTTCCGTCGACGGCTGCGGGGCACCCGCCCACGACACAGCACGACACAAGGAGAAGAGCGGCATGACTGTTATGAAGAGCACTCTTCCCGAACCTGCACGTCAGGTCATTGGGGACGCGCTTCAGGGCACGCTCGTCGATCTGCTGGGGCTCTCGCTCATGGCCAAGCAGGCGCACTGGAACATCGTGGGCCCGCGCTTCCGCAGCATCCACCTCCAGCTCGACGAAGTGGTCGCCGCGGCACGCTCCTACGCGGACACCGTCGCGGAGCGCGCGGCGGCACTGGGCATCTCCCCGGACGGGCGCGTCGAGACGGTCGCCGAGACCGGTTCGGTGGCCGATCCCAAGGAGGGCTGGCTGCAGGACACCGAAGTCGTGTCCCTGCTGGTCGAGACGTTGGAGGAAACGGTCGTACGGCTGCGAGATCGGATCGCCGCGACGGAGAAGTCCGACCTGGTGACACAGGACCTGCTGATCCAGATCACGGCATCGCTGGAGAAGCAGCGCTGGATGTTCCAGGCGGAGAACTCGCCGCTCTGACGAAGGTCAGCAGCGACAGCACTCTGTCCTCAGCCCTTGAGGAAGGCGATCAGGTCCTTGGTGAAGGCCTGCTCGTAGTCGCCGGTCAGGCCGTGCGGTGCGCCCGGGTAGACCTTGAGGGTGGCGTCCTTGACCAACTGTGCGGACTTGCGGGCGGAGGCGCCGATGGGGACGATCTGGTCGTCGTCGCCGTGCGCGATGAGGGTGGGGACGTCGATGCGCTTGAGGTCCTCGGTGAAGTCGGTCTCCGAGAACTGCTTGATGCAGTCGTACGCGGCCTTCGACCCGGCCTGCATGCTCATCAGCCAGAACGCGTCGCGGGTGCCTTGCGAGACGGTGGAGCCGGGCCGGTTGGCGCCGAAGAAGGCCTCGCTCAGCGTCCG
>NZ_JBVHDR010000009.1:0-382873 GCF_055563295.1 Streptomyces sp. NPDC002868 | reverse complement strand
GGGACAACCTCCCCGACACCATCCGCGCAGCAGCCGGTCTCCTGACCGACCAACAAGCAACCCAACACACCAAGGCACTCGCACTGCCCACCACACAGACCTGATCACAACACCGGCGACGAGCTCAACACGACCGCACACCAATCACGCACGAGGTCGTTAGCGCGCTCCAGCTCATCGAGGAGCACGACCCCGCCCAGTGCATCCGGTACCCGACACTCCGGGACCTTCGCGACGGACGTGCCGAGCTCCCGAAGTAATAGCCGTCGCTCACCCAGTACTGTGCGCACCGGTTTAGGGACTGCCATAGAACGGGGTGGCGGAGCAGGGTAAACCCGGCTCGACCGTGCATCTGGCGCATGATGCACTTGGTCTTCGTGTTCACGCCTTCGCTGCCGCCGTTGTATTAGGGCAGGGTGAGAGCAGCGCGGACGGCGTCGAAGTCCTTGGTTGAGGCCGCGGGTGAAGGCATGCAGGTGGGGCAGGTCGGCGGCACGGGCGGCGGTGGCGCGGCGGGGCGCTTCGGCGTAGGTGCCGGAGCCGTCCCGGCATACGAGCTGCACTCCGGGATGGGCGCGTAGCCTGGCTTCCAGGGTGTCGGCGGTGGGTGCGGCGAGCTGGGCGTGCAGCCACGGCGTGCTGCTGCACGGGCTGTAGAGGGTTGGGGACCCGGCCGATTAGCCCGTCGGTGCGTGGATGGCGATCAGCCTCACGAACACACCGGGCCAGCCGATTGTCCAGGCAGAAAGGCCGCCCGTTCGTCCGAAGTCAGCTCGCGGTTGACGCGCCGACAGATTTGCCGGATTGCTGCGCTGGGATCGGGGAGGACCGAATCCCACAGCCGTACGGTCTGGTCGGCGCTGCCGGTGGCAAGGGTGCGTCCATCGGGGCTGAACGCCACCGCCCGCATCGCACCCGTGTGGCCGGTGAGGGTGGTGCGGGTCTTGCCGGTGACCACGTCCCACAGCCGTACGGTCTTGTCGGCGCTGCCGGTAGCAAGGGTACGTCCGTCCGGACTGAACGCCACCGCCCACACCTCACCCGTGTGGCCGGTGAAGGAGGCGCGGGTGTTGCCGGTAGCCATCTCCCACAGCCTTGCGGTCTTGTCATCGCTGCCGCTGGCGAGGGTGCGTCCGTCGGGGCTGAACGCCACCGCCCACACCGCATTCGTGTGGCCAGCGAAGGTGACGCGGGGCTTGCCGGTGGCCACTTCCCACAGCCGTACGGTGTTGTCGGCGATGCCGGTGGCGAGGGTGCGCCCATCGGGGCTGAACGCCACAGAGGCCGCCGCGAACCCCGCGCCATGGGTAACGGTGAGGGTGGTGCGGGACTTGCCGGTGGCCACGTCCCACAGCCGTACGGTGTTGAAGCTGCCGGTGGCGAGGGTGCGTCCGTCGGGGCTGAACGCCACAGAGGTCGCCGCGCGCGTGTGGCCAGTGAGGGTGGTGCGGGTCTTGCCGGTGGCCACGTCCCACAGCCGTACGGTCTTGTCGTCGCTACCGGTGGCAAGGGTACGTCCGTCCGGACTGAACGCCACCGCCTCCACCTCACCCGTGTGGCCCGTGAAGGTGGCACGGGTCTTGCCGGTGGCCACGTCCCACAGCCGTACGGTCTTGTCGTCGCTACCGGTGGCAAGGGTACGTCCGTCCGGACTGAACGCCACCGCCCACACCTCACCCGTGTGGCCCGTGAAGGTGGCACGGGTCTTGCCGGTAGCCATCTCCCACAGCCGTACGGTCTTGTCGTCGCTACCGGTGGCAAGGGTACGTCCGTCCGGACTGAACGCCACCGTCTCCACCGCACCTGTGTGGCCCACAAAGGTCGCGCGGGTGTTCCCGGTGGCCACGTCCCACAGCCGCGCGGTTTGGTCGGCGCTGCCGGTGGCAAGGGTACGTCCGTCCGGACTGAACGCCACCGCCCACGCCGAGTCGGTGTGGCCGGTGAGGGTGGTGCGGGTCTTGCCGGTCGCCACGTCCCACAGCCGCGCGGTCTTGTCGGCGCTGCCGGTGGCAAGGGTACGTCCGTCCGGACTGAACCTCGCAACCCAGACCGCATCCTTGTGGCCCACAAAGGTCGCGCGGGTGTTCCCGGTGGCCACGTCCCACAGCCGCGCGGTCTTGTCGGCGCTGCCGGTGGCAAGGGTACGTCCGTCCGGACTGAACGCCACCGAGTACACCCAGTCGGTGTGGCCGGTGAGGATGGTGCGGGTCTTGCCGGTCGCCACGTCCCACAACCGGGCCGTGTGGTCCTTGCTGCCGGTAGCGAGGCTGCGCCCGTCCGGACTGAACGCCACAAAATTCAAGGCACCCCGGTGGCCGGTGAGGATGGTGCGGGTCTTGCCGGTCGCCACGTCCCACAACCGGGCCGTGTGATCAGTGCTGCCGGTAGCGAGGCTGCGCCCGTCCGGACTGAACGCCACCGACCACACCTCGTCCCTGTGGCCGGTGAAGATGGTGCGGGTCTTGCCAGTGGCCACGTCCCACAACCGGGCCGTGTGATCAGTGCTGCCGGTAGCGAGGGTGCGTCCGTCCGGACTGAACGCCACCGAGTACACCTCACGCGTGTGGCCGGCCAGGCGCTGATGCAGTGGGAGAGCCGCGGCGTCCTGCAGACTCGAAACAGCTTCGGGTGTATGGCTCGTGCGGTATGCCTGGATGGCCAGCAGTGACGCTAGATCGGGATTTGTGCCGATGAGACTGTTGGACTCCACAGCCAGCCGCCGGGACAGGGCTGCTTGTCGCTCGGCCTCGGCGGTCCGCCATTGCCACAGCGCGCCCCCGGCGGCGGCGAGTGCAAGGGCCAACACGGTAGCGAGGATCACATTGAGGCGTCTGCTGCGCCGGATGACCGCCTGTTGGCGTTGCTGACTGGCGGCCAGGTAGGCGGCAATGCCCGCTGGCAGATGACGTTGCTGTTGCCACTCGAGGCCCTCTGCGAGTGCTGTCCCTCCAAGCAGGTCTCCAGGGTCAGCCGCTTTGGCCCAGCGGGCATGCCGTGCGCGGGTGTGCTCGAGCCATTCCTGAAAGCGGTGGTCTTGACGGACCCACTCGTGCAGCGTGCCCCAGTCACGGATGAGTGCATCGTGGATCAGCTCGGCCACCGGTTGCCTGTGAAGGGTATCGGCGTCTTCGGAAGCGCCGGGCGTGTGGGTGGTGATGACGCGATGGCGTGTGAGGACAGCGAGGACCTCGTCGAAGGCTACGTCACTCTCTGGCGCGGTGTTGGGGTCGGTTGCCAGATCACGTAGTTCCCCCAAAGGGACCTGCGTGCGGACGGCAGGAATGTGATGGCCAGGATCAGCGGGTCGCACCAAGGAGGTCAGGATCCGCTGCGCGATTGGTCGTTGATCAGGGGCGAGCTGATTGAGGACGGTGTCGGCCCAAGTGGCAAGGCTGCCGGTTGTTCCGCCGATGCGCTGGTAGGCAGCGTGAGTGAGGTATCCCTCGCGGCGCCTCTGCCACAGCTGGCTGAGTGCCAGCTCAACGAGCGGTAGCACGGTGGCAGGAGCCTGACGGGTTGTCGCCCCTTCGGGGGTCGTGGCCAGCGCGTCGCTGATGATGTGTCCCGGCAGTCCAGGCTCGAAGTGGGCCCCCACGTCGTGGGCGGGGAAGGTGATGATGTCGTACAGGTCGCGCTCGCTGAGAACGGCCGGCACGTTGAGGAGTCCCGGCATCGCGGCTTCCAGCAGCTCGGGTGCCTGGGCAGCGAGCTGGGGATAGAAGTCATCGCGCATGATGAGGACCACACTGAGCTGGCCCTGGGAGTTGACCGCCTCGGCAATCTGATCCATGACGATCAGGCGGGCGTCGTGCTGGCCAGCAGTGGGCTGGATGAATTTCTCTTCGAACTGGTCAATGATCAGCAAGACGCGCTGACAAGTGGGTTCTGCCGCGAGTTTTTGGCTGACCGCTACGGAGATCCCGTCGCTGCCGACACCGGGCAGTCCCGCGTGTTCCAGTTCGGCCAGCAGATCCTGCCTCGGCCGCACGACCAAACAAAGCCAGCTATCGCTGCCAGGCAGCGCTCCTGCAGCAAGTGCAGGCAGGACTCCGGCTTGAATCAGCGATGTCTTTCCCGAGCCGGAGGGCCCAAGCAGCAGCGTGAGCCGCCGCTGACGCGCCAGCCTAGAAATCACCTGCCGTACCGCGTCTTCCCTGCCCTTAAACCAGCGAGCATGCTCAGCGGTGAACGGCTCCAGCCCCCGGTAGGGGAAAACCTCCTGCTCAGTCAGTTCGGGCCAGATCTCTCGCAGCACCTGCGTCGGGGTGACGTAGGCAATGCCTTGTCCCCTTTCGTGTTCATCAGGAGAGGTGATTTCGGTGAGCATGCCGATGACCAGACCGGTCACCTCATCGAGGACGGGGCCGCCGCTGAACCCCGTGGTTAGGTCGTTGGCAACAGTCAACTGCAGATGGATGCCCCTGCTCTCGGTACCTCTCAGCAAATCGCCGCACACACCAAACCCAAAGTGCCCACCAGGCGGGGCCTGGGCGGGGAACCCGAACGAGCGCACCTGGTGGCCCCGGCAACCTTCCGCGGAGCCCAACGGCAACCCAGTCATGTCGGCTGACGTGCTGCTCAGGCGCACGATGGCCACGTCTTCGTTTTCAGGAGAATGCCATGGCTCGTCTAGGACTTGCCCCTCCACCTGGGGAGCACCATCCACGTGAGGGAAGATCAGCTGTACTCTCCCGCCGGGACCGGAGCCGGCGGCGTGTACAACGTGCGCGCAGGTGACTAGGAGGCCTTCTGCTACCAGAAAGCCCGCCCCGGCCACCTGATCCTGCTGCCCGAGGACCTGAGCCACGGCATTCGGTAGCCCCCACGCATGTCCACTGTCAGAGCCCGTTCCAAGTACGTCCATCAGATCAGCCCCCGCCCCCCTCCAGGTCGGGATGTATGGACTCATTCCTTTTCCACATCACAGTCACCTGCAGGTGGCAATTGGCCCTGGTCTTGGTGATGACGGCTCCAGCCTCAACCGCGAGGTCAACACCGAACTCGACCGCGACCTCGTGGGGACCGGCCTTGCGCAGTTGTTCGAGTGTGGCGCGCGCCGCTGCAGTGACTGGTTCCAACGCCTCTTGGAGACTCCCCGGCAGGTCATGGATGGTGTCACTGACGCGGCCAGCCTTCACCGGCCCCTCCACTGCAGGCGACGCCTCGACCAGGATGCAGCCCCCACTCTCCAGCAGAATCCGAGCCAGATGTGACAAGGCGCCTCATTCCTTACTGTTCCGGCAGGTCTCTCGGTTGTGGCATGTGATGCAGGTCCAGCCGTTGGCTGCGGAAACAGGACGGGGGAGCCGACAAGTGGCCGAGAGCACGCTGGGCATGCTCGTCTTGATCGTCGTCGAATCCGACCGGGGGCGCATCCCGAGTAGCCTGTTCGAACGAGACCGACGGTCACACCGCCCCGGCGGCATCTGGGACGAGGCTAGAGGGCCTTGGCGCAGGTAGCGGCGGTTTCGGCGCGAGGAGTACGCCTAATGGAATGCGAAGGACGGTACGCGAGCCCAGGCCTACGACGAAGCGACCGCCTTCCCGAACCAGCAGAGTTCTCCCCCGAAGCAGCTTGACGCTTATCCGCGTGGGATGTCTTGTCGCCGCCCAGGTGGTCCGGCCAGGTGCGGGGATGTCCGCCGCCGGACCGGGGAACGCGTGCGAGGACGGGGGATCTGGCTCCCACGGTGACGCACTTCGGCATGCAGCACGGTCCCGCACGTTCCGCGACACCGCTCACGTAGCCGTGCTTCTAGCCGTGAACCACAGGCGAAACCTGCACATCCAGGCACCCCAGGTGTCATCCTGAAGACGAAAGAAGCAGGTAGGAGCCATGGGCTACAGGTCCTGTTGCCCTCCTAAAGCGGGTGTCGCAGGTTCGAATCCTGCCGGGGGCACCAGAAAGTACCAGGTAATGGGACATATCGACCCTCCGTGAGTGCCACGGAGGGTCGTTTTTGTCCCAGATGGGAACCTGATGGGAACGGCACGATGGGTGCCTTTGGATAACTCTACGTCGACGACGCGATTCGGTTTTACGAGCATTTGCCCGATTCAGTGACCAGCTACCGCGGCTGGCGATCTGCTTCCTGGGCGATGCTGAGCACAATGTGGCGGCGGTGGGCGATTCGCGGATCGTCGGCCGCGAGTCGTGCGGGTTACCGAGTACCAGGGTGCCGACGGATCAGGTCTACCCCGGCCTACCGCTGGCACCAGGTCTCCGCAAACCAGCAGGCGGTCGATGTCTCTCACGCCAACGTTCGCGCCGCGGCAGACCAGGCCATGGCCACCCTCAAGGCTTGGCGGCTCCTGCGCAAGCTCCGTTGCAGCCCGAGCCGCATCACCGAGCTCGTCCGGGCGGTCCTCGCTCTCCGCCTCAACATCCTGATGGATACCCAGACTCCGGGCGATGCCAGCGAGGGAGCGGTCCTTCGAGGAGCGCACCAGATCCACCGCGTCCCCTTGAACTCTGCGAGGTAATGCTTCCGCTTCACCACCATGGCCACTCCCCTGGATCGAAAAATCCAGCGTCCAGGTGTCGGAAGTGTCGGGGGTCACTCCACTCGACCCCGCCCCTGCACCTCGGCCCCTGCCCTCGCCCCGTCCGGGGCCCACGCCGGGCACTCACACAAAGAAGGGATTCTTGAATAAGTCCAGATATAATAAGCCCACCTATCCATACAGAGGTGTGCCGTGGACAAACCTGCCGAGATGTTCGACCGCGACTTCGAGTGGGCCGAGCTGACCCGATTCGCCGCCCTACCCGGCCCGCGTGCCACCCTCGGTGTGGTCTCCGGCCGCCGCCGCCAGGGCAAGACCTTCCTCCTGGACGCCGTCACGCGGGCAAGCGGCGGCTTCATGTTCACCGCCACCGAGACCACCGAAACCGATGCCCTGCGCCAGTTCGGCGAAGCCCTCGCCCGCCACCGCGGCCAGCCCACCCCGTTCCGCTTCACTCATTGGGACGAGGCCGTCACCGAGCTCATGCGCATCGCCGACAGGGGCGGCCCCACCATCGCGGTCATCGACGAGTTCCCCTTCCTCGCCAAGGCCTCCCCCGCCCTCCCCTCGATCATCCAGCGCGCCCTCGACCCAGCCGCCCAGCACACCAACACCCCCGTACGGCTCCTGCTGTGCGGCTCCGCCCTGTCCTTCATGGGCGGACTCCTCGCCGGCAACGCCCCGCTGCGCGGCCGCGCCGGCCTGGAACTCGTCGTCCCCACCCTGGACTTCCGCCTCGCCGCCGAGTTCTGGGAGATCACCGACCCGCGCACCGCACTGCTCACCCACGCCATCGTCGGCGGCACCCCCGCCTACCGCCGCGAGTTCACCCAGGGCGACGCCCCCGCCGGGCCCCACGACTTCGACGCCTGGGTCACCCGCGCCGTCCTCAATCCCGCCCGTCCGCTCTTCCGCGAGGCCCGCTACCTGCTCGCAGAGGAACCCGAACTCCACGACACCGCGCTCTACCACTCCGTCCTGGCCGCCATCGCCGCCGGAAACGCCGCACGCGGCGGCATCGCCGACTACCTCGGCCGCAAGTCCACCGACCTCGCCCACCCGCTCAGCGTCCTCCAGGACGTCGGCATGATCACCCACGAGGCCGACGCCTTCCGCCGCAACCGCTCCGCCTACCGCATCGCCGAACCTCTCATCGCCTTCTACCACGCGGTCATGCGCCCCGCCTGGGGCGATCTGGAACGCCCCGGACGCGCCCCCGCCGTCTGGCGCCGCGCCCAGTCCACCTTCCGCAGCAAGGTCGTCGGCCCGCACTTCGAACAGGTCTGCCGCGAATGGTCCCGCTGGCACGCGTCCCCCGCAACCCACGGCGGGCAGGTCACAAGAGTCGCCAGCGGCACCGTCAACGATCCTGCCGCGAAGACCAGCCACGAAGTCGACGTCGCGGTCCATGGCGAGACCGACAGCGGCCGCGAAACACTACTCGCCATCGGCGAAGCCAAATGGAACGACGTCATGGGAAAGGGCCACCTCGAACGTCTCCAGCACATCCGTGCTCTCCTCACCGCGCGCGGCACCGCCACCGACGTCACCCGGCTGCAGTGCTACAGCGGCACCGGCTTCACCGACGAACTGCGCCACCTCGCCGAGAACGACCCCGCCATCCAGCTGATCGATCCAGTTCGCCTCTACCACGGCGACTGACCCGGCCGCAGTCACCGCCCCTGTACCGGGAACATGACTCCACCATTACCGGCGTCCCGGAGAGCCTCAGCTCACGCCCAATCCCAGTCTGCTGACCTGCGAAAACGGCCACTGGTGGCCGATCTGGAGTTCGTTCACCCACTCCTAGGCCAGCGCGAGGCTCGGGGCGGTGCCGACCACCTGGTACGCGAAGTCGTCCAGCACGCGCAGGGAGTCCGGGTCGGCGTCCAGCCGAATCCGACGAATCCGCCCGGCACCCGCGTCTGGGAGCAGTGAGGGCACGCCACCAATCCCTGGCGGGCCTGGTCAGGACGGTTCCCTTCAGGGCGGGTACGACCTTGTGTAATTGGGGTCGGACGCGCATCCGGTGGGCGCTCCGGCAGGAACATCGAACGGCGTCGCTGCTGGTCACTCGGAGGGCCGGGGCCCCGCGGCGCGGCGGAGCCGGTTGGCGATCGCGAGTCCCAGCCCCTCCTCCACCGGCAAGGACGCGACGATGAGGTCGCACCCCCGCTGGTCGAGCTCGCGCAGGAACCCGTACAGCCCGCGCGCGTAGGCGGCCATCGAACCGGGGACCGCCACCACGGCGTGCGCCTTCACCGGAGCGTCGGCGAAGGAGGGGGGAAGAAAGATGCCCACCTGGTGCCCTAGCTCCTGCGCGAGCTGCGCTTCGGCGACGACCTTCTCGGGCTCGACGAGGACGACCCGCGCACGCGGCGCGTAGTGTGACGGATGCTGGCCCGGCACCCGAACGCGGCTCGTCGAGTGGACCGCAAGCGGGCACCCCAGCACCGCTTCGAGGTCCTCGCGCGTCACCCCGCCTGGCCGAAGGACGCTCGGGATCTCGCCCGTGGCGTCGACGATGGTCGACTCGACGCCGACCTCGCAGGGGCCGCCGTCCAGCACGAAGTCGACGGCGTCACCGAGCTCCGCACGGACGTGGTTCGCCGTTGTGGGGCTGACCGAGCCGAAGCGGTTGGCGGACGGGGCCGCGACACCGCCGCCGAAGGCCGCCAGCAGCGCGAGTGCGACGGGGTGGTCGGGCACGCGCACGGCCACCGTCTCCAGGCCACCGGTTGCTTCGAGGGGCACCCGGCGACCGCGCCGCAGGACCAGCGTGAGTGGCCCCGGCCAGAAGCGTTCAGCCAACAGGCGCGCCGCCGCGGGCACGTCCTCGACCCAGTCGCCCAGGTGCTCCGCGCCGCCGATGTGGACGATCAGCGGGTGGGAGGGCGGGCGCCCCTTGACCTGGAAGACGCGCGCGACGGCGGCGGAGTCCTCGGCGTTGGCGCCCAGACCGTAGACGGTTTCGGTCGGGAAGGCCACCAGGCCTCCGGCGCGCAGCACACCGGCCGCCTTCTCGATGTCACTGCTTGCCGTCACCCTCGCAATCCTCCCACTGTTCCGCTCTCCACATTCCGTGGTCTCGTCGGCGCATGACGAGGAACCAAGGCCGACGGCACCGCGTGAGCGAAGGCCGCACGAAAACCGTCACGGCGGCACCAGGGAACACCGCCAGCGCAGCCCGGCTCAGCGTAGAGCCCGCAGGCCCTACCCCGGCTGGCCGGTCACCGCCGGGCGTCGCCTGGTGCGGGCAGACTGGTGACCTCGGCGGTCGCCTCCGGCGGCGGCTTGAAGTAGCGGCGGACGTTCTGGATTGGGACCTGGGCGAGACCCACGGCACGGTGGCCGTCCGGATGCCCGCGCATCCGGTGGCCATCGACCTGCTCAACCAGACCGGGCCGCTGGCCGTCTCCAGCGCCAACCTGACCGGGCAGCCGTCCCCGCAGGACTGCGACGCGCCCCAAGCCATGCTCGGCGAGGCCGTGACTATCTACCTCGACGCCGGCCCCACCCCGGCGGCCGTGCCGTCGTCGATCGTGGACGTCACCGGCATTGTCCCCGTCCTGCTGCGCGCGGGCGCGATCAGCGCCGGCCAGCTCCGCAAGGCCGTCCCCGACCGCCTCCAGGAACGCTGAACACCGGGCGGCCCGCTGGCAGCGGGTTTCACCGTGCGGAGGCAGCAGCCCTGGTCAGGCCGTGGGAGGCGACCAGCTGCGCACTGCCGTCGGCCAGTCGGTAGGACAGACCCGCCACGGCGAGGCGGCCGGCGGCCACCCGCTCGGCCAGGACGCGGGAGCGGTCCAGCAGCAGGTCGACGGTGTGCCGGATGTGCTCATGGAGGATCTCCTCGGCCTGGTCGCGTCCGGCGGCGCGGGCCGCCAGCACGCTCGGGGTCACCCGCTCGACGACGTCACGGACAAAGCCGACGGGCGCCCTGCCGCCGTCAGCGACGTCGCGGGCAGCCGCGATGGCCCCGCACGAGTCATGGCCCAGAACCACGACCAGCGGGCAGTCCAGCACGCTCACCCCATACTCGATGCTGCCCAGCACCTCCGAACCGACCACATGCCCCGCCGTGCGGACCACGAACAGATCACCCAGTCCCCGGTCGAAGATGATCTCGGCGGCCAGCCGGGAATCGGAGCACCCGAACAGCACCGCGAAGGGACTCTGAGCCGGTGCGGTCTCGGTGCGGCGTGCGGCGTCCTGGTTGGGGTGCTCCGGCGAGCCGGTGACGAACCGCTGGTTGCCGTCCAGCAGCATCTCGAAGGCATCATCGGGAGTCGGCGTCGGTATCTCAGTCATGGCCGCAGGCTACGGCCGGCCCAGTGGAAACGCGCGGCCAGGGCCACGGACGGCGGCCGTCCGCACCTCCGCTGGCGGCACACCTAAACGCCGGGCGATGTCGCCCTCGACCTGCCTCCTCAGCGCGCTGCGGAACTGCTCGGCCCACAACGGCACGCCTGCGCCGCCTGGCCATGCGCCAGCCTATTCGCACCACTTTCGGCGATATGCCCGGCCGGAGGCTCGGTCGAGCCTCCGGCCGGGCGGCAGATCCCTACGGCGAGGTCCTTACGGCGCCGTGGCCTTCACCGGTTGTGCGGTCGTGACCTTCACCGGTTCGGTGTCCGGTGCGCTGTGCCGCTCGGCCCAGTTCTCCAGGGCCAAGCGGCAGGCGTGGTCGAGGTGGTGCAGCCCGGACAAGTCCACCTCGATCGGCCGGTCCTGGGGAAGGGCCTCCAGGCTGTCGAGTATCTTCGGCAGCCGCAGGAACGTCGCGTTGCCCGACAGGTACACCTGGATCGGCCCGGCGCCCTTGTCTATGACCTCCGTCTTCAGGTGCGATGCCTCCCAGGCGGTCTTGATCACCGCCAGGGCCAGACCGATGAGCACGCCCTCGAACATGTTCACCGCGACGATCGACACGGCCGTGACCACGAGGATCAGCGCCTCACCCTTGTGGCCCCGCCACAGCCCGGCGATCTGGCGGAACGGGATCAGCTTCCAGCCCGCGTGCACCAGGATGCCGGCCAGGGCGGGCAGCGGGATCAGCGCCAGCGCGGAGGGCAGCGCGGCGGCGAACAGCAGGATCCACACGCCGTGCAGCACACGCGACGCCTTGGTCTTCGCGCCCGCCTGGACGTTCGCGGAGCTGCGCACGATCACCGCGGTCATCGGCAGCGCGCCGAGCAGACCGCATACCGTGTTGCCCGCACCCTGAGCGATCATCTCCTTGTTGTACTGGGTGCGTGGGCCGTCGTGCAGCCGGTCCACGGCCGCCGCGCTGAACAGCGACTCGGCGGAGGCGATCAGCGCGAACGCGATGATGGTGCCCCAGATGGCCGGGTTGGCCAGTTCACCGAAGGCGTCGGACCCGGGCGGCTGGATGACGCCGAGCAGACCCTCCACCTCGACCGTGGCGACCGGCAGGCTGAAGGCGAGCGAGGCGAGAGTGGCCAGCATCACCGCCGCAAGGGCGCCGGGCACGGCCTGCACCTTCTTCGGCATCTTCTTCCACAGCACGATGACGGCGACGGTGCCCGCGCCGATCGCGAGCGAGGTCAGGGCCTCGGTGCTGCCGAGCGCGTCGGCGAACGCCCCGGGCAGGCCCACGATCTTGCCGATGCCGGTCTCCGGGGCCTTCAGGCCCGACGCTGCGTAGAGCTGGCCGGCGATGATCACCAGACCGATGCCGCAGAGCATGCCCTCCACGACGGCGACGGATATCGCCCGGAACCAGCGGCCCACCCTGAGGAAGCCCATTGCGAGCTGGAGCAGCCCGGCCATCAGCACGATCACGCCGAGCGCGGCCACTCCGAACTCGCTGACCGCCTCGAAGACCAGCACAGTCAGGCCTGCCGCCGGCCCCGACACCTGAAGACTGCTGCCGGGCAGAAAGCCGGTGACCAGCCCGCCCACAATGCCGGTGACCAGGCCCAGCTCCGCGGGGACACCGGAGGCGACCGCCACGCCGACGCACAACGGCACAGCGACCAGGAAGACGACGATGGAGGCGGCGAAATCCTGCCGCAGGTAAGGGAACCTCGACATCACAGGCATGGTGTCCCTCACAGCGCCTCGAACGTGTCGGTCTCCGCGCGGCGTTCGCGCACGGCTCCGGTGTGCACCTCGTAGTACCAGCCGTGCACCCGGAGTTGGTCCGCCTGCAGGCGCTTCTCGATGCAAGGGTAGGAGCGCAGCCGCAGCAGCTGCGTCAGGACGTGGTGCTGCACAGCCTCGGCGACCGTCGGGTCGGCGGGGTCGGAGCACTTGGGCTCGTCCGCGGCGTGCGCGAGCCAGTCACGCACGGCGGGTACGGCGTTCAGGTCGTCGCCGCGCACCACAGCGCCCACGGCGCCGCAGTGCGAGTGGCCACAGACCACGATGTGCTGGACGCCGAGGACCTCCACGGCGTACTCGATGGTGGCCGCCTCACTAGTGGGGTGCTCGGAGGCGTACGGCGGGACGATGTTGCCCGCGGTGCGCAGCTCGAAGAGCTCGCCGGGGCGGGCGCCGGTGATCAGGGCCGGAACGACCCGGGAGTCGGCACAGGTGATGAACAGGACCTCTGGCGACTGGCCTTGGGCGAGGCGGGCGAACTCCTCAGGGCGCTGTCCGAACGTGCGGGCGTTGTCGATGAGGGGTTGCATGATGTGGTGATTCCTCCTGGCGCGCCGTGGGGGCGCGTCGGCTTACAGGACAGGTGGGGGGACTGCTCTGCTGCTCAGCAGCGGAACACCTGAAGTGCCGCCGGTGAGTGGGCTGCCGAGGCTCTCGACGTGCGGTGGTGCGCGGTGCGGGATGTGCCCGGCTCGCCCGCTTTCGAGGCCCCCTGCCTCAGGTGTGGACGGTCGGGTGCCTCGGGTGCACAGTCGGCGGCAGTGCGGTACCGGTCGCGGGTGCGCAGGGGACCGGTCGGGTCCCCGTGGCGGCCGGCGTCCCGGCAGGTGACGATCTCGTCGCGCAGCTCCTTCCCGGAGGGCTTGATTCCGGGCTGGCCCTTGGCTACGGCATGACGGGCCGTGTGCGCGGATGCGAAGGATGCGGTGGGCGCGAAGACCTGAAGGCCGAGCAGGATGGCGGCGAGGATCGACACCACGGTCCGGGCCGTCGTACCTCGGAACATGAGCCTCCCTCCAGGTAGTTCACGTCTCTAGAGCATGCCAACGCTTAGTCAATGATCAGCCAAGAAACACAATAACCTTGCAAAATCATTTGCAGGGTTAACTTAAGGTTTCGACCTGAAGGGAGCCTGAAGGCGTGTCGTGGGTGGCGTGAACTGGCCCTTGATGTGCTGAAGTTGGCCGCCCGGGGCCCGGACACGAGCTCGACGAGCCGCTGGGCGTCCAGGTCGGGGCCGTCAGCTCGGAGATTGCCCGGATGCCCTTCCTGCGGTAGCCGCCCTTCAATGTCTCCTCGCTGAACAGCGAGCCGAAGAGCAGCCCGGAGGCCAGGACCGGCACCTCAACGGCGTACAGCCGGTCTGCGAGGACGACAAGCCGCGCTGCTGACGGGTATCGGCGACAGGCGCATGAAGTACGTCCCCCGCTCCGAGTTCCTCGACTTCGCCCGCGTACAACTGAACAAGAAGCGCCGCTCCGGCCGCTCGACGACACCCCGCCGCCCCGCGGCACTCCCCCGAGCTGAGGAGGTCGCTCACTCCCAACGCCAGATAGCCCGGCTCACGGAACTCGAGGCGCGACAAGCAGCGGCCTTGGCCAACACCCGGCAGGCACTGAAGAAGCACCGCGAACGACTCAAGCGGGCGCGTCAGGGGCTCGCCGCCGAGATCGCTGCAGTCCACCGACTCGAACACACGGAAGGAACGTCACTAGCCGTCAGCCGATCAGCAGCTCGTCGAGGCGCTGGATGGACCTCGGGGTGCCCATCTCGTCGGCCATTGCCACCAATCGCGCGTGATAATGCCGCGGGATAGGTAGGGCGTCCTCATAGATCCACGAGCACATGGTGTCGAACGCCAACGCCTCTTCACCGTGCGAGAGCAGATGGCGCACATCCGTGATGACAGCCTCCGAGGTGAGCGGCGAGTCCTCCAGGAGCACCGCTACCCGTGCTCGATACGACAGGCTCACGAGCTGTCCCCATGCCAGTGCTGAACGGACCGATGACGCCCACATCCTCGCCGCTCGATGGAGGGATGGCGACTCATCTGATCAGTTACGGGACACCCCTTAGCTGGGCAAAGAGGGAACGCAGTGGCCCGCGGCGTCCTCGTCTGCGCAGTTCGATCTTGCATCTTCCATGTAGCACCACTGCTTCTGCTGACCGGACGGCCAGAGATTAAAATCGCCTCTCATGTCGAAGCCTGACGAACTGCTCGTTGACGTCGCCACCCTGGTGGAGTCCGGGCACAGCAATCAGATGTCTCTGACCGTGGTCGCCGGTGGTGCTGTTATCACGGGTCGGCTGGCTCCCGAAGCCGTCTGGAGGCAGCGGGTGTCGGAGGTTCTGGCCGACTCGGCCCGCCTGAGCGATTTCTCCGCCGTTTTCACCGCTACTGCGGACAAGGAGGGGCCGCCCACACATCTGCATTTCCATGTGGCGCGGATTCTGCAGGGCACGGTGGGGATCCCGGAGACGGGCGGGATGTACCGCGTGGCGATCGAGGACGTCAGTGCCTGGACCATGGGCGACTTCAGCTACTCCGACCACTGACCCCCGCCGCGTGGAGAAGCCGCCCGTATGCGTTGAGGGCCCGACCGGGGCATGCCGGTCGGGCCCTCAACGCTGTTTTGGTGGCGGCTCGCGCCTGCCCGTCGGTCAGACGACCGCGGGGGCGCCGAGCATCGCGGAAGCCTGTTGGAACGGGGTGAGGACGCGCGTGGGCACGGCGGCCTTGGGAAGGCCGCGGCAGGTGAAGCCGAGCTGGGTCATGGCCCGGAGGACTTCACCGACGCTGAAATCGCGGCGGTCCTGGCGTGTGACGACCTGGCCGACCTGCTTGACGGGGTAGGTGCGGCGGCCGATGATCACGGACTCGCCGAAGACCTGCTCGGGCCTGATGCCCTTCATCGATTCCAGGACGCCGCTCTTGGTGAGGTCGAACGGGAAGCGGGCGATGACACAGCGCATGATGCCTCACAAGAAGAAGAACGAAGGGGGATGGTTCTGCCGCGGTGAGGCGGTTCAGCCGGCAAGGGCGAGGACGCCCAGAGCACTGCCTTGTTCGTCGACGACAGGCAGAGCATCGAGCCGGCGGCAGCGCATCGCATGCTCGGCCTCGGCCATCGAGGTCACGGGCGAGGTGAACGGCCGGCGGTCGCCGAGGATGTCGCGCAGCTGGACCCGGTCTGTGTACGCGGAGCTGTCGCGGACTGCGGCGAGCTGGGCCTGGGTGACCAGTCCGGTGCACAGGCCGTCGTTGTCGCAGACGAGCAGGTGCCCGGTGCCGGCGCTTGCCATGACGGACAGGGCGACCTCGATGGTCATGTCGTCGCAGACCTGCGGTCCGCCTGTGTCCATGGCGTCGGCCGCCGTCCTGTGTACGGGGGTGGCATTCGCCGAGCGGGGCTGCACCTGAACCAGCGTCAAAACGTGCCTCCTGCAGAGATAGGCCAGTTTCCTGATCACGAAGGTTCTAGGCCGCCGCATCGAAGGAGGACTGCCGCACGGTCACGCGCCGGGCAGCCGAAGCGGGGCTGCGTCGGCCGCGTGAGGCCGCGCTGCGCTTACGCCGCTCGGCCACCGGCGCGGTGATCGTCACGGGGATGCCGGATGGGGTCTGGGCGCCGGTGATCTGGCTGAGTGCCTCTGCGCCGGAGCGGACCTGGGTGGTCTGGGGCACGATGCCGGCGGCCGTCATGAGGCGGGTCATGTCGCGGCGCTGGTTGGGGGTGACCAGGGTGACGACGCTGCCGGACTCGCCGGCCCGCGCGGTGCGGCCGCCGCGGTGGAGGTAGTCCTTGTGGTCGGTCGGCGGGTCGACGTTGACGACGAGGTCGAGGTTGTCGACGTGGATGCCGCGGGCGGCGACGTTGGTGGCGACGAGGACGGTGACGTGGCCGGTCTTGAACTGGGCCAGGGTCCGGGTGCGCTGCGGCTGCGACTTCCCGCCGTGCAGGGCGGCGGCCCGGACACCGCTGTTCAGCAGGTCCTGCGTCAGCCGGTCGACGGCGTGCTTGGTGTCCAGGAACATGATCACCCGGCCCTCGCGCGCCGCGATCTCTGTCGTCGTCCGGTGTTTGTCGGTGCCGTGGACGTGCAGCACGTGATGCTCCATCGTGGTGACCGCACCCGCAGACGGGTCGACGGAGTGGACGACCGGATCGGTGAGGTAGCGGCGGACCAGGAGGTCGACGTTGCGGTCGAGGGTGGCGGAGAACAGCATCCGCTGGCCCTCGGGGCGTACCTGGTCCAGGAGCGAGGTGACCTGGGGCATGAAGCCCATGTCGGCCATCTGGTCGGCCTCGTCCAGGACGGTGATCGCAACCTGGTTCAGTCGGCAGTCACCGCGGTCGATGAGGTCCTTGAGGCGGCCCGGCGTCGCGACGACGACCTCGGCGCCACCGCGCAGCGCGCCGGCCTGCCGACCGATCGACATTCCGCCGACGACGGTGGCCAGGCGCAGCTTCAGCGACCGGGCGTAGGGGGTGAGTGCGTCGGTCACCTGCTGGGCCAGCTCACGCGTCGGCACGAGGATCAGGGCCAGCGGCTGGCGGGGCTCGGCGCGCTGTCCGGCGGTGCGGGCCAGCAGCGCCAGGCCGAAGGCGAGGGTCTTGCCCGAGCCGGTGCGCCCGCGTCCCAGGGCGTCGCGGCCCGCGAGGGTGTTGGGCAGGGACGCGCCCTGGATCGGGAACGGGACGCTCACGCCTTGCGCGGTGAGCGCGGCCAGCAGCTGCTCGGGCATGTCGAGGTCGGCGAACGCCTCGACCGCGGGCAGCGCGGGAGTGATCGTCTTCGGCAGGGCGAACTCGCCCTGGACCGCTGCGGGCCGCCGGCCGTGGCCGCCCGAGCGGCTCGGACCCCCTGAACGGCTCTGGGCGGGCGAGCCGAAGCGGCCGCCCCGAACCGAACCGGCGCCGGAGCCGAAAGCGGGGCCGTCGGTGCGGCGGGGGCGGGAGGAGCGGCCGTTCGTACGTGTGGGGTTCATTGAGAACCTTCCTTGATACGGCACGTATCAAGGAATTCCCGCAGCGGAAGAGCAGCGCGGGGAATCACAAGAACGGGCCGAATAGAATGCGAAAGCGAATCTGGCTTGCAGTGAATCCGGTGCGGGGTGCTGGCGATGAAATGGGTGACGTCATGTGGACGTGAAATCCCGGACGTCGACGGATGCAGCTCCGAAGAGGCGCGCATCCCTGGGAAAGGGGCTGCGGGCGGTGTTGTCCCACAGGTGACACCACTGCGGGAAATGCCCGCAGCTGGGGCCCGCACCCCGAGGGATGCGGGCCCCAGCTACAAAGTGCGCGTCAGCGTCAGGCGAGAACGATGTTCTCGGCCGTCGGGCCCTTCTGGCCCGGCGCGATGTCGAAGGTGACCTTCTGGCCTTCGAGCAGCTCACGGAAGCCCTGGGCGGCGATGTTCGAGAAGTGGGCGAACACGTCAGCGCCTCCACCGTCCTGCTCGATGAAGCCGAAACCCTTGGCTGCGTTGAACCACTTCACGGTACCTGACGCCATGTCATATCTCCTTTGGGGCAGTACGCCGTGACTCGCGATGCACGGATTCCGGGTCGCCGCGATGATGCCCCGTCCGGAAAATGACCGGCAATACGAAAACGCTTCCAGTGGCTGAAAATACCGGCGAAGGCGCTTAAAGTTTTGGGAACCACAACTGCAACTAAGACCGACAGTAGCATGGGGTAGTGGCCCGCGTACGGTAAATAATTCCACTCTGTTAGTTGCGGTAAAAACACTCCCCGCGTGGCGCGTTAAACCCTCACCTCCCGGTCATAGATATTGATCCACCCGGAGCACAGCGTTTCAGGAAGAGCGGTCGCCCTTCACGGCTCGGAGGACACGACTATTCCGGTGCCACGATCCGTACCGTTCAGCCCGGCGCCGACCTCATCGGCCCGTACGCCGGTCCCAAGATCAGGGCCGCGCAGCTGTTGCGGCGCGGCCCTGATCACGTGCGCCGGCCACCTCGATGCTGTCCGGGTCCGCGGTCAGGTCCAGAGTGCAGGCGCCGCCGCCGTGGCGCAGGGCGCCTTCCGCATGTCGTGGGAGGCGTTCATCGACTGGAAGGCATGAGGCATGGCTATGGAACTGTGAAGTGGTTCGACGCGGAAAAGGGCTTCGGCTTCATCGCCCAGGACAGCGACGGCGCGGACGTCTTCGCCCACTATTCCCCGATCAACTCCTTGGGCTTCCGTGAGCTCCAGGAAGGCCAGGCCCTGACGTTTGACGTCACCCAAGGCCAGCCTTATGATCATGCTCCTAAAGCGGGTGTCGCAGGTTCGAATCCTGCCGGGGGCACCACAGAATTGCAGCTCAGCGCACTAAAGGTCTTCCAGGGAACCACCCTAGAAGGCCTTTGGGTGCGCAATGGGAACATCCTGGGAACATGGAACTGCGCATTAGTCGCACTTCGGACATTCTTCAACGATCTGACGGAAAGCCCCCGTCTCTACGGCCAGACGAGCCTCAGTGTCGGCGACGGCTGGGAGAGACCGCCGACACCTGGTCGATGCGGGAGCGTCGATCGTTGGCCTGATGGTGGATGCCCGCGTCATTGCTCATTCCGCGTGGCAAGGTTGTTCGCGCAACGGAGAAGGAGCGGCCGCGGACCTTCGGGTACCGCTGCCGCTCCTTGCTTACTCCCGCTGCGTCGCTGCGTGGGTGCTCGGTCGGCTACCTGAGGTACACCAGTCCGTGGTGATCGTCGGGCGGCCGCTGGTGCCAGCCACGACGATCTTGACCGTGTGCTTGGCGCTCGTGCTCCAGGTCTTGGTCCAGATCGCGTCGCGGTACCTGGTGGCGGAGGACTTCAGGTCCACGGTGGCCAATTTGGCGCCATCGACGTACACGTACGCCTGGCCGGAGGTGGAGGCGCGGGAGACGACCCAGGCGGCCGAGCGGCCGGTGAAGGTCCAGGTCAGGCTGGCGATCTTCGAGGAGCTGGAGGAGGACTTGCCGCCCAGGTAGCTGGTGGACGACCAGACCGCACTTGTGCACGGTGGTGTGAGTGGCCAGCACGTAGCGCGGGAGGAGCGCCCTGACCGGCGCGGTACTGGACGTCAGCCGCCTGAGGGCATGCGCAAACAGCCGGAGCGCCTGTCTCAGATCGACGCCCAGCTGTACCCATGCAGGTCCTCCCGCGTGCTTCGGCGTAGACCTGGTCGGGTCGACGGGGCGGAGTGGTCAGTGTTTGAAGGCGTCCTTGATCTTTGCCGCGGCCTGCTTCGTGTTGCCCTTCACTTGGTCGGCGCGGCCTTCGGCCTGCAGGCGCCGGCTGCCGGTGGCGCGGCCGACAGCCTTCTTGGTGCGGCCTTTCACCGCTTCGGCTTTGTGCGCGATCTTCTTCGAGATAGTCATGGGTGGCCATCCTGGGTGAATTATCTGCTGGGGGTCCGGTGGCAGGAATACCGGGACCATCTGCCATTGAGTGGCCGTGCCTCACTCAGGGGGCTACTGGTTCCGCCCGCCGCCAGCGGTGCCCTTGGACCTGCTCTCACCGGCATTCTGGCCCTGCTGCTTGGCCTGCTCCTGCAGGCGCCGGGCCTGCTCCTGATCTGAACCACCGAGCACGCGGAGAAAGCCGACCGGGAGCGCGCGAAGAGAGCAACTCGGCAACCCACTAGCGAGAATCCGGTCATGGTGCGCCTCGCCGAGGTGCCCGCGAGGACCGGCCGGACGGGTCGTGAGGGCCGGGCGGGTGGTCAGGTGCTGAGCAGGCGGTCGAAGAAGGACCGGTATTGGCGCAGGGCCAGGCGCAGGTCCTCGGTGGCGACCTCCTCGCCGCGGTGCCATTGGCCTTCGAGTCCCTTTTTGTGGTCGGCGAAAGTGGTGGCGAGCAGTTGCATGACCTCGGCGACGAGCCCGTCTGCCGCAAGGACCGACTGCTGTGGGTCATCGACGAATCCCTGCTGGATCTCCTGCCACCTGGTGCGGAGGTCTTCTGTCTCCTGGGGCCCGAGGAGCGGGGCAGTATCGGGTTCCTGCGCGGAGGCGTCGCGTTCGCCGACTGCGGCGGCCGGTTCGTTTCCGGCCTCGTCCGTGATTCTGGTCCTGGGTGCTGCCCGGTCGGCATCGGGGACTGCCGACAGGTCATCGTCCGGGCGCTGTTGCGGTGCATCTGTGCGAGGCCGGGCGAAGTCCTCGGTGGACAGACTCTCTTCGACGGGTTCGGGATACTCGTCGCGTCCGGATGCTCTCTGCATGTCCCTTCACCTCCATGGGGTGGTGGCACAATCCCGGCTACTGGGCACTCATCGGCGTTTCTCATCCGGCGAACCGGTGCCGTCATGCAGCAGTTCCTCGAACAGCGCCCGGTAGTGGACCATCGCGCTCCGCAGTTCCTCCGTCGAGGTGTCCCTGCCTCCGGCGCGCTCGTTGATCTCATGGGCGACGCGGTAGTGCTCCAGCGTCCGGGAGTGTTCGACCGAGAGGTCCCGCTTCTGTTGCTCGTAACTGTCGGTCGGGTAGCCACGCTCGCTCATGAGCGTGGTCACGAGCCGGTCCGCCTCACCCACGGCCTGGTCGGGACGGTCGACGAAGTGCTCCTGCACACTGGTCCAGTCCCGGGCGTACCGGTCCCGGACCGTCGACGGCAGCGGCCTGAGCTCCAGAGTTTCGTGCCGTTCCTCCCTCGCGCGCAGGTCGCGGTCGGCCGCTCCACGACTGTGCTTCGCCTCGACCGTGCGCTCGTATTCCGGCCCGAAACGCTCCCGCAGGTGCCGGCGCCGGGTCATGGTCCGCAGGGCCAGCGCGACCAGAGCCAGGACGACCACGACAGCCACGATGATGACGATTGTCTCCATCGCATCCTCCACTCATTGACAGCTCACACCGGCAGCCAGATCTGGGGCGAACGAGGGTTACCCCCGCGGGTGCCGTCCCTTGGTGTGCCACATTCCAGGATTTCACGAATTGCCCTATTTGCGCCTTTGGGGTAAGTGGCGGATTGAAGGTCGTCGCGTGCGACACCTTTGGTGCTCGCCGCTCTCGAGGCCCTGGCCAGTGGTCGGGCCCTCCGGCCGCACGTGCAGGGCATCGGCCTCGCCACGGAGGGCGGCGGGGGTTTCGTCGCCGCTGGATGCCTCTTCTCCCGCCGTGGGTACGCTAAGAGTGGGTGTTCTTCATGGAATGGCTGACACGGCTGCCTGTGATCGCACGGCTGATGCGTACGCACGTATGGCGCGCGTACGAGCGGCTGGCCGACGTCCACTGGGCCCGGCTCGCCGCCGCGATCACCTTCACCAGTTTCGTCGCGCTCTTTCCGCTGATCACGGTGGGCGCGGCGATCGGCGCCAAGCTGCTGAGCGAGGAGCAGCTCGGGAAACTCCAGGACAAGATCGCCGACCAGGCGCCGGGCCTTTCCGGCCTGCTGGACCTGGACAGCCTCGTCGCACACGCCGGAGCCGTCGGGCTCATCGCGGGCGCGCTGCTGCTCGTGATCGGCATCAACTGGGTCGGTGCCCTGCGCGGGTGCCTGCGCGCGGTGTGGGAGAAGGAGCAGGACCCGGGAAATCCGATCCTGCTTAGAATCAAGGACACAGCGGTGCTGGTCGGTCTCGGCGCGGTCGGGCTGGTCGCAATCGGCAGTTCGGTCTTCGCGAACAGCGCGGTGGGCTGGGCCGCCGACAAGGTCGGGATCGAGGGCGGGGCGGGACGGGCGGTGCTGTTCTTCGCCGGCCTGGCCATCGCCCTGCTCGTCGACTTCCTGCTGCTGGTCTACCTGCTCACCCGGCTGCCGCGGGTGCATCCCGGCCGACGCGCGGTCGTGGTCGCCAGCCTGATCGGCGCGGTCGGCTTCGAACTGCTCAAGCTGCTGCTGACCGGCTATCTGCAAGGCGTCGCAGGCAAGAGCATGTACGGCGCCTTCGCTGTGCCGGTCGCCGTCGTTCTGTGGATCAACCTCATGGCCAGGCTGCTGCTGTACTGCGCCGCCTGGACGGCGACGGCGGTGCAGCCCAGCAGAACAGCCGAGACTGAGGGCCCGGATTCGGAGATCAGCCCCGCAGGCAACAACGCACCACAGCGCGCGGCGGCCGACAGCGGCGCACCAGCAGCACCGCGCCGCACGGCGCCTCCAGCGCGCGACCTGTAACCCGAGCGCGGTCAAAGCCGCCGATTTTGTGCTTGTCCTGCCGGTCAAGCTGGTCGGCCCCTGGCAGACTCCACCGCCGTCACGAGAACGTCGACCGTCAGGAGACGAGGTGAGTGCCTGAAGGGCGGGCTGACGTGCCACGTTGAGGCTGCGGAACCCCGTACGGATGGCGATCACCGAGGCCACCACGGGGCGGTGATCGACCCAGTGCAGCCCACGGCGGCGTTCCCGCGGTCTCTAGCGCGGTCCCGGTGACGCGTTGGACGCATGTGGGACCTGACGGAAGAGTCCCAGAGGCCGAAGAGCGGCGTGCCGAGGTCGCGCTGCTTCTTGCTGAGGTAGAAGCCGATGTGCAGGGCCTGATCGAGACACGCAGAGACCATGCTGTCAGCGCATCGCGGCCTCTCGAGGTCGGCCGTTCGCGCTGTGCGCCCTCTCCCCAGTCCAGTCAGGGGTGACCAGCTCCGGGTCCGTATCTCATCCTCGGCGTTTGAGTGCGTGTGTCACGCGCGGGATCTCCTCGTGCACCAGCCGGCCGACCAGGACCCCGCCGAAGACGACGACGCCCACGCCGACCAGCCAGGACTGGATGACCAGGACGGTTCCGACGGGGCCGTAAGTGACGGCGTTGGATGCGATCAATGGTGAGAAGACGAGCCGGGAGAAGACCCTCAGGCCGAGCAGCACGATCACGGTGGCCACCGTGATCGGGCAACAGGGCACGCCAGCGGATCCGCCCGCCGAGCAGCATCCGCTGGGACCACCAGATGAACAGGACGGCGCTCAGCGACGCGACGGCCCCACCCGCCAGGGGTTCGCGCCGCAGCGTGGTGGTGGCCGAGACGAAGAGGTATCCGGTGAGGACGACGAGCCACACCACATGCCGCCACCTGGCCCACCAGCGGGCCGGCGGCAGATCCCAGACCTTCTCGTAGCCGGTCTGCACCGCCGCACCGAAGGTCAGGCCGAACACGGCAAGGGCGGCGATACCGAAGGCGGTCGTGGTCCGTAGTGCCTGACCGGGGCCGGTGAACAGCTGCTCGACCTGCTGCCTGGAGGCCGTCGCAACGCCGAGCCCTTCCCCCAGCCACTGCGCGAACCCCCGCCCGTGCTCGGGGTCGGCAGAGGAGACAATGATCAGCAGCGGCACGAGCGTGAGGAACCCCAGCGCCGCGAAGCCCAGCGAACGCGACCCCAGCTCAAGATCCCTGCTCCGCCGCCATCCACGCCCGACTGGTGAACGGCTGATCATGCGGCGCAGCCGCCCGAGCAGAGATGGACGGCCTGCGCTACCGGAAGGCGTCAGCGGCATGGCTGTCGACTACCACGGTCGGTACCGTCACCGCGCGAGGCGCGACGCAGAGGTCCCCGATAGCCTGGAAGAGCAAAGTGCCACCGGGCTCAGCGGGCTGCGACTGCCTGTGGGGGCCAGCTCGCACCGGCCCGGATCAACGGCAAGCCTGCCATCGCCTCCCAGCGCGCAGGGACCAGAAACCGGCTCCCCGGGTGCTCCTGCCGGTTCGGCTGGGCAGGGCCACATCTGGCCGGGGCCGCTACACGACGGAGCCGCCCGGCGGCCGCCACATTAGTCCTGTGTGCCGAGTGCGCCGCCACCATCTTCGCGGAGGCGCGGCGATGCAGTCCCCCGGTTCAACCGGCTGTCACGGTGTGAGACCGGCCTGGCCGGGAAACCGCATGTCAGCGGCCTGCGCGGCCGCCGGCCGGCAAAGCAGGCGTCGTCCTTGAATTCTCCGCGGGCGCGGGGGCGATTTCCCGTGGGGGAGGACCCGCGTCCATACCTGCGGCTCAGTCTGAGCGGGCCCGGGGTTGCACCGAGCCGCCGGCCCCTTTCGCAGAGAGTTTCACCATCATGATCAGGAACACCGCGGCCCGTCCCTCGCCGCCGGAGGCGTCCGGCAGCGACTTCGCCCGGCTGTCGAGGAAGATCACTGACGCTGGTCTGCTGGGGCGCCGCCCCGGCTATTACACGGTCCGGATCACAACGGTGGCCGGGCTCTATGCCGGCGGGTGGACCGCCTTCGCGCTCATCGGCGACAGTTGGTGGACACTGGCGGTCGCCGCCTTCCTGGCCGTCGTCTTCGGCCAGGTCGCCCTGGTCGCCCATGACGTAGCTCACCGTCAGGTGTTCCGTCGGCGCCGGGCCAGCGAGGTGTCCGGGCGGATCGCCGGAGCCGGTATCGGGATGGGCTACGGGTGGTGGCATGACAAGCACACCCGCCACCACGCCAACCCCAACCATGAGGAACTCGACCCTGACCTCGACCCCGACCTGCTGGTCTGGTCCCAGGATCAGGCCCGGATCGCCACGGGGCTCCCTCGTCTGATCGGCCGCTGGCAGGCGTTCCTGTTCTTTCCGCTCCTGACGCTGGAGGGCTTCAACCTGCACGTGTCGAGCGTGAAGGCGCTGGCCAATCGCTCGCTCAAGAACCGAACGCTCGACGGCGCCCTGCTGTTCGCGCACTTCGTGACCTATCTGACCGTGCTGTTCTGGGTGCTGCCGCCCGGCATGGCGATTGCCTTCCTCACAGTCCAGCAGGGTCTGTTCGGCGTGTACCTCGGCCTGCTGTTCGCGCCCAACCACAAGGGCATGCCGATCCTGAGTGGCAAGGACCGTCCGGATTTCCTCCGCCGCCAAGTGCTCACCTCGCGCAACGTGCGCGGCGGCTGGTTCACCGACGTTGCACTGGGCGGGCTGAACCACCAGATCGAGCATCATCTGTTCCCCAGCATGCCCAGCCCTCATCTCCGCAAGGCCCGGCCCATCGTCCGGCGCTACTGCGAGGAACTGGGGGTGGATTACGTAGAGACCGGCCTGATTGCCTCCTACCGGCAGGCCCTCACCAGCCTCCATCGGGCCGGAGCCCCGCTGCGGAACGCCCGCGTCCCCGCCTAGGGACCAGGCAGTCCTAGACGACGACTTCCCCTCGGCAGCCTTGCCGCCCCCAGCGCGCCTGCCCAGGGACCCAACCCAGCCGACTGGCCCGGCTTTAACAGTTGCAATCTGCCGCGGGGAGCAGTGGCCGGTGAGCCGGGCTGGCGCGGAGAAGTCCGATGCAGCACTCCAGCGTCTGGACCCGTGAGCCGTTCGGGTCCTTTCCTGGCATTTCGCCCCGGCGACTCCGTTCCCTCGCGGTTTGCTGTCGTGGTGCGGGGGAAATCCGACGCCGGTGCTCCCAGCCCGCCTGCGTACGCGGTCGCACCTTCGAGGAGATCGCCGAGGACAGTCGAGACAGGGGCCCAGGATGCATCGCGACAAGCTTGGGATCTACCTGAATGACCACCTGGCCGGTGCCACCTTCGGCATCGGACTCGCGCAGCGCATCGCCCACCAGCACCGCCACTCGGCACGCAGCGCCGACCTGCAGCGCATCTCCGACGAGATCGCCCAGGACCGGCAGACCCTGCTCGAACTGATGGACGCACTCGGCGTCCCCGCTCTCCGCTACAAGGTCTACGGTGGCTGGGCGGCCGAGAGGCTCGGGCGCCTGAAACCAAACGGCGTCCTGTACCGGCGCTCCGGGCTGAGCACGTTCATCGAGCTCGAGACCCTGCGGCTGGGAGTCGAGGGGAAGACGTTGATCTGGCGCACGCTGCTCGTCGTGGCCGCGGGCGAGCCCCGTCTGGATGAATCCCAGCTGCAAGATCTGCTGGACCGGGCGCGGGGCCAGATCGACACGCTGGAGAAGCTGCGCCTCACGGCAGCGGCGGCGATCTTCTCCCCCGGAGTGCGCAGCGTGACTTCAGACAGCCCGTGACTACGGGCGACGTCGTCGCCCGTAGTAGTCGACAGGCATACCGATGAAACCCTCCGATGCCGCGGGTCGTTCATCTCCGCCGCGGGCCACGTCCCGGACCGGCGGTGAGTGCCCACCGGCACCCACCGGAGGGGCTTGGCTCCTGCCCGTTCTGCTTCATTCCGACGATGAGGTCGCCGGCCCTCTGCCGGAACAGCCGCGCCGCACCAGGGGCGGCACACTGGGACAGCCCGCTGAGAGAGCCGGAGTCATAGCTGGACCCGGGCCGCCGACGACGAGGGTGGCTGTGCTCACGGAGTGTCGCAGTAGCCGTGACTCAACTGAGCCTGAGCAGGTCAACGCCTTCTGATTCACCCGATCGGCCCACTCCGATGGTCCGATCAGGTGCTGGCGTAGTTGCATGGACGAGCGGGATGGGGCCCGGTCCGCAGCCCGTTACCCGGCTTCGCCCCAGGCAAGCGATCCACGGCCCGCTGGGGCTTTAAACCAGGGGAGAGGTCGATGTACGAGATGATCGCCGACCCTGCGACGACCGGTGCCGAAGTCATGTGGCACGTACGGGCCAAGGATGATGCCCGCACCACACTTTGCGGACTGCAGGTCGCACAAACCGTGCGTACGAGGCCGGTCTTCAATGACCCGCCGACCGAACGCTACTGCTCGCCATGTATGACCGCCGTCCACGAGAGGATGCAGTCTGAGGCACGCTGATCGGGCGCACCCCCACTGGCGTCGGGCGTCGCACAGTGCTCAGCATTTCGCTCAAAGTTGCAGTCGGTTCTTCAGTGTTCAGCGCATTGCGGCCTCTCGGGGTGCCGGTGGCCGTCGTTCTGTGGATCAACCTCATAGCCAGGCTGCTGCTGTACTGCGCCGCCTGGACGGCGACAGCGGTGCAGTCCAGCGAAACAGTCGCGGGGGAGGAACCGGAGCCTGGGATCAGCCCCACAGGTGGCGACGCGACGCAGCGGGCGACGGCCAACGGGCGTGCACGGGCAACACCGCACCGCCCGTGAGCCGAACGCGAGGCCGCGATTTCCGTGTTTGTCCTGCCGGGTCATGTCGGCAGGACCTGACCCGGCTCCACCGCTGTCACGAGGACGGCGACGGTAACCGGGCCGGGGGCGCCCCTTTGCGCTGCCGCGGCCACCGCCGCACGGACGGCGAGGGAGACATCGAGAGCGCGATGAGTCTCGGCGACCGCCAGCTGGATCTGGACGTGGCGCCCGGGGGGCTCGTCGCTGTCCTCGATCTGGACGGGGCGAGCAAGTCCTCCCCTGGCCATGGGCGCGGGCAGTCCTGGAACGGGGGCGAGGCGGGTCACGCCGGGGACAGCCATGGCAACGGTGGCCAGTTCCGCTGCCGGGTCCCGCACCGGCACCGGCCCGGGCGACGGGTGCCCGGGCTTGGTGACCGCGACGTGCGAGGCACTGGTTTCTCCGGCTGCACTTTCGGAGGCTTCGGCCGCGGTCGGCTGCTGCGCCGACGCCGGAACCTCCAGCAGGTCCGTCACATGCAGATCGACCTCGGCCACCACCAGCCCGAGACGTTCGACAGCCGCTGAGAGCAGCGTCTGCCGCAGCTGCTCCGCGATCTGGGGCAGGGGTTGCCGTGCCGGCGCCGAGAATTCCGCCTCGATCCGCAGCGGTCCGGGCGGCAGTGCGGTCCACGGCGCCGGAATACTTGGCTCCGGCGCTGCTTCCGGGTCGGCCAGGCGGATCCGCAGCGTGCCCGGCCGAATCCCGGATACTCCGGAGGCTGCGCGGCTCAGTACTCCGCTGGCCGCTTGTTCGGTGATCCAGGACCCGTCCTCGGGCCCGCCGAGCGGCAGTAGTCGGCCCAGGCCGAGTTGCTGCCGTACGGCCTTGGCCCATCCGTCACCCGTCATCGGCTCTCACCCCTTCTCTTACCGCGTTCTTTCGCTGCCGTGATGCGCCCAGACTGCCGAACTACCCTGTTGCGGCTGCTCATGCCACCTGTTCGGTGGGGCGGTCCCACGCCTGCCGCATCCCTGGAGCCGTGCCATCGAAACGGACCTAGGGTGGAAAAGCGGGCGGCAGGCTCCTCTTCTGGGAAAGGGACGACTGGCTATGACCGAGACCGGACAGCAGAACCGGCCCGAGACCTCCGGCGCGGAGTCCACGGGCGAGGGCGCCTGGAAGAACGCCGGGGTGAAGCGCGGCGACCCCGGCACGCGGGGCCGGACCACCATCGCCGATGGTGTGGTCGAGAAGATCGCCGGAATGGCGGCCCGTGATGTGGCCGGTGTCCATGCGTTGGGCAGTGGAATCTCCCGGGCCTTCGGTGCCGCGCGGGAACGCGTGCCCGGCACCACCAAATCCGTCTCGCGCGGAGTCAAGGTCGAAGTCGGCGAGACGCAGACGGCGATCGATCTGGAGATCGTCATCGACTACGGCGTCTCGATCACGGATGTGGCCGGCGCTGTGCGGGAGAGCGTGATCTCCGCCGTCGAGTGGATGACGGGCCTGGAGGTCGTCGAAGTCAACATCGCGGTCAGCGACGTGAAGCTTCCCGACGAGGAGGACGAAGAGGAAGAGCAGCCACGGCTGCGATAGCGGGTTCGATGGAACACGAAGGAGCGCACGATGAGCATGGCCGTGGTGGGCTTGGTTGCCGGGATGGCGCTCGGCTTCGCCGGGTACTTCGGCGGCTTCGGGGCTTTTCTCCTGGTGGCGGCGCTGGGCGCCGTCGGATTCGTCGCCGGGCGGTTCGTGGACGGGGACCTGGAGCTCGGTGACTTCTTCCGGCCCCGCGAGCGCGTCGACCGGCGACGGTGACCGGTGGCCCAGCCAGAGGCCGCCGCTCAGGCCGTGCCCGCAGGCGGGCGCGGTGCGATCCGTGTCGCCGATCGGGTCGTCGCGAAGATCGCCTCCCAGGCGGCTCGTGAGGCACTGCGCGGATTCAGCGAGTCCGCCCACCGCGTCCCTCCCGGCCACTCCAAGCCGCACGCGACGGTATCGGTGCGGCCCGCACCTGAACGCGAAACCGCCGCGCGGGACCCCGCCGACACGGGCGCTGCCGGGCGGAGAACTGTACTGGGCCAGGCGCGAGTGCACATCACTGTGGAGTTGGGCTACCCGTCCGACATCGGCGCGCAGTGCGGTGCGGTGCGTCGCGCAGTCGCCGAGAAGCTGAGCGGGCTGGCAGGCATGGACGTGCACCCAATCGTGGTGTCGGTCGAACAGCTGCATTCGGCGCACACGCGGGGCATGAGGCGGGGGAGGACGAGATGAGCGAACAGGAGCCGGAGTCAGCAACCCAGCGTGTGCCGGCCCTCAACCCCGATCTCCCTTCCGGAATCGGGCGCTCGTCCACCCGGGCGGGCACGCCCGGACCGGGCGCGACGGTAGGTGACGACTCCGGTCGGCACGTGCACCGGTTCTGGTCCGCGCGACGCGTGCCCGCGACGGTCGTGGCCATTCTCGCGGCAGCGGGCACGGGGCTCTTCCTGTACGACGTGGCCGCCGTACGGGCCGGCCAGTCCGCGATGCGCTGGCGGCGAAGGCTCGCCGAGGAACTGGCGACCCGGCCCCTCGACGACGGCTGGATGATCGGCGGCGCCGCGCTGGCGATGGCCGTCGGCCTGTGGCTGATGATCCTCGCGGTAACCCCCGGTCTGCGCGGACTGCTTCCGATGCGGCCCCCCGCAGAAGCCGCCGACATGCACGCGGGGCTCGACCGCACCGCCGCCGCGCTCGTGCTGCGTGACCGGGCCATGGAAGTGGCGGGCGTCCAGTCTGCCCGGATCGACGTCGGCCGTCGCAAGATCAGGGCAAGGGTGCGATCCCACTTCCGCGAGCTCGACGAGGTCCGGGCCGACCTGGAAGCGGCATTGGAAGACGGCGTACGCCAGCTCGGGCTGGCCCGGCCACCGGCCTTGTCCGTGGACGTCCGCCGCCCGAAGAAGGGGTGAGGCCACGCATGCTCAGGACTGTCAACCGGGTGCTGCTGGGACTGGCCGGGCTGGGTTTGTTCGCCCTGGGCGGCGCTGTGTTGCTCGGCGGGCTCGACCTCCAGCGTCGCTGGGACTTCCAAGTGCCCATCTGGTGGCCCTTCAGGGGACCGGCCGACGTGATCCTCGGAGACGAGGGACGGACCCGGTTCCGGGACCAGGGGTGGTGGTGGCCGGTCGTCTTCGCGGTGCTCGGCGTGCTGTTGGTCCTCCTGCTGTGGTGGCTGCTGGCTCAACTGCGCAGAAACCGCCTCGCTACGGTCCTCGTCGACAGCGGTGACGGGGCAGGAGCACGGTTGCGGGGACGGGCACTCGAAGACGTCCTGGCCGCTGAGGGAGAAGCGATGGAAGGCGTCGCGCGGGCGCACGTACGGCTGACAGGCCAGCCCACGGCCCCGCAGACACGGATGCACCTGGTACTCGAGGCGCATGCCGAACCGACAGTTGTGCTGGCGCGGTTGAGTCGGGAGGCGTTGCGCCCCGCCCAAGACTCGGCGGGCTTGGACAGCCTCCCGGCCGAGGTCCGGCTCCGGGCAGTCCACCACGCGGCTCGCCGGGCGACCTGACGGTCCAGAATGAAGGCATGGCTACGTTGGGGATCACGGTGTTGTCTTCCGGAATAGCCGTTCCTGCCCCAGTCAGGCAAGGAGATCCGGCGGCGGGCTGATGCCGGGCCGTGATCCGGCGGCGAGCTGGCCGAAGAAGCTGCCAGGCGTCGGCGCCGTCGACCGGTGGCCTGTAAGTCCTTCGAGGTACGGCCGCCCCCCTGACCAAGATCAGCCTGCTGGAGAACGGCCGCACCGCATCAGCCCACGCGATGTACGTGATCCTTGCGCGACCTATGGGGTCCAGGAGCGGCAGGTCGTCGACTCCCCGATGAAGATGGCCAGGAAATCCGGACAGCAGGGCTAGTGGAACGCCCGGCGACGTCCCGTACAGCGTCCGCATCGGCCTGGAGGCGGAAGCAGCCGCCATCCGCTCCTGCGAACCCCAGGTAATCTCCGGCCTTCTGCAGACTCCCGCCCACGCCCGAGCGGTCATCACAGGAACGATCCCTCACGCGCCCACCGAACAGGCCGCCACACGCCTTGAGGTACGGCTGCGCCGCCAGGAGCGCATCAGCAACCCGGGCTGTCCGCTGCGATTGTGGGTCGTGCTGGACGAGAGGGCGCTGCGTCGCGTCGTCGGCAGCCAAGAGATCATGCGTAAGCATCTGGAGCACCTGGTTCACATCAGCACCCGACCGCACATCACCGTGCAGGTCCTCCCGCACGACGCGGGAGCACACCCGGGCGTCTCGGGACAGTTCTCCATCCTTCAGTTCGCTGGAGAAACCTTCCGACGTGCACGCCTACGACTCCATGTACGCGCACTTGCAGGCCCAGGCCCCAACCCAGGCGAAGCAGTTCCGGTTCCGAACGGAGCAAGGACGAGCTAGCCTGTAGTCAGGCGGCTGACCTGCGAAAACGGCCACTGGCTCAACCCCCGGGCCAAGGGAGCGAGCCTGTTACTCCTCCAAAGCATCTGCGGTGCTCAACGGAACCCGACTGGGCGACGGAGCTGCGTAGACACTCCTGCCGACTCTCGAAGACCGTTCCCAAAGCCTCAGTTGGGAACCTGGTGGGAACAGCAGGACAAAGAAAGCCCGCGAAGGATCGTGAAAGATCACTCCCCCGCCTTTCCCCATCAGGCCGCTGACCTGCGAAAATAGCGAAACATCAAGCCAGATAAGGCAAGACGAGTAACCTTATGATCATGCTCCTAAAGCGGGTATCGCAGGTTCGAATCCTGTCGGGGGCACAAAGTATTAGCGCTCTGCCCTGGGGTTTCTCCCCCAGGGAGGCGTTGTATCCGGCCTCGGACTCCTCGTCCGGGGCCGTTTGCGTGGGCGGCGCGTGAGCGGACGGGTCGCCGGCTCCCGAGGTGGTTGCCATGCTCTCCCACTCGGGGAGATGTACGCGGTCCGATCCGGCTCGGTGGAGCGGCCAGGGTTGTTCGTCCCGGCCAGCGGGGCTGCTGTCTGCTCAGTTCAGCCCCACGGGCGGGGCGCCTCCGCCTCCTCCGCAGCGGCAATCGCGGGAACCTCCCCCGGTGTTCCTACGCGGCGCCCGCAGCAGTCAGTAGCGCGACCGGCAGCAACAGAATCCACTGCGGCAGCCGGAGCAGTGGCTTCGGCCAGCCGACCGACAGCGAGACGGCCAGGAAGGCCGCTGCGTAGGCGAAGAAGTGCGCGGCGACGAACCACGCGACCAGGTCGGCCCCTGCCGTACCGTCCGCCAGGGCAAGGTAGACCAAGCCGGCTGCGGAGAGCACCAGGTCCACGGTGACCATGTGCCACACGGCATGCATGACGCGCTTGGGTTCGTCTGCGAGCCCGCAGGAGAGCAGTGGGCGCACTACGTCCCGGTGCCCGGCGACGATGTGTACTGCGGCCACGCCGAATGCGGTGATGCCCGCTGCGAGAAGCCAGCCGTTCATCGGATCTCAATTCCTTTGGCTACGACGGTAGCCAGCCGGCCGGCCAGCTGCGGGGTGGGGTGCTCTCCGACCAGTCCGATGTGGAAGAACACTGCTCCTGCCAGCGTGTCCAGGACCAGGTCCACGGGTGTATCGGCGGCGATCTCCCCGCGCAGCACGGCGCGTTCGAAGACGATCAGCAGCCGTTCCTTCGACGGCGCCAGGAAGTCGCTGCGGATGCGCGCCTTCAGGGCCGGGTCGGCCGCGAAGTCAGCGAGCAGCCCAGGGAGCGCCGCTGCAGCGGCAGGCGAGTGGAACTCCTCGACCAGGCCCTGCAGCAGTACGGTCAGATCCCCGGTCAGCGTCCCGGTGTCCGGTATCGGCGCTTGGTCGGTAGTGGTGAACACGGCCTCGAAGACCAGCTCCGGCTTGCCCGACCAGCGCCGGTAGATCGTGTCCTTGCCGACACCGGCCCGCGCAGCCACGCCCCCGATCGACGTCGCGGCATAGCCCAACTCGGCCACCAGCGCTGCGGTCGCGCTGATGATCGCCTCGTGCGAACGGGGATCCCTGGGGCGCCCCCTGGAGGGCGGAGAGGAACTCATGGCATTTATCTTACGGGTCGACCCGTTTGATAAACACACCGGGTAGCGGATCGGCTGGTACACATGGTCAGCGGTTGCGGTCTGGAACCCGATCAGGGCCCCGGACAGGGCTGACTTGTGCGCCGCCGCCCGGCCCGGGGCAGCCGAAGCACCAACGCCGCGACCGTCGTGGCCGAGGCGGTCCCCCCGGCGATGACCGTGCTCCAGAGCAGGGCGGCGGACACCAAGGACGCGCCGAAGATACGCGGGCATGCTCACCCGCGGTCACCGGAAAGACCGGATCAGCCCCGAGCCGCCCGTCCCGAGCCGCCGGCCGCCCGCCGGAACCGCTGACGCGGCGGCCCGGGATGTCCTACCGTCGGTTCGTGCGACGGATGGGCGGTGCTGTGACCGGTATCAGGGCAGGCTTGAGCACGTTACGACCCCCCAGGAGCAGGTGACCGTGGGACCGGAGCGCCATCGTGTCGCCGCCGTGCTCGGCTCCCTCCAGGGCACCGGCTACCTCCTGACGGACCGTCTGGTCCTGACCTCCGGGCATGTCGTGAAGAATCGCTACCTGGTGAAGGTGGCCGCTCTCGACGGCGTCGGTGAGGTCGACTGCATCGTCGTGTGGGCGCGGAACGACCGCGAATGCGATGCCGCGCTCCTGGTCGCCAGGCGGGATCTGCTGCCTCCCGAGCTGGCCGGCCAACTGGAGCCTGTGCGCTGGGGTGTTCCCTCGGGACTTGAGCCCGTCGAGTCCTGCCAGGCGATCGGCTTCCCCCAGATGCAGCGCGACAGCGAGAACGGCCTCGACACGGAGCAGATCGTCGGCACGTTCAAGCCCGGCTCGCGCATGGTCCGCTCCCGGTACGTCCTCGACAGCCCCCATACGCCGCCCCTCACCCCGTCGGACGGCCAGTCACCGTGGGCGGGCATGTCCGGGGCCGCGCTGTTCGCCGAGGGAATGATCATCGGCGTCGTGGTGACCGACCCGGAGAACTGGCAGCACGGGCGCCTCGAAGCCGTACGAAGCCGGGTGCTCTTCGGCGATCCGGACTTCGTCGGGCAACTGGTGGAAAACACCGGCCACCAGCCGACCGTGGACGCCCTGTCGGGCCCCGACCACAACCCGCATGCCGAGTTCGAGCGCCGGTACGCCGCCTACGTGGCCGAGTACTACAGCGAACTCACCATCTTCGGGCTGGACTTCAGCCGCCAGGAACACGCCCAGTGGCCGCTGGACACGGCCTATCTGAGTCTGGAGCTGGCACCCCACCACACCAGGCGGTCAGGATCACAGACGCCCGCCGGTGATACAGACGGCCGGTTCCGGGACGCGGTCGGGGGCGAAAGGCGGCGCGTGGAGGCAGCGTTCGCCCGCCAGACCCGCATCCTGCTGCGCGGCCAGGCCGGCTCCGGCAAGACGACGCTGGTGCAATGGCTCGCCGTGACCGCGGCCCGGCAGGACTTCCCGCCAGGGCTCGGGCATCTCCAGGGCTGCCTGCCCTTCGTACTCCCCCTGCGCACCCTCACCCGTCGCGACGCGCTGCCGGAACCGCACGAGTTCCTCGCCGCGGTCGGCAATCCGCTGCACAGCCTGCAGCCCGACGGCTGGGCGGACCAAGTCCTCCAGTCCGGACGCGGGTTGCTGCTCATCGACGGTGTGGACGAGATTCAGGAGGGCGACCGGCAGCAGACCCGGGACTGGCTCACCAAGCTCATCACCCTCTATCGCGACTGCGTCTTCCTCGTGACGACCCGCCCCTCGGCCGTGGACGACGGCTGGCTGAACCGCCAGGAGTTCACCGAGCTCAACCTGCTGCCCATGAACCGCCAGGACGTCACCGCGTTCATGCACCGCTGGCACCGGGCAGCCGCCCGGACCGTCCAGCATCCCGAGGAAAGGGCCAAGCTGGAGGAGTACGGGCAGGTACTGGCCGATGCCCTGCCGCGCAAGAACGACCTGGCCCGCCTCGCCACCAACCCCCTTATGTGCGCGATGATCTGCGCCCTCCACCGGGACCGCGACTCCTATCTGCCGCAGAACCGGCTACAGCTCTACAAGGCCGCGCTCAGCGCGCTGCTGGTCCGCCGTGACGCGCAGCGGCAGGTCTCCGCAAAACTGGACATCAACGAGGACGCGCAGCTGTGGCTGCTGCAGCGGCTCGCCTACTGGATGATCCGCAACGGCCAGACCGAGGCCGACCGTTCCCATGCGCTGAAGGTCATCGCCGACGCGCTGCGCTCGATGCCCCAGGTCGCCTCGCCCGACCAGGCCGACCGGGTCCTGGACCACCTTCTGCTGCGAAGCGGCATCCTGCGCGCGCCCTCACCCGACACCGTGGAATTCGTCCACCGCACCTTCCAGGACTATCTCGGCGCCGAGGCCGCAGTGGACAGTCAGGACCTCCCTCTGGTGGCCGCGCACGCCCACGAGCCGCAGTGGGAAGACGTGGTGCGGATGGCGGTAGGCCACGCCCGCGCGGACGAACGCGCGATGCTGCTGCGCAGGCTGCTCGAGCTCGGCAACCGGGCGGCTTCACCGCAACGCGAGCGCCTGCACCTGCTCGCCGCCGCGTGCCTGGAGCATGCGACGGTCCTCGACCCGGACGTCCACGCCGAGATCGAACAGCATGCGGCCGCCCTGGTGCCCCCCGAGAGCCTGGCGGACGCCGAGCTCCTCGCACAGGCCGGAACGGTGGCTCTGGATCTGCTCCCGTCGCCCGAAGGGCTCACCGCCACTCAGGCCAAGGCAGTCGTCCGCACCGCCCGCCTGCTGGGCGGGGAGCACGCGTACCAAGTGCTGCACACCTTCCGGACACATCCGGACCTGGGCGTACGGCAGGAACTCGCGGACGCGTGGGAAGGCTTCGACTCCCAGGCGTATGCGGAGGGCATCCTTGCCCACACCTCCTTGGAGGGGGTACGCCTCACCGCGGCGGGCACGGAACAGCTCTCGGCACTCGCCGGCATCGGCACGGTCCCCGTGCTCCGCTGTGTGGGCGACCTTCCGGCAGCAGCCCTGTCGCCTGTGCTGGTCCGCGCCCGCCCGGACGACTTCACCCTGGAAGCCAACGACGTGCTGTGGAACCTGGACCTGCTGGCATCGGACCTGCCCGACCTGTCCACACTGCGCCTCTCCGACTGCGGCGGCCTGACGGACTATTCCGCACTTCCGCAGCTGCGCATGAGCTCCATCGTCCTGCGGAATGTGCCCAGCGGCTCCGACCTGTTCCCGCTGCGGGATGTGGAGACACTGCGCGATGCGACGTTCCAATGGCACCGGGGCGGGACGGTACGCCACCTCAGCCTGTCGGCGGACTTCCCGCTTCCCGAAGGCCTCCAAAGTCTGGGGCTCTTCGGCAACTTGAGCGTCCAGGGCCTCGATGCCACCGCCCGCTTGCGGCATCTCGCCTCACTCACCCTGTCCTGTATGCCGTTACCGGCCGAGGAGCTGGCCACGCTCAGCCGGCTCCCGTCGCTGAGGGACCTGACCTTCGCCGTCGAAGACCTCTGCCGGCGGGATGTCTCCGAGGTGGTCGCCCTGCCCGGAGTGACCAGGGCTGAGGTGACGCTCTACGCCACCGAGGACTTCTGCACGACGGATCACCTCCGGCGTATGCTCCCCGCGCTCCGTGCACTCGACCTGTGCATCCAGTTCGTGCACTCGGGCCGCCGGCCGGTGACGCTGGACCTCTCCCCGCTCTCCGACCTGTCCGACGTCTCGGTCGCTGTGGAAGGGGTGTCCCCCCAAGCCCTGCGCGTCATCGCAGCCGAACAGCTGCCGCACGGTTCCGTGGTACACGGGCAGTGGGCCCAGGCGCGCCCCGCATTCATCGCTCCGCGGCCGACCGCCCCCTGGTGGCGACGCCGCCTCGGCGGCCGCTGAGCCCGCCGCTCAGCCCGGCGCCGAGCCAAGCCGACTCACCCCTCACGCGCGGCAGTCCGCCCTCATCTGGGCCGCCGCGTGGTGCGCCCCGTCGCGTTCGTCGCTGCCCCAGTCCTCGCCTCGGTCCACCAGTTGCACCGCCAGCTGCTGGTTGCTGACCGGGATCTTCTCGACGATCAGGCCTCTGCCGCGCAGCGATGTCTGGTCGATCTCGAAGGACTTGATCGCGCTGTCCCCGTCGTCGGGATCGGCCAGCACGAGGTACGTCGTCGGCTTGCCCGCCACATCGCGGTCCCGGTCGCTTTCCGGGATGACGACGGACACCGAGCAGGTCGTGTAGCCGCTGCCCACGTACCAGGACCAGGTCGCCGTGCCACCGCTGTCCTTGGTCGTGCTGCCCGACATGGGGATCGCGGTGAAGGAGCCGTCGCAGCCGTCGCCCTTGTGGCCGCCCACTTGCACCGTGTACCAGCCGCCGTCGCCGTCGCTGTAGCGGCCCCGCTCGCGGTAGCGGCCGCCGCCGGTGCAGCCGGGGCCCGCCCAGGCGGAGTACGACGGGCCGTTGGCATTCTGCGGAGGCTTCGGCTTGCGCGGACCGATCCGGGTCGGGGTCGGCAAGGGCGAGCGGGATGCGGAGGGAGACGGGGAGGTGCCGGGCAGTGCCGTGGGTTCGATGCGCTCCGGGGCTCCACCGAGGTCGCCGGGGACGAAGTCGGAATCGTCGGCCGCCTCAGCCGGAGCCGAGTCGTCCCCGTACAGCGTGATCGCCGAGACGATCAGCGCGAACGCGGTCAGCACAGCTCCCCCGGCCAGCAGGATCTTTCCGGTACGGGAGAGGAGAGAAACGCGTCCCGCCAGCGTCTCCCGTGCAACCCACGCCCCGCCCGCGCCCCGACTGTCCCTGTCGCCCTCACTACCGCTACCGCCCACACCGCCCACACCACACTCCAGACACCTCAGACCTGGCAGCGCGCCTCTGCCGTTGCCACCGCATCGTTCGCACGCCATGCCACACCTGAACCAGTAGACCAACCAAGCGGTATGTCAAGGCAGTCCACTATGCATCAGCGCGCCAGGCGGAGATAGGTGTTAACGCCGGTAATGGGACAGCGGCCGTAAGAGGGTCAGCGGAGTTCGTCGGGACAGGGCGTCCCGCGCGGCAGTTGGTAGGGGGCCGCCAGCCGGTAGACACCCGGGGCGGGCGCGAGCAGTTCGGTCCACTCGTCGCCTTCCGTGTCCTCCTCCGCCTTCAGCAGGCAGCCGTTCCGGTTGTCGAAGGTCTTCGGCCCCTCCTCGCGCGCCTTCGACTCCTCCGTCTCCTCCGGCCCCTTCACCTTCTGGCCCTGCTCGTCGACGATGCTCAGCCACGGCGAGTACGGGACCCGGATCAGCACCCGGCCCGCCGTCTTCACCTGGATCGTGAGCTCGCCCGCACCCGCGTGGTCCACCGTGGCCGGCGGGTCGGCCAGCGGCATCGGATCCTTCACCGCGAACAGCTGCCAGTTCGCGTCGCTCCAGATCCGCGTCAGATACGGCTGCCCCTCACGCACCAGCTCCGCCTCCTGCTTCGCCCCGCTGGAGTCGGGCGAGCCCTTCGGCAGCACCACATAGTGGACCGCCCACCGGTCCAGCCAGGCCCGGTAGCCGTCCGAGGTCAGCGTCTTGTCCTCGTCGTAGAAGAGGGGATTGCGCTTCATGTCCGCCTGCCGGTTCCAGCCGCGGGCCAGATTGACGTACGGAGCCAGAGCCGACGCCTCGCGGTGGCTGCTCGCGGGAACCACCTCGACCCGGCCACGCTCGGCGCGGACCTGCTGGAGTCGGTTGACCAGCGGTGCGAGCTCACGGTTCCAGGACGCGGCCGGGGCCGTACGCACCATGTCGTCCACGGCTTTGAAGCCGATCCAGAAGTTCAGCCCGAGGAAGGCGAGGACGAGCGCGTACCACTTGCGGGAGCGCGGCACGGTGTACGGCAGCGCCGCCAGCAGCACCACGCCCGCGAAGAGCATCGGGAGCCGGGACACGTTCGAACCGATCTGGGAATCGATCGCCCAGGTCAGCAGCGTGCCGAGGGTGTAGACCGCCGCGGCGGCGCGGACCGTGCGCCAGTCCTTCGGTACGAGAACGAGGACGAAGACCCCGTAGAGGAACGGCAACGAGGTCGACCAGAACGACATCGGCTGCGTACCGGAGAAGGGGAACAGCCAGGCGGAGAGGGCCACGACCACGACCGGGGCGATACCGAGGGCGTACGCGCCCGGGCGGCGGCGGTTCAGGAACAGCGCCGCCGCGACGACGCCGAGGAACAGCCCGGCGACCGGGCTCGACGCGGTGGCGAGGCCGGCGAGCGGGGCTGCCACCGCCGCTTTGGCCCAGCGATTCATTCTCCAGCGGTGTGGCCAGCAGAAGACCGCGGCCACCGCGCCGAGCGCGAACATCATGCCGAGGCCGAAGGTCACCCGGCCGGAGAGCGCGTTGCAGAGGAAGGCGAAGACCCCGGCCAGCGAGCAGGCCACGGGATTGCGGACGGCGCGGACGCGGACCAGTATCAGCGCGGTCAGGGCGGCGGAGACCGTACCGGCGATCATCATCGTCGAGCGGACGCCGAGCAGGGACATCAGATACGGCGAGACGACGCTGTACGAGACGGGATGCATCCCGCCGTACCAGGCGAGGTTGTACGCGGAGTCGGGGTGGCGGCCGACGAACTCTGCCCAGGCGTCCTGGGCCGCGATGTCGCCGCCGCTGTTCGCGAGGAAGAAGAACCAGATCAGGTGCGTGAGCGCGGCGAGTGCGGTCGCGATGAGTACGGGGTGGCGGCTCAGCCGGTCGCAGAGGTCGTCGAGGGGGCTGGGGTCCACCTTGCCGGGCAGGGGGATACGTATTCGCGGCCCTGCGTCGGGGCTGCTTCTGCCGTCCGCCTGTGTCGGCTCAGCGGTGGTCACTGCGGCTCTCCCCGTCCTCCCCGGCTGTGCCGTTGTCCCCCGGCCTGCCAACCTCCGACGTGCTTCGTGCTGACGACGTTCCGCGCGTTCCGTACTTACGTTCCATGCTCAAGGACGCTGTCCCGGCGCCCGAAGTTGCCCCGGGACGCTAGCACGCGGGCGTCCCGGGACCCCGGGACGCCCGCGCCGACGGCCGGCTGCTAGCCGATGCGGGTGAGCCTGTCGCCCAATCCAGGTTCCGCCAGGTCCCGCTGGAGCGCTACCGGTGAGCTGACCCTGCCGGTACCGGTGCCGACGGACAGCTGGCCGACGATGGTGCCCGCCTTGGCCGAGTGAGGAACCGTCCTGCCTCCGTCGGCGAGCTCGATCTCGACCTTCAGACCGGCCCAGCCGACTGCCTTGAGCTCCTTGGTGGCGACGACGGGGGTCCGGCCGCCGAGGCCGTCGTCGACGTATCCGACGACATCGCCCTTCTTGATGACGGTCGCGGAGGTCACGCCGTCCTGGGCAGCCTCGATCACCTTGATGCTGTGGGTGATCGCCAGCTCCAGCTTGTCGTTGAGGATGGCGGCGTTCTGGACGCCCATCGTGATGCCGACGATGCGCCGCACCTTGCCGTCGACCACGGCGTTGGCGGACCAGAGCAGGTTGCCGCCGGCCGGGGTGGACGAACCGGTCTTGATGCCGCCCACGCCCTCCTTCAGCAGGGCCCTGTCGTTGTTGTTCCTGATATTCCCGTCGATGCCGGGGATCGTGGTGAAGGTCGTGTTGACGATCTCCCGGAACACGTCGTTCTGCATGACCGCCTTGGCCAGCTTGAGCTGGTCCTGCGGGGTGGAGACGGTGGTGGCCTTCAGTCCGCTGGGGTCCGTGTAGGTGCTGTTGGTCATGCCGAGTTCCTTGGCGGCGTCGTTCATCTTCTTGACGAACTCGGCTTCGGACTTGGCGTCCCAGCGGGCGAGGAGGCGTGCGGCGTTGTTGCCGGACGGGATCATCAGCAGTTGCAGCATCTGCCGCTCGGTGAACTGCTGCCCCTTCGAAATCGGCGCGGTCGACTCGTCGCCGAGCTTCGACTCGTCCTCGGCCTGCTGGTCGACCGTGATCTTCGGGCCGACTTCGGCGCCCTTGATCGGGTGGTCCTTGAGGATCACGTACGCCGTCATCGTCTTGGCGATGCTGGCGATCGGGGCGGGCTTCTGGGCGCCATACGTCCCGAGGCTGCCGACGCCCTCGACCTCGACGGCCCCCTGCCCCTCGCCGGGCCAGGGCAGGGCGAACCGCCCGCCCTTGAAGGTGAAGGTGGGCTCGGTCGAGAGGGCGAGCTCGGGGGCGGGGAGCGGACGGAAAGCCTGCGCGATCGCAAAGATGATCAGCAGCAGCACGACGAGCGGCGTCCAGATCTTGATCCGCCGCACGACGGTGCGGACGGGAGTCTGGGGTGGCGGCGGGGTGTTCGTCAGCTCGGCGAGAAGGTCGAGCGGCGGCAGCGGCGGCATGGGCTGCTGCTTGGTCCGCTCGGCCTCGGTGAGCGAGACGGGAGGCGCGGGTTCCTCCGGCTTGGCGGGGGCGGGGGTGCGTACGGCTTCGGCCCGCAGCGGCACGAAGGTGCTGGTCCGCTCGGCGGGCGCCTCTGGCCGGGGCGCCGGGGGCACTTTGAGCGCGGTGGTGGGCTGGTCGACGGCGGGCCGCCGGAGCGCCTTGAAGACGGCGGTGGGCTGATCGACAGCGGGCTTGGACGGCTTTGCTTCCGCAGATCCGGGTGCGGTGGGCGCGGCCTTGGCCTCGGCGTCGGGGGACGCGCCCGGCTTGGCGGCCTCGCCCTCCGCGGCGGCGGATTCCGGCGAACCGGAGGCCCTGTCCTTCGGCGCGTCGGCGCTCCGCGTGGGGGGCCTGTCGCCGGGGCCTTCCTCGGCATCGGCGTTGCCGTCCGTCTCCTCGGAAGCGCCGGCTTTGTCCTTGGCGGATGGCGCTGCTTCGTCCGCCACTTCGCCGGACTCCGCCGAATCGGCCGCACCGTCGCCGGGGGCGTCCTCGGTGTCAGCACCGGTCTCGCGGGCATCGCCGGAGGCGTCCACGGCGACCGGAGCGTCCCCGTCCGCGTCGTCGACCTGCGACTCCGCCTGCTCGCCCGCGTCCGCGCCGTCGGCGTGCGCGTCGTCGGCGCCCGCAGGCGCGTCCCGCCCTACGGCCTCAGACGTATCCTCAGCCCCACCGTCGTCGCCGGAGGCATCCTCGACGGCCGGAACGTCCTCGTCCGCGTCGTCGGCGCCCGCAGGCGCGTCCTCGCGCCCGTCGGCATCCGCGGCGTCGTCGCCGGAGGCGTCCACGGCGACCGGAGCGTCCCCGTCCGCGGCCTCGGCCTGCGACTCCGCCTGCTCGCCCGCTTCGGCGTCGCTGAGGCCCGCAGGCGCGTCCTCACGCCCGTCGCCGTCCTGTTGCACGGCGTCAGACGCATCCGCATCCGCGCCGTCGTCGCTGGAGGCGTCCACCGCGACCGGAGCGTCCCCGTCCGCGGCCTCGGCCTGCGGATCCGCCTCCTCGCCCGCGTCCGCCTCTTCGGCGCCCGCAGGCGCGTCCTCACGCGCGTCAGGATCGCCCGATCCCGCGTCGCCAGACGCATCCGCATCCACATCCACATCCACGTCGCCAGACGCGTCACCGTCCGCGTCCCCGTCCGCGCTCGCCACCCACGCCGCCACCGCCGCGCGCAACCTCGTGTCGTTCTCCACCGAGCCCGACTCCGTGCCCGGCTCCGCGACGGACCGCGAGTCCTGCCCGGCGTCCTGGTCCGTGCTCGGTCCGCCGCTCCGCTCGGACGGTGGCAGCTTGAACACAGCCGTCGGCTGGTCCACCGCGGGGGCCGTCGCCCCCGGCGATGCCTGACGGAACACGGCGAGACGCGGGTCGCGTTCACCCGGAGTCGTCTCCCCCGACGACTTCCGCTGCTCCGACTTGTCGGGGGACTCGCCCGCCACCGTGCCTCCTTCATGAGTCATACGTCTTGCTTCATGAGTCATACGTCTTGCGTCTCGCGTTGTGCGTGTTGCGCAATAAGCACGTCGCACGGGCGCCGTCATCACGACAGCCCGTGTTGTCCGAACCATCTACCAGTGTCCTGTGTGAGAGCACGCCCCCAGCGCATAGACGAGAACGACATACCTGCCGGTTCCCATAGAAACCACCCAGGCGCTCTCGACAGACCAATGTGAGAGGGGTCACCCTGTCATTCATCCACGCGGGGAGGCATGGATGGGCAGGAGCCGCAGAACACTTCCGGAGGAGCTACTGCTGCTCGCTCTGGACCCGACCACGGGTACCACAGCGCAGCCGCAGTCGCTCGACATCGGCCTGGCCGGAGCTCAGCTAGTAGAGCTGGCTCTGGCAGGACGGATAGCCCCAGACGGGGATCGTATCGCCGTGGTGATGCCACGGCCGACCGGAGATCCGACTTTGGACTCCGCGCTGGAACTGCTGCGCAGACGCGGCAGCCCAGTTCGGGCTGTCCACTGGATTGGCGGGCCCCGACTGGGGTTGCGCCAGATTTACCTCTCGCATCTGGAGCGGTGCGGCATGGTGCATGCCGTGGCGGGCCAGATGTGCGGGGTACTGCCGACGACTCGCTACCAGGCGACGGACACGGCGATCAGCCGGGACATCAGGGCCCGGCTGGACAGTGCGATCCGCACCGGCGTACCGCCGGACCCGCGGACCGCGGCGCTCGCCGCGCTGGCCCACGCGGTCGGACTCGGCAAGCACCTCTACCCCGGGAACGAAGGGCGTTCCTCGAGGTCCCGTCTGCGGGATCTCATCAGGCACGACCCCATGGGCGGACTCGTGGCGCACGCCGTGATGGACGTTCAGAACGGTGCGGCCGCTCAGCCCCGCCGTAATCCCGCCGCACCGGCAGGCAGCCGACAGCCGACGGCAGCCGTGTCGATGCAACCACGCCGCGGAAGCATGGCCCGCGTGGCCGCGCACTGACGCAGCAGCACGAACAGCACCAACCGCACCACGCGTTTCAGGAACAACCGCACAAGATCCGCCGCGCCGACGTCCCCATGACCCGGTTCGGGAGCCGCACAGGACGCGCGGGGCAGCCACGGCGCTGCCCCGCGCGTTCGCGCATGCGTCCTGTGTAGCCATTTGGCAGCGCAGCCACGACCATTGGTGGCAATCTGCTGAGCAATAGATACGCTCAGCTACGCAGCCGGAGGTGCAGTTTCCGTGGCGTCCAACGTCAACCCCACCGTCAGGCGACGCCGATTGGGCCAGGAGCTGCGCCGGCTCCGCGAACTCAAGGGCATGACGGCCGAAGAGGTGGCGGAGCGCCTTCTCGTCTCCCAGTCGAAGATCAGCCGCCTCGAGAACGGCCGCCGCTCGATCAGTCAGCGCGACGTCCGCGACCTGTGCGGGGTGTACGAGGTCGAGGACCACCGGATAGTCGACTCGTTGATGCAGATGGCCAAGGACTCCCGCCAGCAGGGCTGGTGGCACGCCTTCGGAGACATCCCGTACAGCGTCTACATCGGCCTGGAGACCGACGCGGCCAGCCTGCGGGTGTACGAACCGCAGGTCGTCCCCGGTCTGTTGCAGACCCGGCAGTACGCCGAGGCGCTGATCGCCGGCGCACTGCCCGAGAGCGGCACCACCGACGTCGAGAAACGGGTCAGCGTCCGCGTGCGCCGCCAGGAGCGGATCAACGACGCCGAGCACCCGCTGCGGCTGTGGGTGGTGATCGACGAGGCCGCGCTGCGCCGTCTCGTCGGCGACAAGCAGCTGATGCGCGAGCAGTTGGAGCATCTGGTGGAGCTGTCCCAGCTGCCGCATGTCACCGTGCAGGTGCTGCCCTTCGAGATGGGCGCCCACCCGGGCATCAACGGCCAGTACGCGATCCTGGAGTTCCCGGACACTTCCGACTCGAGCGTCGTCTACATCGAGGGCGTGACGAGCGACCTGTACCTGGAGAAGGCCAACGATGTGCAGAAGTACAGCGTCATGTACGAGCATCTGCGCGCCCAAGCCCTGAACGTCGATCACACGAGACAGTTCATCGCGGACATCGCCAAGGACTACGCACGCTGAATACACCCGCTGAAAGGTCTCTGCGGCGAGGGGGACCGTACGGTACACCCCAGCAACGGCGGGCGGAAGGGTCGGATGGAATATGCCATCCGGTCGAGTGAACGCCTGCCTCGCGCACCCATCGCGGCGAGTAGCGTCGATCACGCCAGCAAGAACGTTGGCGCAAATCACACCACTTGCCGAAGCGGAGCGAACATGGCAATCATTCAGGGCGCCACGGATACCTGGACGAAGTCCTCGTACTCCACGGGAAACGGCGCATGCGTAGAGGTCAAGTCCCCCGTCGTGCAGGCCATTGCCGTCCGGGACTCCAAGGTCCCCGCGGGCCCGTCGATCACCTTCGTCCCCGAGTCGTGGACCGCGTTCGTGAACGAAGTGGGGCACGGCGCGTTCAGTCTCGGCTGAGCACGACGCCGAGGAGCGCGCCGGGGAACCCCGCGAACCGACGCAGCACAGAGCACCACCAGCACCATGTGACAGAGCCCTCTCGACTGGTCCGCCGTCCCGGCCGAGGGGGCTCGGCCATCCCCCACGGGCATCCCCACCCGCTTCCGTCTCGCGCTTCGGCTCAGCGCAGTTGATCGACGTAGCGGTCGGTGCCGGGGACCGTCGGGATGAAGGGAGCAACCAGCTCCACCCGCCCGAGCCCCGATTCGACGACCGCTGCGTCGAGCCCGGCGAAGGCAGACTCCCAATGCTCCCTCGGGTCGTCCTCGAGGAACCACAGCAGCGTCAGCCTGGTGTCTACGCCCTCCACCTGCTTCACATAGGTCATCCGGTCGCCCGGCAGCGGAGTCGGCCGGAAGACCGTCACCATCGCCGCGCAGGAGCCGGCCAGCCGCTTCGGCAGATGCTTCGTACGCAGCCACTCCAGCAGCTCGGCCCGCCGCTCGGGCCCGTCGGCGTCGATCACCTCCACCACCAGGCCCGCGTACGGATGATCCAGCGCGTGGTAGTCGCGCGGGCCGGCCGCGCCGTCCCGGTAGACGGTCGTCTCATGGTCCTGGAAGGCCGTGAAGACATGCGTACGGTCCTGGTAGACGCGCCCGTCCCGGTTGAGCCGCTTGTTGATGCCGACGGTCCACTTCATGTGGTCGCCGTAGCGGCCCTCGGTGATCCAGTACGTGGAGATGTAGCAGCCCGAGGTGACGGGCTGGGCCACCGCCGACTTCTCGGGGTAGCGCAGCAGTTGGAGCTCCTTGGTGGCGACCCAGCGCCGTCCGGCGTACATCCAGGGCATCGCCATCGCGCCCGCGTAGTAGTGGTCGTCCTCGTACCAGCGGTTGTACGCGTGCTCATGGCCGAGGTGCGGTTCGACCATGGTGATCAGGGCGTGGCCGGGGCGTACCCCGTACGGTCCGACGCCCGCCAGCTCCGCGTACACCTCGCTGCGTGTGTCCTCAGTCATCCCTCCGGTGTATCTGATGGAGCATCAGTTGGCGAGAGGCGGGGCGGGGCAACCTCATTGACACCTGAACGGCCGTCAGGAACATGATGAACGGCGCCTACTGACGCCGACGCCTCCCTTCCCTCCGCATTCCCCTGCCCGTACTCTGACGCACCGTCAGGTACGGCCCGGCTGCGAAGGAGCGCGCCATGCTGCTACAGGGGAAGACAGTGATCGTCTCCGGCGTCGGGGCCGGACTCGGCCATCAGATTGCGGCCACCGTCGTACGGGACGGGGGCAACGCGGTCCTCGGCGCGCGCACCGAGGGGAATCTCGCCAAGTCGGCCGGAGAGATCGACCCCGACGGCTCTCGGAGTGCGTACCGGGCCACGGACATCACCGACGAGGCGCAGTGCGACGCGCTGGCCGCGCTCGCGATCGAGCGGTTCGGCCGGATCGACGCGGTCGTCCATGTCGCCGCCTGGGACAGCCATTTCGGCGGCCTGGCGGACGCGGACTTCGAGACCTGGCAGGGGGTCATCGATGTGAATCTGCTGGGGACGCTGCGGATGACGCGGGCCTGCCTGCCTGCGCTGAAGGTGCGGGGAGGCTCGGTCGTCATCATCGGTACGCAGTCGGCGGTGGCCGCGCCCTCACAGGTGTGGCAGGCGGCGTACGCGGCATCCAAGGGCGCGCTGACCTCGGCGATGTACTCGCTGGCGCGCGAGCTGGGCCCCGACCGGATCCGGGTGAACACCGTGCTGCCGGGCTGGATGTGGGGGCCGCCCGTCCAGGCGTACGTCCAGTTCACCGCGCACACCGAGGGTGTACCGGAGAACGAGGTGCTCGGGCGGCTCACCGAGCGGATGGCGCTGCCCGAGCTGGCCACGGACGGAGATGTCGCGGAGGCCGCGGCCTTCCTCGCCTCCGACCGGGCCCGGGCGATCACGGGTCAGTCGCTGCTGGTCAACGCCGGCGAACTGATGCGGTAGTAACGCCAGTTGCCCTCACCCTTTCCCAGCCGCACGGGACCCGCATCCCGTGCGGTCTTTCGCTATCCGCGGAGCCTGACGAAGTGCCTGCTCATCGTGTGGCCGCCGTCACGTTCACGACAACGCCCAGGGAGGTCAAGAACAAGCAAAATCGTTCGGCTTTCTGATCTGTGTTCACATTTATGACCGCACATCCTCTTGACCCGCCACCCGGCCAAGCGGTTCAATCCCCGAAGTCCCCGCTCCCGCACGGGGGCGCCGCTGATCGGACGTACTGACGAAGAGCTTTGACGTTCACAAGGCGGACCCAAGGAGGGGGCACATGAACAGTCTCGACTGGACCGTGCTCATCAGTTACTTCGGTGTGATGGTCGCGATCGGACTCTGGTCGCACAAGCGCGTCGACAACGTCAGCGACTTCTTCACCGCGGGCGGCAAGATGCCGTGGTGGCTGTCGGGCATCTCGCACCACATGTCCGGCTACAGCGCGGTGATGTTCACCGGCTACGCGGCCATCGCGTACACCTACGGCGTCACCTCGTACGTCACCTGGTCCTTCCCCATCGCGATCGGCATCGCCATCGGCTCGCGGGTGTTCGCGCCCCGGCTCAACCGGGTGCGCTCACGGCTGCATGTGGCCTCGCCGCTCGAATACCTCAAGAACCGCTACAACCTGCCCACCCAGCAGGCGCTCGCCTGGTCCGGCGTACTGCTGAAGATCGTCGACGTCGGCGCCAAGTGGGCCGCCATCGCCACACTGCTCTCCGTCTTCACCGGTGTCTCCCTCAACACGGGCATCCTGATCACCGGAGCGGTCACCGCCGTGTACTGCACCGTCGGCGGCCTGTGGGCGGACGCCCTCACCGAACTCGGCCAGTTCATCATCCAGTTCATCGCCGGCATCGCGATGCTCGTCGCTGTCATGGCCGAACTGGGCGGTTTCAGCTCCCTGTGGAACGTCTGGGACGAGCCGGAGCTCAAGGGCCACGCGGAGCCGCTGGCCGGCCCGTACATGATGGTCTTCCTGATCGCATACCTCTTCATCAAGACCTTTGAGTACAACGGCGGCATGTGGAACCAGGCGCAGCGCTACATGGCCACCGACTCCGCGAATTCGGCGGAGCGGTCCGGCCGGCTGTCCGCCGTGCTGTGGCTCATCTGGCCGCTGGTGCTGTTCTTCCCGATGTGGGTGGCGCCGCTGATCATCGACACGAAGGTGCCGGCCGACTCGTACGCGCTGATGGCCGAACAGCTGCTGCCGCACGGTCTGCTGGGCCTGGTCATCGTGGGCTTCTTCTCCCACACCATGGCCATGTGCTCCTCCGACGCGAACGCGATCGCGGCGGTCGTCACCCGCGACATCATGCCCGCCGTGTCCCACAAGGTCCGCGAGTGGGACACCCGCGCGGGGCTGCTGGCCGCCCGCTGGGCCACGCTGCTCTTCCTCGGTCTCTCGATGGCCGTCGCGACCCAGGTCAACTCGGACTTCTTCGGTGACATCATCACGGTCGTCATCAAGTGGGTGGCGGGGCTCATGGGTCCGATCGCGATTCCGCTGATGCTGGGCATGCTGCCCTGGTTCCGCAAGAGCGGACCGACGGCGGCGCTGGTCAGCTGGGGGCTCGGCCTGATCACCTTCTGGCTGGTCAACTACCCGATCAGCTGGAGCGTCGACGGCGGCGTGCCGCTGCAGTACCAGGTCTCCATCCCGCTGGCGGTCTCGCTCGTCCTCTACATCCTGATCGGCCTCGTCAAGCCGGAGGACACCCCCGAGCGCGACGACCTCATCGCCCGGATCAACTCGGACGGAGACGGCCCGGGCCCGGCGTTCGCCGCGGCGACCGTGCCGACGCCGGCGGAGCCCGCCGAGGCGAAGGTCCTCGGCCGCGAGGGCGTGGACGGCTGACGCTCTCGCGCTTCGCTGCGTACGAGGGCCCGGCTCCCGAGGAGGGGAGCCGGGCCCTCGTACGTACTTCAGCTGCGCGGGTAGCGCGACAGCCAGCCGGGCGCGGTGACCGTCGGGCCGTGCAGGGCCGGGCCCTGGGTCATCTCCATCGCGAAGTCGTCGGCCAGCTCAAGGATCGTGGGGCGGCCCTCCAGCTCGCAGAGCCAGGCGGGCGGCAGCGCCGTCTCGCCGTGCAGCGCGCCCAGCAGCGAGCCGGTGACGGCGCCGGTGGTCTGAGAGGGGCCGTCGTGGTTGACGGCGAGACGCAGGCCGTGCCGGATGTCCTCGCCGACGAGAGCGCAGTAGACGGCGATGGCAAGGGCGTCCTCGGCGTTGTGGCCCTCGCCGAGCGAGGCGATCCTGGCGGGGCTCGGAATGCCCTGGCGTACGGCGCCGAGCGCGTGCTTGAGGGCGTCCGTGACGGGCTGGTGGCCGGGGCGCGCGGCCAGCTGGGCGAGGGCGCGCTGCACCGAGCCGTCGAGGGTCTCGCCGCGGGCCAGACCGTGCACGATGACGGCGAGCGCGCCGGCCGAGAGATACGCGGTGGGGTGGCCGTGCGTCTGCGCCGCGCACTCCACGGCCAGCTGGCACACCAGCTGCGGCTCCCAGCCGACGAGCAGCCCGAACGGCGAGGAGCGCACCAGCGCGCCCGCGTCGCGCGCGGCGGGGTTCTTGGGTGCTTCGAGGGTGCCCATGGTCTCGTCGCCGAGCCCGATGAGGCAGACCTTGGCGGGGTCGCGGCGAGTGTAGAGCCATTCCTCGCGGGCGAGCCAGCCATTGTCCTTGCGGCGCTCGTCGGGGCCCCAGTCGCGCTGGGTGGCGGCCCATCTCAGATAGGCGCGGTGCACATCGGTGGGCGGGTGCCAGGCGCCGGTGTCCCGGCGGACCTGCGCGCGGATCAGCCCGTCGACGGTGAAGAGGGTCAGCTGGGTGGCGGCGGTGACGGCCCCGCGGCGGCCATGGGCGGGCACGAGGTCGCCGAGGCCGTCCGGGCCGTGGACGGCGCGGATCTCCTCCACGGTGAGGGCGGCGACCCCGGCGCCGAGCGCGTCGCCGATGGCGCCGCCGAGCAGGGCGCCGCGCACCCGGGCGCGGAAGTCCTGCTGCTCGGCCCGGCCCCAGACGGCTGTGGCTGCTGCGCTCACCGCGCGTCCCTCCCTGGACGTCGAACGTATGCCTGGCGCAGCACTGTAATCGAACGGGAATGGGGGGTTCGGGGGCGCGAGGGGTGACCGGGGCCGCCGGTGGCCCGGTTTGTCCTCAAACGCCGGACGGGCTGGAATTCGCGTCCCGGGCCGCGGTCGGGCGGCGCGCACCCCGGCACGAAAGGTGACCCGGGACCGCCCGACGCCGGTTTGTCCTCAAACGCCGGACGGGCTGGAAAGGGCGTCCCGGGCCGCGGTCGGGCGGCGCGCACCCCGGCACGAAGGGTGACCCGGGACCGCCCGACGCCGGTTTGTCCTCAAACGCCGGACGGGCTGGAAAGGGCGTCCCGGGCCCTGGTCAGGCGGTGCAGCCTCGGCTCCAGTTCTGTCGGGTCCGCGCCCGGGCATGCGAGCAGCTCGGTCAGGTCGTCCGCCGCGTCCGCCACCGTCGTCCAGGTGGGCGTCTCGGCGAGGAGGGCGGCCAGCAGAGCGTCGGCGCGAGGCCAGTCCCCCTGCGCACAGGCGACGACCAGCAGCTCAGCATCGGCGGCACGCCACAGCTCAGCAGCCTCCGCCAGCCCCTCCGTACGACTCACAGTGAGCGCCGGCTGGAGCGAGGCGGGGTCGACAGTCCGCAGCCTCTCGGCCGCCTCCCTCGCCGGGGCGAAGCGGCCGGCCCTGCGGTGAGCGCGGGTGAGCAGGGCGAGGTGGTTCACTTCGTCCTGGTCGTCCCCGGCGGCCTCCGCCAGGGCTGTCAGCGCCTCCTCCGGGCGGTCGAGGTACAGGTAGACCCTCGCCCGTGCGCGGTGCACCGCCGGGTCGTCGTCGCCGAGCTCCAGCCAGCGCTCGAGGTCCGTGAGCGCAGGCAGCAGACGGCCGGTCACCATGCGCCCCGCCGCCCGGCGTGCGTGCGCCCAGAGGTAATTCGGGTCGAGCGCGATCGCCCGGTCCAGCTCGGCCAGCGCCTCCTCGTACCGCTCCAGGTCCTGGAGGGCCGCACCACGCTCGGCGGCGATCCAGGCCTTGTCCGGCTGGAGCTCCGCCGCGCGCGCCAAGGCCGCCAGCGCCTCGTCGAGCCGGCCGAGGCTGCGCAGCGCCTGGCCGCGGCTGCCGATGGTCCAGCCGTCGTCGGGACGGAGCCCGTCCGCCCGGTCGTAGTCCGCGAGCGCCTGCTCGTGCCGCCCGGCTCGGCGGTGGGCCTCGCCCCGCAGGGTGAGCTGGTCCGCGTTGTCCGGGTCGAGGGCCACCGCCTCGTCGAGGTCGGCGAGTGCGCCGTCGGAGTCCCCGAGCGCCCGCCGCACCGCGGCCCGTACCACCAGCGCCGCGGGCGCGCGCGGGTCCAGATCCAGGGCGCGGTCCAGATCCGCCAGCGCCTCCTCGTACCGGTGCAGCTGCTCGTACACCCGGCCGCGGGCGACATACGCGTAGACATACTCCGGGTCGTGCGCGAGCGCCCGGCCGTAGTCGGCGACGGCGTCCTCGTGCCGTCCGGCCTGCTGGTGCGCGTACCCCCGTTCCGCCAGCGCCCACGCCTTCGTATCCGCCACCTCCACGATCCGGTCGAGATCGGCGAACTCCCTTACCGAATCACCCCGTTGGCGATGGATCTCGGCCCGCCGCAGCAGCGCCCACAGATAGTCCGGCTTCAGTTCCAGTGCTTCGTCCAGGTCCGCCAGCGCCTCCTCGCCGCGCCCCAGCGCGTGCTTCGCCATGGCCCTGCTGCCCAGTGCCCACGTGTACGCCGGGTCGAGCGCGAACGCCCGGTCGAACTCGGCGATCGCCTCCTCGTACCGCCCTTCGTGCCGCAGGACCTCCCCGTGTTCGCCAACGATCCACGGGTTGACCGGGTCGAGCTCCCGGGCCCGGCCGACATCCGCCAGGGCGCCGTCACTGTCACCGAGCGCGCGCCGGATCTGGGACCTGCGCACCAGCGACCAGACATGGCCGGGCCTGGCATCCAGCACCCGGCCCAGATCCGCCAGCGCCTCTTCGCTGCGTCCCAGCAGGTGCTTGGTCTGGGCTCGGCCGGAGAGCGACCAGGTGTCGACGGGGTCGAGTTCGAGGGCCCGCTCGAACTCGGCGAGGGATTCCTCGTACCGTCCCGTCAGGCGGTACGTCTCCCCCAGCCCGTAGTACGCCCGTTGGCAGCCCGCGTCCCGGCTGATCGCCTGCCGGTAGTCGAGCAGCGCCTGTGGGTACCGACCGGCATTACGGTGGTCCCTGCCGCGGACCACCAGCGCCGCCACCCGCGTCTCGTCGTCCGGCTCCGGCCGGGCGAGGATCAGGTCCAGCACCCCGGCGCCCCGGCGCTGTTCGTCCTCCAGGGCCGCCAGGCAGTCCCTGCCCAGCGCGCGCAGCAGCCCGCTGTCGCCGTCGGCGCCCGCGTCCGCGACGGTCCGCGCCCAGCGCCTGGCCACCACCGCGCCCGCGTCGCAGGCGTCGATCCCGTCCCGCAGCACCGCGGGCAGCGCCGTCCGCGGCCGCGCGCACAGCAGGTGGTAGGTCTCCTCAAGACGTAACTCACGCCAGGCGTCCTGCCCCCACAGCTCGTTCGCGCCCAGGCCGTCGCCGGCCTCCGCCCGCCAGCGGGCGAACGCCTCCGCCAGCCCGGTGTGCCCGGCCCGCCAGCGCTCCGGCGAGGTGTTGCGCCGCAGCCGCAGCATCGGCTCCCGTACGACATCGTGGTACTGGGCCCGGCCGCCCCGGTCGCTGACGAACGGCAGCCCGCGCAGCCACCCGAACAGCCCGGCCGCGTCGTCCCCTTCGACGGCCGCCCGGAAGACGTCCTCGTTCAGCCGGCGCGGCAGTGCGCCGTCGAGGGCGGCGGCGCGGCGGACCGGGTCCTGCTCCCACTTCAGGAAGCGCTCGACGGCGGTGGCGCTGGGGTCGTCCACAGCGCCCGGGTTCTCGGCGAGGGTGGAGACGAGTACGGGCAGCCGGCCGGAGAGCCTGAGCACGTCCCGTACCACCTCCTCGTCCACCACGCCCTTGGCGGCGAGGAGCTGGCGGGCCTCCGGCTCGGTGAAGGGTGCGAGCGGGAGGTCGGTGACGAAGTCGACGTAGTCGGCCCAGCAGTTGGGGTCGAGCGGCCGCTGTCCGGAGAGGGTGACGACGACATGGGCGGGCAGTGAGCCGTACTGCCTGGTGGTAATCAGATCGCGCAGCCAGGGGTCGAGGAAGGGCCCGGTGCGTTCGTACGTGTCGAAGAAGAGCGTGATCCAGGGGACGCTCGCCCCGACCCGGTTCAGCTCGGCGACCAGGACCGGAGTGAGGGCCCGGACGGGGTTGAGGACCAGCTGTACGTCCTCCTGCTTGCCGAAACGGGTGGTGAGGACGGCCCTTACGTGATCGGCGCCGCGGGCGACCTGCGCCGGGTCCACCGCTCCGGCGAGCGCGCCGACGCCCGGCACCATGCCAAGTCCGATCAGAGAAGCCTGGGCCGCGGCCATGCTGCCCGCGGAGGGCTGCTGCGGCTGCGGCTGTCCGTCCGCCGCCGCGTTCGTCAGGACCTCCGCCTCGTACCGGCGCTGGCGGTAGGTCGCCAGCTGCCGGTCGAGGGCCTTGAGCGCCTGCCCCTGCTCGGCGAACTGGGCGCTGATCGCCTCCATCGCCTCCGGCACGCTGTTCACGGACTCGTCGAGGACTGCGGTGAGCGCCTGGCGCCGGCGCGCGGTCTGCACCAGCTCACGCACGAGGGAGGTCTTGCCGACACCCGCGTTGCCGTGGATATGGAAGATGAAACGGTGCCGCGGGTCCTCGGGGGGCACGTCGAAGTTCTCGCGGAAGGCGGCGAGTTCATTGCGCCGTCCCACGAATCCCGCGCGCCTGCGGATGTTGATCAGTTCCTGCATCGACAGTCTCGCGGCACCGGCACTCATGGGGTCAGTCTGGCAGCAGCGGCAGCAGCTCGGGCAGATGTCCGTCGGACGCGGCGGCGGCGCGCACGCGCTCCTGGGGGACCTCGCCGTACAGAGTCGTACGCGGTCTGGCCGGCCGGCCTGCCGCCTCCGCGATGGCGATCAGGTCCTGTACGGAGCGGTACGAGCCGTAACTGGACCCCGCCATCCGGGAGATGGTCTCCTCCATCAGCGTGCCACCGAGATCGTTGGCCCCGGAGCGGAGCATCTCGGCCGCGCCCTCCGCCCCCAGCTTCACCCAGCTGGTCTGGATGTTGGTGATGTGGGGGTGGAGGAGGACGCGGGCCATGGCGGTGACGGCGCGGTTGTCCCGCTTGGTCGGCCCCGGCCGCGCGATCCCGGCCAGATACACAGGCGCGTTCGTATGAATGAAGGGCAGCGTCACGAACTCCGTGAAGCCTTGCCGCCCAGAATCCAGTGCAGCCTGCTGGATCCCGGCGAGCGTGCGGAGGTGGCCGAGCCAGTGCCGGGGCTGGTCCACATGCCCGTACATCATCGTCGAGGACGACCGGAGGCCCAGCTCGTGCGCGGTCTTGACGACCTCGATCCAGGTGGCGGTGGGCAGCTTGCCCTTGGTGAGGATCCAGCGGACCTCGTCGTCGAGGATCTCGGCGGCGGTCCCGGGGATGGAATCGAGTCCGGCCTCCTTTGCGGCAGTCAGCCACTCACGGATCGAAAGGCCGGTCCGCGACGCGCCGTTGACGACCTCCATCGGCGAGAACGCGTGCACATGCATGCCCGGCACGCGCTCCTTCACTGCGCGGGCGATGTCGAAGTACGCCGTGCCCGGCAGGTCGGGATGGATGCCGCCCTGCATGCACACCTCGACCGCGCCGACGTCCCACGCCTGCGCGGCCCGGTCGGCGACCTGGTCGAGGGAGAGGGTGTAGGCGTCGGCGTCCGTACGCCGCTGCGCGAAGGCGCAGAAACGGCAGCCGGTGTAGCAGACGTTGGTGAAGTTGATGTTGCGCGTGACGATGTACGTGACGTCGTCGCCGACCGTGTCGCGGCGCAGCTCGTCCGCGATCCGCGTGAGCGCGTCGAGAGCGGGGCCGTCCGCGTGCAGCAGGGCCAGGGCCTCGTCGTCCGTCAGCTTGGTCGGATCGTCGGCGGCCTGCTTGAGCGCCGCTTTCACATCGGTGTCGATACGGGAGGGCACCATGCCGGGCACGGCGGCCTCGCGCAGCGCGTCCCAGTCGCCGTACACGTCGTCGAAGTCGTCGCGGCGGTCGGAGGTACGGCCTTCGGTGTCGATGGTCCGGTGAAGGTCCGTCCTGCCCGAGGCGGTGAAACCTTCGTCCGGCTCCTGCCAGGGATGACCCTCGACGACGGCGTCCTCGCGGGCCAGCCCGGTCTCTTCGTCGACGAGTGCGCGGACGTGGGGAAGCAGCCGGGGATCGAGCCAGGGCTCGCCGCGCTGCACGAACTCCGGGTACACGCAAAGCCGTTCGCTGAGCTCAAAGCCGGCCTTTGCCGACTCCTCGGCGAGCTGCTCGATCTGCGGCCAGGGCCGCTCGGGATTGACATGGTCGATGGTGACGGGCGAAACCCCGCCCCAGTCGTCGATGCCGGCGCCGATGAGCCGCGCGTACTCGCCCGCCACCAGGTTCGGCGGCGCCTGCAGACAGGCGGACGGCCCCATGATGTGCCGCGCGACGGCGACGGTGGCGACCAGCTCGTCCAGCTCGGCGTCCGGCATACCGCGCATCGCCGTGTCCGGCTTGGCGCGGAAGTTCTGCATGATGAGTTCCTGGATGCCGTGGTAGGCACGGGAGATGCGGCGCAGCGCGAACAGCGAATCCGCCCGCTCCTCGTACGTCTCGCCGATCCCGATCAGCAGCCCGCTGGTGAACGGCACGGAACTGCGCCCGGCGTCCTCCAGCACGCGCAGCCGCACGGCCGGCTCCTTGTCCACAGACCCGTAGTGCGGCCCGCCGGGCTCGCTCCACAGCCGGGTCGCCGTGGTCTCCAGCATCATGCCCATGGACGGCGCGACCGGCTTGAGCCGCTGGAAGTCGGTCCAGGTCATGACGCCCGGGTTGAGGTGCGGGAGCAGCCCGGTCTCCTCCAGGATGCGGATCGCCATGGCCCGTACGTACGCGATGGTGTCGTCGTAGCCCTCGGCCTCGAGCCACTCACGCGCCTCGGGCCAGCGGTCCTCAGGCTTGTCGCCGAGGGTGATCAGCGCTTCCTTGCAGCCCAGTGCGGCGCCGCGCCGGGCGATGTCGAGGACCTCGTCCGGCGACATGAACATCCCGTGCCCGGCCCGGCGCAGCTTGCCGGGCACGGTGGCGAAGGTGCAGTAGTGGCACTTGTCCCGGCACAGCCGGGTGAGCGGAATGAACACGCTCTTCGAGTACGTGATGACGCCGGGGCGGCCTGCGGCCTCCAGCCCCGCATCCCGCACGCGCGCGGCGGACGCGGCGAGATCCTTGAGATCCTCCCCGCGCGCCTGCAGCAGCACGGCCGCCTCGGCGGTGTCGAGGGCGACGCCGTCCCTGGCCCGCTTGAGGGCGCGGCGCATGGCGTTCTCGGTGGGCCGTCCAGGTCGTCCGGGCTGGTGATCCGTCATGGATCGAGCATACGAGCGGAGGCTCCGGGCACATCACGCCTGGGCGACGATTGCAGTCGCAGCGGTGATCTGCAGCATGAGCTGGCTGAGGACGAGCGATTTCCGCAAGCGCCTCGCCCAGTCGGCCGTGGAGGTCACGACCATCGCCGCGACTCCGGCTGCGGCACTCCCCCAGAACGCGTACCACGCCACACTGGCCAGGATGTTGTAGCCGACGACGCACTCGTCGCGGTAGCTGATACAGCGCGCGAACCGTTCGGACATCAGGACGGGCAGCCACGCGACAACCGCGGTCGGGAAGAGCGTCAGCAGCCCGATTCGGGCCCGACGGCGCCATCGCCGATCAGTGTCCTGGTTGGGGAGGGGCGGAGCATCATTCATGCCCTCCAGTTCGCCACGGGCAGCCCTGCCTGAGATCCGTCGATCAACTCATTCACGTACTCAACTCGCTTCACAGCATCAGTCGGCGAAGTCCTTGAGCTTCTCGGTCTCCAGCGTGATCCCGACCGGGTCGGGGAGCTCGACGACGGCACCGAAGGGGCGGGTGGTGATGCTGCGGTACGAACCGCCCTCGGGCTCGGCATGGACGGTGACCGAGCAGGTGTCGCGGGGGATACCTGCCTCCGCGTAGCCGCCGGGCTTCTCCACGCGGTCGCGTTTGTCGGTGTCCGGGTCGTGCGAGGTGACCTCGACGGTCATCAGGACGCCGTCGGGCGCCGCCCACTCGCCCTGTGGCACGAAGTGGTCGATGGGCGCGAGAGCCCCGTCCGGACGGGCGCGCCCCCCGCGAGACTCCTCGACCTTCAGACCCTGCTCGGGGTAGAGGCGATGATCGGGGCGGTGCTTCATGCACCGTTCGAGGAGCCACATCATGATGGCTCCGTGGACACCGTCCGGCACCGACTTGACCTGGACCTTTCCCTGGACGAACTCCAGCCGCACCAACTCGGGCGAACGGCGGGCGAGTTCCTCGTACTCGTCGATGGACATCTGAGGCCGCACGCTCATGCGCGACTCCTCGGAGGCAGCCCGGCGGCGATGCGGGCGGCGTCGGCGTGCGCGGCAACCTGCGCCGGGCGGGGGCCGGGGAGGAAGGTGGCCGGGATGTCCTCCTCGTCCTCGCTGCGGCAGGCCTCGCACATGCCGTTGATCAACGGCTCGTCCTCCTCGGTCGTGTCGCAGAACATGCAGACCATGACACTGCGCAGTACGGTCTCGGGCTCGCGGGCGGGCTTGGGCGGCATCTTGTCCTCCAGTCGTCGTTTCGCGATCCCCGCCGGGTTGTGGACCAGGACGGGCAGTCCGTCGGTGAGCGCGTGGATCAGGTGCTTCACGCTCGCGCCGTACTCCAGCCAGGACGCGGCGAGGGGTTCCAGCCGCTCGCAGTCGGCGGCGGAGAGGGTCATCCGGGAGTCGGTACGGCCGAGGGCGGCGAGGGTTCGGTAAGCCGTGGTGCGCGCCGGTGCGGGCTCGGCGGTGGCCGGCTCGTCGTCCGGGGCGTCGAGCATCACGCCTCTTACGCTCTGGCAGAACTCCTGCCACCAGGCGGCACTGCGCGCAGTACGCGACCAGTACGTACGCGTCACCCAGCGCACCCCGTCGTCGCGGACCACCTGCTCCTTGATCCGGCGCAGATGGCCCGCGTTCGTAAGTGCCTTGAGCGCGCTGCGGATCGCAGCCTGCCCGTAGTCGGCGATGTGTTTGGCAAGGGTCTTGTGGTCCATCGCCGCGCCCTCGGCGAGGCGGTCGATGAAGGCGGCGACGGCCGCTTCCCGCTTGGGCAGATGTGCGAAGTCGCCGCTGTGGCGCGGGGACTGATCGGGCGCGGGGCGCTTGCCGTAGCCCGGGCTGGCCATGGGGTGTGCGGGCGTCGGCAGGGCACAGTTAGAGTTGCGGTAAGCCACGAGATCGGTCCTGTTCGATCTTGGAGGTCAGACCCCGGCTGGTGCTCCAACACCGGTCGGGGTTGTTTATTGCTGCGAACGCTAGAGGCATATGACAGCGCGTGGCAACTTGAACACTGAAAGTCAACCCTTGTGGGCATGGCGCGAGTTGGGTGGGTGGGTGGGATCAATCCACCAACCATTCCTTGCAAAGAGAGCTCGGGACTCGGGGCCCGGAGCTCGGAGCTCAACCCCCGAGACAACGCGCACATCATCACGCCCGCCTCGTTCACACACCTCGACGGCGCTCCCGGCCACCCCCGCGGGGTCCGCTCTCCTGAGTAGCGGGATGAGTAGCCGCGCGGATTCTCTCGAACGTCGGCCGTGAACTACTGGCGGCATGAACGAAACGTTCCTTCCTTCGCGCCCGACCACCGACGGCGGCGGCTACGTGCCCGGATCGAGCCGGCGAGTCTCCTGCCCTCCGTCGTCCGTGTCCTGGCGCTCAGTTCGCGGCTTGTGTGTTCGACGTGACCCGACTCCCCCCTTTGATTCCGTTGCTTTCGAAAAAACGGCCATGACAGCATGACTGCGTGACCAGTAACGGGGACGGCATAGACGGCATATCCCAGGCGGAACAGCCCTTGCGGCTGACGGATTTGGCTGATTCTTCGGCGGTTTCCGCTGCCGCGGGGACGGTGCCGGACGTGGTGTCGGCGGTAGCGCCGGAGGTCTCTCCGGAGGAGCAACTTGCTGCGGCACGGCGGGAGTTTGCGGTGTTGCTGGGGGAGTTCCGGCGTACGGCGGTGCTGGTGCCGATCGATGCGTACGGCAGCCTGTGGACCGCAGAACAGGGCGGGGTCCGCTGGATCTGTGCCTTCTCGGACGAGGAGGCGTTGGCGCGGTTTGCGCGGGCGCAGGGGGATGCCGGGCGGGAGTGGGCGTATCGGACGGTGCTGGGTGCGCGGCTGCTGGATGTGATGGTGCCGATGCTGCCCGGGCCGGGCGGGGTGGCGCTGGACGCGGGGAGCGAGGACGGGATGTTGTTCCCGCCGGTGGCGGGGATTGTGCCGGATGAGGCGGTTGTGGATCTCGGGGGAGCGGGATGAGCGGGGAGAAGCCGGATCTGGCTGCGCCGGCGGGCGCGCTGGAGCTGATCGCGAAGGGCATCAACGGGGCTCATGCCGAGCTGAAGGAGCTCGGCATGATCGGCGAGGCGACGACGGGCCGCGGGTTCACCGATCTCGCGCTGTCGGGTCTGGAGTTGGGGCACGGTGGGCTCACCGAGCAGTTCGAGACGTTCTGTGAGCGCTGGGAGTGGGGCGTGCGCTCGCTGATGCAGCGGGGGAACGGCTTCGCGATGGCGGTGGGGTTGTCGGCGGGTGGGTTCGCCGAACAGGAGCGGTACGTCAAGGACACCATGAAGATCGGCGTGAACTCCCTGAACGGGAACCCTCATTTGACCGAGGACGAGGTCAAGACCAAGAGCTGGGACGAGATCAGCACCCAGACGGTGTTCGACAATCCGGACTACAGCGCGGAGTCGTTCTCGAAGGCGCATGCCGAGGTGAAGCAGACGTGGCAGGACACCACGTATGACGTGGAGGACGCGATGCTGGACTCGATGGAGCGCTCGGGTGTGATCGACGAGCAGACGCGTCAGGGGGCGGACAGGGAGCTGCGGGAGATGCTCGATCCGTCCGATGAGGCGGTCAAGCAGGCTGAGCAGCCGACGTGGGGAGACCGCTGATGGGTGACTGGGGAGTCGTCGGTGACGTGGTCGGGGCCGGCTACGACAAGGCCCGCGAGGGTGTCGAGTGGGGCAAGGAGAAGGTCGGCGAGGGCGTCGACTATGTCACCGACAAGACCGGTGACCTGCTGGAGAGGGTGGGTGCGAAGGACTGGGCGGACGCGGTCGAGGACTGGGGCGACCGGACCGCATCCTCGCTCGGCGCGGAGGTCGGCGAGCAGCAGCTCGGCGAGAGTGAGGACGCCAACGAGCTGATCCACGGCAACACAGGCAAGATCACCGCGAGTGTGAAGAACCTTCGGGACTTCAAGACCGCGTTCGACAACGTCGGCCAGGGCATGAAGCAGCTGGACTCCAGCCACTGGAAGGGCGAGGCGGCCGAGGCGTTCCGCGACAAGTTCTCGACGCTGCCCACCGACTGGCTGCATGCGTCGGACGCCTTCGAGGATGCGGCGAAGGCGCTGGAGACGTACTCCAAGACGGTCACGTGGGCGCAGGGTCAGGCGAAGGAGGCGATCGCCCTCTACAAGAAGGGCAAGGAGTCCTCGGAGAACGCGGTCGACTCGTACAACAAGAAGGTCGACGCCTACAACGCGGCGCGCAACGGCCCCGATCCGCTGCCCAAGCCGGACACTTTCTCCGACCCGGGCAAGGGCGAGCGGGACCGCGCGCAGGAGATCCTGACCGAGGCCCGGCGGCAGCGCAACGAGGCGGCGGACACGGCGAAGAAGGCGGTAGCGGCGGCACTGGCGCACGCTCCGAAGGAGCCGACAGGGCTGGATCGGGCGAAGTTCGACCTGGCCGACTACGGCGTCGCGCAGAGTGTCGAGATGACGCACGTCGCGGCCGGCGTGGTCAAGGGCACGGCCGGACTCGTCAACTTCGTCCGCAGCGTGAACCCGATCGACGGCTACAACCTCACGCACCCGGCGGAGTACTACAAGGGCGTGAACACGACCCTGGCCGGGCTGGCCACGACGGTGGCCCACCCCGACCGGGCACTCAAGGGCGCGTGGGAGGCCCTCAAGAGTGACCCCGGCGAGTTCGGTGGCCGCTTGCTCCCCGAATTGCTCGGTACGAAGGGCGCGGGAGTCGTCCGCGGCGGCATCCGTGCCGGTGCGAAGGGTCTCGGCGACGCCCCGAAGGGCAAGGGCCGCGACGGCCACGACAAGGACCCTGACGGCAACGGCAAGAAGTGCAGCGAGACGAAGTGCGACGGAGACCCCGTCGATGTCGCGACCGGGCGGATGCTCCTGCCGCAGACGGACATCGCGCTGCCGGCGTCACTGCCCCTGGTGTTCCGGCGCACCTTCGACTCCTCGTACCGCGCCGGCGGCTGGTTCGGCCCCACGTGGTCGAGCACGGTGGACCAGCACCTGGAGATCGACTCCGAGGGCGTGGTGTTCAGCTGCGACGAGGGCAGCCTGCTGGCCTATCCGCATCCCGCGCCCGGCGTCCCCGTCATGCCCACGCACGGCCGCCGCTGGCCCCTGGACCGGGTGGACGACGGCTACACCGTCACGGACCCCGAGAGCGGCCAGGTCTGGCATTTCGTCGAGCACACCGCCGAACTGGCGCTCCTTGCCCAGATCGACGACCGTAACGGCCGCTGGATCACTTTCGAGTACGACGAAGCCGGCGCCCCGACCGCGATCGTGCACCACGGCGGCTATCACCTGAAGCTCACCACCAGTGAGGGCAGAGTCACCGCTCTGCACTTGGCTGGCGCGGCCCCGGACGGCACCGACCAGGAGATCCTGCGCTACGGCTACACCGACGGCCACCTCACCGAGGTCACCAACTCCAGCGGCCGACCCCTGCGGTTCGGATGCGACGAGCACGGCCGCATCACGTCATGGACGGACACCAACGGCAGCCGCTACGACTACGTCTACGACGACCTCGACCGCTGCGTGTACCAGACCGGCGCCAACGGTCACGTCGAGTCTCGCTTCACCTGGGACGACACCGACCCGGCCACGGGCCTGCGCCTGACGTCCATGACCGACGGCCTGGGCCACACCAAACGGTTCCTTATCAACGAACGTGCCCAGGTTGTCGCGGAGATCGACGCGACGGGGGCAGTGACGCGCTTCGAGCGCGACCGCCGCAACCGCCTGCTGTCGGTGACCGACCCGCTCGGGCACGTCAGCCGTTCCCTCTATGACGAGTCGGGCCGCCTGACCACGGTGGTGCGCCCGGACGGACGGGAGCTGCACGCCGATTACGACGAGCTTGGACTACCGGTACAAGTCAGGGGCGCGGACGGGACAGTCACGCGCCAGACGTACGACGAGCGCGGCAACCGCACGTCGATCACCGATGTGTCGGGCGCCACGACGCGGTTCTCGTACGACGAGGCGGGACACCTGACGTCGGTAACGGACGCACTCGGCCACAGCACTCTCGTACGTTGCGACAGGGCGGGGCTGCCAGTAGAGATCCGCGACCCTCTGGGGGCGACGACTCGGTACGAACGCGATGCCTTCGGCCGCCCCATCCACATCACAGACCCGCTCGGAGCGATCAGTCGCCTCGAGTGGACCGCCGAGAGTCTGATATCTAGGCACACTGAATCTGACGGCAGTCAGCAGAGCTGGACGTACGACGGAGAAGGCAACTGCCTCTCCCACACAGATGCCGTAGGCGGGGTCTCCACCTTCGAGTACACGGATTTCGACCTGCTAGTGGCGCGTACCGGGCCGGACCAGGTGCGACACGAGTTCAGCCACGATGCCAATCTTCAACTGACACAGGTCACCAACCCACAGGGTCTGACGTGGAACTACGAGCACGACCCCGTTGGTCGGCTCATATCCGAAACCGACTTCGACGGCCGCACCCTCACCTATCGATACGACCCCGCCGGACGCCTGAGCAGCCACACCAACGGCCTGGGGCAAACCATCCGCTACGAGCACAACGAACTCGGACAGATCACCCGCAAGGACAGCGAGGGAGCGGTCACCACCTTCGAGTACGACATCTTTGATCAGCTTGCTTCGGCAAGCGGCCCCGACTCGACGCTGACCCGCCTACGTGACCGCTTCGGCCGCCTCAAGTCCGAGACGGTGAACAACCGCATGCTGGCGTTCGACCACGATGTGCTCGGTCGCCGTATCAGCAGGACAACCCCGAGCGGAGCGGTCAGCTCATGGGCGTACGACGAAGCCGGCCAGCGTATCCAACTGATGGCAGCCGGCCGCATCGTCGCGTTCGAGCGTGATGCGGCGGGCCGCGAAGTCGTCCGCCACGTCGGTGAAACGGTCAGCCTCACCCACGAGTTCGACACGATGGGCCGCCTCATCGACCAGCGGGTCACCGGCCGCGGCCGCAGTCTCCAGCAGCGCACCTTCACCTACCGCGCAGACGGCCACCTCGTCGGAATCGACGACCAACTCTCCGGCGTTCGCCGATTCGACCTCGACCCGGTGGGTCGGGTTACCGCCGTCCATGCCCACGACTGGTCCGAGCGGTATGCCTACGACGCGGCAGGCAACCAGACAGCAGCATCCTGGCCCTCTTCCCACCCCGGCCAGGAAGTCACGGGCGACCGAACCATCACAGGTACGCGCATCAGTCGGGCAGGGAACGTGCGCTACCAGCACGACGCACAAGGGCGCATCGTCCTCCGTCAGAAACCCCGCCTGTCTCGCAAGCGGGACACGTGGCGCTACGAATGGGACACGGAAGATCGGCTCCGCTCCGTCGTCACTCCGGACGGCACGGTTTGGCGCTACCAGTACGACGGCCTCGGCCGCCGCATCGCCAAACAGCGCCTCGCAGACGACGGCCACAACGTGCTGGAAGAGGTCACCTTTACCTGGGACGGCACCACGCTGTGCGAACAGACCACCACATCGGCAGAGCTGCCGAACCCCCTCACGCTCACCTGGGACCACGAGGGGCTGCGCCCCATCGCCCAGACGGAGCGCATCCTCTCAGCGGACGCGCCGCAGGAGACGGTGGATGAGCGCTTCTTCGCCATCATCACCGACCTGGTCGGCGCCCCAAGCGAACTCGTAGACGAGTCAGGAAGCCTGGCTTGGCGCACCCGCAGCACAGTGTGGGGTACCACGGCGTGGGCAACCACCAGCACGGCATACACCCCGCTCCGTTTCCCCGGCCAGTACTTCGACCCGGAAACTGGACTCCACTACAACTTCAACCGCCACTACGACCCCGAAACAGCCCGCTACATCAGCGCCGACCCACTTGGGCTCGACCCCGCTCCGAACCCGGCGGCCTATGTGGACAATCCCCAGACCTGGTCCGATCCTCTGGGGCTCAAGCCTTGCAAGATCCGGGTGTCCCCTGTTGCATCCGACTGGGCGACGAAGGGCGCGCACATTCACATCCCGTTGAAGAAGGGGTTGGAGGATGAGGTCCATGTGTACGTGGACAAGAAGGGCAACCTTGTCGGAGAACCCATCAGGCTCGAGAATGGTTGGGCCTCGGAGAAGAGCGTCCAGGCTGCCGTCGACGCAGTGAATAATGATCCGAAACTTCGCGCGGATCTACTGGCCAAGGCCAAATCGGCTCACGAGCACATGACCACTGGCAACAACTGGGGCAATAAGCAGAACCGTGCCGAAGAAATGCAAGCACTCATCGACAAGCTGGAGAACTGGCCGTGACCGCCATTCAATTGATCGCCTCGTTCGTAGCGACGGGCCGACTGCACGGGGTCGGGATTGGCTCTACCCTCAGCGAGGTTAACCAGGCGATTCGCTCCGACTTCGTCGACGTGGTCGACGAGTCCGGCCTCTCGCTGCGGAGAGACTACGGCTTCGTCGAGTTCTACTTCAACCCTGGACCGGATTGGGTGATGAGCGGGGGGTCGATCGAGCTGCACAGGCTGGCGTCAGGCAACGAAAGGGCCGAGAAGTGGCGCCAGAATATGAACGTTGATTTCCCGCAGTATATGACCTGGGAAGAATTGCGGGAAGAGCTGTCACGGATCCCCAATTCACCTCCCTTGACGGTCATAGATCAAGGGGAATTCCTTGAATATCGCGCCGCCGAAACAAAGGTTTCCGTGATCGTAAACAACGACCACGAAGAGCGTGATTCTTGGGTAGGGCACGGCGATGTATGGAGCGTCAGTCTCGGCTAATTGGCTCATGGGCATCGTGACGCGAGACCTGGTGGCGGCGGCGATTTGGAGCGCCGCCACCGTGCTCACCGCAGCGCCAGTTCGGCCCACACCGTCTTGCCGATGACGGGGTCAGCGGCCCCATGCCGTGGCGAGCTCGACCAGAAGCAGGCCGTGGCCCGCCTCCGAGTGGGGGGTGTAGCCGCTCGCAGTCGACGGCGGAGAGTCATCCGGGGGTCGGTACGGCCGAGGGCGGCCTGATTCGTGAGGGCAAGAACGGAACATTCATGCAACCGACCGATGGCTACGATTACTTCATCAGGCAGCTGAAGGAGTAGAGCAGTGCACGAAAACGCGAGACCCCGGCGACGCCCGCCGGAGACTCCGGACACCGAGCTGGCATGGTCCTCCTTGGCACTATCGACCCTGGAGAGCATCGCACAGTACGACGCGAAGCGATTGGACGTCGAGCGCTCGAGAGTATGGCCAAGGATCCGCGAGAAGATCACGGAACCGGTCTACTCGGTGAAGAATATGTTCTCGTCCTGGGAGCGGCTTGTTCGGAGGATGGAATCCGAGTGGCAACTCGAAGGGCAGTACCCGATCAGCGCATACTCCAATGACCTGGACGCACGGGACCAACTACAGGTAGCAATGAGCCAACTATCCGACGCGGCACGGGCACAATTGTCGGGACTACTGGAAGCCCTCGATGAGCGCTTCTCGCGCCAGACGGTGCCTGATGTAGCGGGCGAACTCAGCCCTTGGCTAAGGCCGCCCTCAGGGGAAAAGGCACAGGGCTTCTGGCTACGCAAGCCGCGAACTCATCCGTGGTGAAGTCAGCTGGTGAAAGCGAGTGAGGCTCCTGCTGGACGACGCGCGCGCGGCGAATGACGAGGTTGTCGAGGTGTGCAGCAGTGCAGCATCGCGACACCGCCGCACCCGAGTTCCGATGCTCGGGATGCTCACGCGGGGGCCCAGGCAGCCAATCGGCTGACCGCCTAGGGCAGGGACAGTTCGGCCCAGACCGTCTTGCCGACGACCCGGGCGGCCGTGCCCCACTTCATGGCGAGTGCGTCGACGAGGCGGAGGCCCCGGCCTGTCTCGAACTCGTCGGCGGTCAGCGGACCCAGCAGTGGTTCGCTTTCGCCCCGGGCGTCAGAGACCTCGATGCGGAGGGCCGTCGGGCCGAGCGTGAGGCGCAGCTCGAAGTCTCGGCCGGGGACGCGGCCGTGCGTGACCGCGTTCGCCGCCAGCTCGGCGACGATCGCCGCGGTCGAGTCGGAGAGTTCGCTTCCGTACGGGATGCCCCACGCGTCGAGTTGGTGCAGGGCAAGGTGCCGAGCCAGGCGGGCCCCGCGGCGGGTGGCGCTGAAGCGCTGCGTGAACTCAGCGGTGGGGAGGGTGATTTCGGCCTTCATGTCACTGAGCGTGGCCGGTTCGCCGTACCCTGACCAGGAGTGAGATCGCGACGCTGGGTAACTGTACGGGTACGGACGGCGGGCTGTACGGGACGTCGGCCGTGACCGAGAAAGCGGTACGGCATGACGGAAGAGCGGCCGGAGCGGCCGGCTGAAGCGGACGGGACGGCGCACCTCTTCAGCGCTCTCGGCAAGCAGATCAAGGTGCTGCGCGAGAACGCCGCGATGAGCCAGCGGGAGCTGGGCGTTGCTGCGCACTGCGGGGAGGACCTGATCTCCTCGATGGAGCGGGGTGTACGGACTCCGCAGCCCGATTTCCTGGAGCGGGCCGATGAGTTGCTGGCGGCCGGGGGCGTGCTGAAGGCGGCGATCGAGGACGTGCGGGAGGCGCAGAAGAAAGCACGGACGCGGCATCCGGACTGGTACCGGGACTACGCCAAACTGGAGGCGGAGGCCGTACAGCTCTACGTCTACACCAACCAGTCTGTGCCGGGCCTGCTCCAGACAGACGCGTACGCTCGCGCGGTATTCACGCAGTGGCGACCGCTTCTGGGCGACGAGACCATCGAGAAGCGCGTGGCCGACCGGCTCGCGCGCCAGCAGATTTTCGAGCCCTGGCCCTCGCCGACGTTCAGCTTCATCCTGGACGAGAGCGTGCTGCTGCGGCCGATCGGCGGAAGGGACGTCCATGAGGAGCAGCTGCGGAAGCTCCTGCACATCGGTCGTCTACGGACTGTCCAGCTGCAAGTGATGCCGTTGGATCGCGAGGAACAACCCAGCCTCGACGGTCCGTTCACTCTGCTGACGCCCAAGGGGCGGCAACAGGTGGCCTACGTGGAGACACATACGTACCCGCGACTGATCATCGATACAGAAGAGGTCCGCGTGCTCGCCGTCCGCTATGGGATTATCCAGTCGCAGGCTCTCAGGCCCGGAGAATCCCTGGCCCTGATCGAGAAGATGCTGGGAGAACGATGAACGCCGAGGAACTCGACTGGTTCAAGAGCACTTACAGCAGCGGCGGGGGCGGCGAGTGCCTTGAAGTCGCCATCGAATGGCGCAAGTCCAGCTACAGCGGCGGCGAAGGCGGCGCCTGCGTCGAGGTCGCCACCTGCCCCGCCGCCATCCACGTCCGCGACTCCAAGGTCACCCAGGGCCCCCAGCTCGCCCTCACCCCCGCCACCTGGTCCGCCTTCGTCTCCTACGCCCGGCGGCACCCGACCGGCTGAGGCCCGTGCGTGTCTTCGGCACCCCGTCGGGCCTGGTCGGCAGGCTCGGGTGCATGAAGACATCACGCCTCATCGCCGTCGCCACGCTGGCCGCCGCCGCGCTCCCCGCTGCCGTCCTGCTCGCCGCCAACAGCGCCGCCGCGTCCCGGGCGCCCACCGTGCAGGCGCCCGGGCCGGCCGGGGGTCACACGTACTGCGCGTACTCGTCCAGCACCCCCAGCACCTCCGCCTCCCCCGCCGGCGGCAGCTGCAGCACGACCTCCTCCACGCCCAGTTCCGCGTAGTGCGCCAGCTTCCCGGGGCTCGGCAGGACCGCGTACGGGACGACCTGCAAGGCGCCCGGGTCGCGCCCCGCCTTCTCCCACACCTCGCGCAGCACCGGCACCGACTCCGTCAGGCCACGCCCGCCGATCGGGAGCCAGCCGTCCGCGTACTCCGCGATGTGCGAGAAGAGCTTCGGACCGGCCGCCCCACCGATCAGCGTGCGCGGCGCGCCGCCCGCGGGCTTCGGGTACGCGTACGACGCCCGCACCGCCCCGAACTCGCCCCTGTACGCGGTCGGTTCGGCCGCCCACAGCGCCCGCATCAGCGCCATCCGCTCCCGCCCCAGCTCGCGCCGCGTCGCCCACTCCACGCCGTGGTCCGCGGCCTCCTCCTTGTTCCAGCCAAAGCCGACGCCGAGCGTGAACCGCCCACCCGACAGATGGTCGAGGGTCGCGATCTGCTTGGCCAGGTCGATCGGGTCGTGCTGGGCGACCAGCGTGATGCCGGTGCCCAGGCCGAGGCTCGACGTGACCGCCGCGGCCTGGCCCAGGGCGACAAAGGGGTCCAGCGTGCGGCCGTACTCGGGCGGCAGGTCGCCGCCCGCGGGGTACGGGGTCGCGCGCTCCACCGGGATGTGGGTGTGCTCCGGTAGGTAGAGCCCGCCGAAGCCGCGCTCCTCCAGCTCTCTCGCCAGCCGTACGGGCGTGATCGTCTCGTCCGTGAGGAAGATCGTCGTCGAGATCCTCATGAGGCTCCTCCGTCGTCGTCGGCGCTGGTGGCGGGCCTAAGGTACGCCGTCCCGCGCCAGATGCCGAGTACACGCCGAGTGCAGGCCAAAAGCGGCCGCCGAGCCCAGGCCGAGTCCAGGCCAAGCACTGTCCGGCCATCGCCCCGCCCCCTGCCACCCCCCTTCCCTTGCACGGCAGTTCACGGCTCAATACGAGGGTTTGAGTACACCACTTCTGTCCCTCTCACCAGCCTGGGGAGCCGACGGCATGTGCAACGACGAACACACAGAACACGCCATGGACAGACGCGGCCTGCTCGTGACGGGAGCGGCCGCGGCGCTTACGTTGGGCACTGTGAGCTTCGCTAACGCGGCACCGAACAGCGACGGACAAGCCGGCCAGAGCGACGGGCAGACCGAGGTCGTACGCGGCACGCTGCCGCCCGGCTCCCCCGACTTCGTGTATTTGCCGGTCGAGGTCCCGCGAGGTGTACGCGAGATCCACGTCGCGTACACCTACGAGCGCCCCGTCGTCCCGGCCGGCACCCAGGGCAACGCCCTCGACATCGGCATCTTCGACGAGCGCGGCACGGAACTCGGCGGGGACGGCTTCCGCGGCTGGTCGGGCGGGGCGCGCAGCGAGTTCTTCATCCGTGCGGACGAGGCGACGCCGGGCTACATCCCGGGCCCGGTACGGGCCGGCACCTGGTACATCGCGCTCGGCCCGTACACGGTCTCGCCGCAGGGTCTCGCGTACGAAGTCACCATCACGCTCCGGTACGGCGCCCCCGGCAAGACCCCCAAGCCGGTCTACCCGCCGGAGCGGGCCAAGGGGCGTGGCCGTGCCTGGTACCGCGGCGACTGCCATCTGCATTCCTGGTACTCGGACGGCAAGCGCACCCCGGCCGAGATCGCCGAGCTCGCCCGCGGCGCCGGGCTCGACTTCATCAACACGTCCGAGCACAACACCCATGCGGCGCACCGGGCGTGGCAGGGACAGTGGGGCGACGACCTGCTGATCCTCACCGGCGAGGAGGTGACGACGCGCAACGGCCACGTCGTCGCGCTCGGCACCGACCCCGGGACCTTCGTCGACTGGCGCTACCGGGCCCGCGACAACCGTTTCGGCCGCTACGCCCGCGAGATCAGGCGCTCCGGCGGCCTGGTCGTCCCGGCCCACCCGCACGCCACCTGCATCGGCTGCAACTGGAAGTTCGGCTTCGGCGAGGCGGACGCGGTGGAGGTGTGGAACGGCGCGTACACCCCCGACGACGAGGTCTCGCTGCAGGCCTGGGACAACACGCTGGTCGCCTCCGTACGCTCCGGAAAGCCCTGGACCCCGGCGATGGGCAACAGCGACGCGCACCGCCACCCGGACCCGGTCGGCACGCCGCAGACCGTGGTCCTGGCCGATGAGCTGTCCCGCGAGGCGATCCTGGACGGCATCCGGGCGGGACGCTCGTACGTCGCCGAGTCCTCCGCGGTGTCGCTGTCCTTCTCGGCGGCGGCGGGACACGGCCAGCACGCGGGCATCGGCGAACGGCTGCGCGTCGACGCCGACGACCCGGTGACGGTACGCCTGGAGGTCAGCGGCGCGCCGAACTGCTCGGCCCGCATCGTGACCGACCAGGGCGTGCTGCACACGGTGGCGCTGCCGGCGTCCGGGACGGGCACGGTGGAGTGGGGCACGACGGCGTCGTACGCGGCGTATGTACGGGCGGAGGTGCGGCACGCGCCTGTGGTGCCGGGACTGCCGGGACCGCCGGCGGCGTTCACGAACCCGGTCTTCCTCGGAAGCTGAGGGAGTAAGGGAGTAGCTGAGGGAGTATCGGGAAACCCTGCGGAACGAAACACCCTCAAAGGCGGCGCACCTCGAAGTGGAAGCAGCCGTACTCCACAGCCCTGACATGTACGAGGACCACCTCGGGATCGGCAAAGGCTTCCGCGAACGCCGCGTCGAACCCTTCGGTGGCCGCCTCCGGTATCTCCAGGAGGCGGCCGCCCGCGATGTGGCCTTCTGCGTCGTAGCGCCGCAGCGTCCGCAGGGCCCCGGGGCGGGCGAAGGGGTAACCGTCCCGCTCCCCCGTCCCCCCGCACTCCTCGGCATGGATGAAGACGGGCCCCTGCTCGTCGTACGCCCCGGGCTTGGCCCACGTCTCGGCGGCCCACCGCCGCAGCGGCGCATACGAGACGAGCGCGATCCGCTCCCCGATCCCGCTCGGCCGCAGACAGCAGCGCAGGGGTGCGCCGCCCTCGGTGTCGGTGTACGGGACGCAGGGCCGGCCCGCGTCGTCGGTGTCGCGGAGCTGCTTGAGAGCGGCGGGCTCGATGGGGCGGGCGGTCCAGAGAGTCGATGTCATGCCATCAGCGTGGCGCGCGAGGCGTCGCTCTTCCGGCGGGAAACGGACATGGTGTTCAGCGGGCGCTGCCGGACTGCGCGTCGAGGGTTCGGTGCGATGTGCCGGCCATGCGCCGGTAGGCAGGTGCAGCGAGGACTGCGCCAAGCGACTGCCCATGCCGCGGCCTTGATCCGTACAACCATGTGATCAACCGGCATGTCTCCTCTGTGCATGGGCCCGGCGGTCGGCCGCCGGGCCGGGGGGGAAGAGCAGAGGAGACATATGCGTACGCAGCGACACTCCGGGCGCGTCCGGCGGCGGTTCGCCGTCGTCGCGACTACGGCCACGGCGCTTCTGGCGACCGGCGGATTCGCGTACGGCGCGCCGACGGCGGACCCGCAACTGCCCACGATCAAGCTCGAGACGCCGGACGTCGCCGCCGGGGGCTCGGTCAACCACACCATCAAGGTGAGCGTCTCGGAGAAGGGCCGGGTCGAGCTGCACATGGAGCCGGCCGAGGGCTTCCGCTGGTGGCACCTCCAGTCGGAGGCCTCCGACCTGCACAGAGGCCCGGTCACCGGCGCGAACGCCTCGTGTCGCGAGGAGCCGTACCCGAACGGGGAACTCCTGGCGGTCTGCGACATCGCCCCGGGCGAGACCACCCTCACGTACTCCGTGGCAGCCGACGCGGACATGGAGGCGTGGACGATCGAGGCGCGCGCCAGCTTCCAGGCGACGGGCGACCCTGTGAAGTACAAGGAGAAGAGCGAGTTCTCGGTGCTCAGCGACGACCCGGTGGAGATGTCGTACCGCGTCTTCGGCCGGGACACGGCCGCCCGGCTCTGGTCGCACGAGACCTACCCGGTGGAGGTTCCGCCGCTCCAGCTGGGCTGGCGCCGGGACCACGGCTCGGGCTGGAACGCCTTCGACGCGCTGACCAAGCTGTCCCCGATCAGCATCGTCAACCGGGGCGGTGGCGTCGTCGCCCGGGAGCCTTCGGGTCTCCTGTGGTACTACCCGGTCTCGGGCGCGAAATATGCCCCCGTGTTCAAGCCGCGCGTGCGGGTGGGCACCGGCTGGAGCATCTACAACTCGGTGCGCGGCACCGGCGATGTCACGCGCGACGGTCACGCGGACCTCATCGGCCGTGACAAGGCCGGGGTGTTGTGGCTCTACAAGGGCACGGGTGTCGAGTCGAAGCCGTTCGCGGCGCGCACCAAGGTCGGCTCGGGCTGGAACGTCTACAACGCGATGACCGGCGGCGTCGACGTCACCAAGGACGGCATCGCGGACCTGTACGCCCGCGACACGTCCGGCGTGCTGTGGCTCTACCGGGGCACCGGCAACGCGGCGAAGCCCTACGCCGCCCGCATCAAGGTGGCCACCGGCTGGAACGCGTACACCGCGATCATCGCGCCGGGCGACGGCTCGGACATCGGCAAGGGCGCGCTGCTCGTGCGCGACAAGGCCGGCGCGATGTGGTGGTTCCGGGGCACGGGCGTCGCGACGAGCCCGCTGGCACCGCGGTCGTCCGCCGTGGCGGAAACGTACCCGTACACCGCCTGGATGTAGTCCACAACTCGCCTGTGCGGTACGCAGCATCGAAGGGTCCGCACAGCGCACTGTGCGGACCCTTCCCGATCTGCTGCCTCAGGCACGTCAGCCGGCGGGGGGCCGGGCACCCTGCGGACAACGAACCGGCCCAGGGCCCTGGCAGGCCCTTCGCGCTGCTAGTCGTTGACGACCAGCGCCGGGGTCTCCTGCGTAAGCACCTCGCCCCGGAAGAACGCCGGGCTCCGGCGCTGCATCGCCACCATCAGCACGACCCCGAGCAGCAGCAGCCCGACCCCGATCACGAACACCGAGCCGACGCCGAAGACCGCCGAGCCGCTGCCGTACGCCGGGTCCCACATGTCGTACAGCGTCTTGCCGAAGACCGCGGTGAGCATCAGCCCGCCGACACCCGGATAGACACCCTTGACCAGCAGGTCGCGCGTCGAGCGGCGCAGTTCACCGCGGAAGTACCAGACGCAGGCGAAGGCGGTGATCGCGTAGTAGAAGCAGATCATCAGGCCCAGCGCGTAGATGGTGTCGATGAGGACGTTCTCGCTGAGCAGGGTCATCACCGCGTAGAAGACGCCGGTGGCGATGCCCGCCACGACGGTGGCGCGGCCGGGCGTCTTGAAGCGCGGGTGGACCTTGGCGAAGGAGGCCGGCATGGCCTGGTAGCTGCTCATCGCGAGGGCGGTGCGGGCCACCGGGATGAAGGTGGTCTGCAGGCTCGCCGCGGCGGAGGCGAGGACCGCGAGGAAGAGCAGGATGCCCAGACCGGAGCCCATGACCGGCTCGGCCAGGACGGCGAAGACATTGTCCGCGGTGTCCGGGTTGCCGAGGCCGGTGCCTTTCTCGCCGACACCGGCGTACATCTGGGCGGCGACGGCGACCATCAGGTACGAGGCGACGATCACGACGATGGCCAGGAGCGCGGCTCGGCCGGGGGTCTTGGCGCTGCCGGTGCTCTCCTCGTTGACCGAAAGGCAGGCGTCCCAGCCCCAGTAGATGAAGATCGACAGGGAGAGGCCCGCGGTGAAGGCGGCGAAGGAGTCGACGCCGAAGGGGTTCATCCAGGACCAGGAGAAGTCCAGTGCTCCCGCGACCTCGTCGGACTTGGTGACCGCCATGACGGTGAACATCGCGAGCACCGTGAGCTGCAGGCCGACCAGGGCGTACTGGACCCACTTGGTGGCGGTGATGCCGCGGTAGCTGATCGCGGTGGCGATGGCGATGAAGACGAGGGTGGTGAGGATGTGGGCGGCCTTGTTGCCGTCCAGGGCGGCGACCGCTTCGCTGCCGGTTACCTCACCGAGGAACAGATAGAAGAAGGAGGTGGCGACGCCGGCGAGGTTGGAGAGCACCACGACGGTGGCCACCAGCAGGCCCCAGCCGCACATCCAGCCGATGCGCGGGCCGAACGCCTTCACCGACCAGGTGAAGGAGGTGCCACAGTCGGGCAGTGCCTTGTTCAGTTCGCGGTACGCGAAGGCCACGAGCAGCATCGGCAGGAACCCGGCGAGGAAGATCGCGGGCATCTGCAGGCCGACCTCACCCACCGTGGGGCCGAGGGTGGCCGTCAGGCAGTAGACGGGGGCAACAGTGGACACACCGATGACCGCGCCACCCATGAGCCCTACCGAATTGCCGCCGAGGCCCTTGTCGGGGACGCCCGCTTCCTGGACGCCCCGTACCGTGTCTCCGGCCTGGGGCCGTGCTTCCACCTGAGTCATGAGAAGGACGGTAGGTGCTGCGGTTTCCACATCCGGAGGATGCGAGTCCGCCTACGATCCATTGAATTTCAAGGCACCCGGCGGGAAAAGGTCAATGAATGGAAGATCTCGTGACCCACTCAGCCGCCCATTCGAAGGACTCAGCCCGATCCTTCCGGGATGCGAAAACCGCAGCACTGTCCGTTTTGCCTGATTTCAAAATTTCCCGTACGGATTCCTCGAGGCTTCAGCCGGGCCAGACGATCGACTGCAGCTCGCTGTACGCATGCAGCGCGTACGAGCCCACATCCCGCCCCACTCCGCTCTTCTTGAACCCGCCGAACGGCGCCTCCATATTGCGGCCTATGGTGTTGACGCCGACCCCGCCCGCCCGCAATTCCCCCGCCACCCGGAACGCCCGGGCCACATCCCCCGACCAGACGTAGTCGATCAGGCCGTAGTCGCTGTCGTTCGCCAGCGCGACGCCCTCCTCCTCGTCGTCGAAGGGCACCACGACCGCCACCGGGCCGAAGATCTCCTCCCTGACCACCCGCATGTCGTTCGTGCAGTCGGCGAAGAGCGTCGGCGCGACATAGAAGCCCCGGTCCAGTGACGCCGGGCGCTCGCCGCCCGCGACCAGCCGCGCGCCCTCCTTCTTCCCCAGTTCGATGTACGACTCGACCCGGTCACGGTGGGCCGCGGAGATCACCGGGCCGACCACCGTGCCCTGCTCCGCCGGGTCGCCCACCTTCATATGGGTGAGGTAGCCCGACAGCTTCTCGATCAGCAGGTCGTAGATGCCGCGCTGCGCGATCACCCGCGTCGGCGCCGTACAGATCTGGCCGCTGTAGAAGGAGAACGTGGTGCCGATGCCCATCACCGCGGAATCCACATCCGCGTCGTCGAAGACCAGCGCCGCGCCCTTGCCGCCCAGCTCCATCAGCTGGCGTTTCATCCCGCGGCCGCAGACCTCCGCGATGCGCTGTCCGACCGCCGTCGAGCCGGTGAAACTGACCATGTCGACCTCCGGGGAGTCGACGGCGGCCTCGCCTACGGCCGGCGCGGAGCCGGTCACGACATTCACGACGCCGGGCGGCGCGCCCGCCTCCGCGAGGGCCTCGGCCATCCGGTAGACGGAGAGGGGGTCCTGCGGAGCGGGCTTCACGACGACCGTGTTGCCCATGGCGAGCGCGGGCGCGACCTTGCCCGCCGGGTTGGCCCAGGGGTTGTTGTACGAGGTGATGCAGGTGACGACGCCGACCGGGCGGCGTACGGCGAGCGCCCCGAACACACCCGCCCTGCCCATCGGGCCCGCGGCATTGATCTGCGGCGGCAGCCCCTGCTCCACGGGTTCCAGCGCGCCCTTCGCATACCGCCGGAAGCGGGCCGCGCCCACCGCGACCTGCATACCGCGCGCGGTCGCTGTGGTCGCGCCGGACTCGGCGCGGGCCAGGAGGGCGTACGGCTCGGCCTCGCGCTGGATGACGTCGGCGGCCGCGTCGAGGATCCGGGCGCGCTCCTCGGGGGCGGTACGGGACCACGTGCGGAAGGCCTCGCGGGCGGCGTCCGCTGCCGCGTACACCTGGTCGCGGCTCGCCTCGGGCGCGAGGCCGACGGCCTCCTCGGTGGCCGGGTTGAGTACTTCGTAGTGCCCGCCGACGGGCTCGACCCACTCGCCACCGATGAACAGCCGCTGCGGGTCCCTCACTTGGTACTCACCGTCTTCGTGTCGCGGCCGGACCTGAGGACCGTGCCCGGCACGGCTCCGGTGACCTGGTCGTCCCGTATCGTCTCCACGCCGTTGACCCGCACCGACACGATCCCGATCGCCTTCGCGTCCAGCCGCGGGCTGTCGCCCGGCAGATCGTGTACGAGGGTCGCCGGGCCCGCCTCGATCCGCCGCGGGTCGAAGAGGACGAGGTCGGCGTGGAAGCCCTCCTGGACGCGGCCGCGTTCGCGCAGGCCGAAGAGGCGCGCCGGATCGTCGGTCAGCATCTTCACCGCCTCCTCCAGGCCGACGAGCTTGCGGCCGCGCAGACAGTCGCCGATGAAGCGCGTGGTGTACGGCGCACCGCACATCCGGTCCAGGTGCGCGCCCGCGTCGGAACCGCCGAGCATGACGTCCTCGTGCTGCCAGGTCTGCTGACGCAACTCCCAGCTCGCCGGGTCGTTGTCGGTGGGCATCGGCCACAGGACCGTACGCAGCTGATCGTTGGCGCAGATGTCGACGAGGCACTGGAAGGCGTCCTGACCGCGCTCGGCCGCGATGTCCTTCACCACCCGCCCGCTGAGACCCTCGTTCTCCTTGGAGTACGTGTCGCCGATGACGTAGCGGCCGAAGTTCGCGAGGCGGCGGAAGACTCCGGCCTCCTTGGAGTCGGCACGGCGCAGCATCTCGGCCCGTACGTCCGCGTCGCGGAGCTTCTCGATCCGCTCGGGGACGGGGAGGGAGAGGATCTCGCCCCAGCCGGGGATGAGATTGAGCGCGCAGAAGGTCCCCAGCGACATGTTCATCGGGGTGAGGATCGGCATGGTCAGGGCGACGATGCGGCCGCCGGCCCTGCGGGCGCGCCCGCTCGCCATCAGCTGGCGCGGTACGCGCTCGGGCACGGACGCGTCGATGGTGAGAACGTTCCAGTTCAGCGGCCGTCCGGCCGCCGCCGTCATCTCGACGAAAAGATCGATCTCCTCGTCGGCGAACTGGTCCAGGCAGCCCGCGACGATCGCTTCGAGCTGCGTGCCCTCGTGCTCGGCGACGGCCCTGGACAGTGCGAGGAGTTCATCCGGCTTGGCGTGCCGGGACGCGACCGGTTTTCCGTCGCCGTCGGAGTGGGTGGATGACTGTGTGGTGGAAAGCCCCCACGCGCCCGCGTCCATCGCGTCGTGGAAGAGCCTGAGCATCTCGTCCAGTTGCCCGGGCGTGGGCTGCCCGCCGACCGCGTCGGGCCCCATGACATGCCGCCGCAGGGCGCAATGGCCCACCATGAAGCCCGCGTTGACGGCGATCCGGCCCTCCAGGGCGTCCAGATACTCACCGAAGGTGTGCCAGTTCCAGGGCGCGCCGTCCTCCAGGGCGACCAGCGACATGCCCTCGACCTTGGACATCATGCGGCGCGTGTAGTCGGCGTCCTCGGGACGGTCGGGGTTGAGCGGGGCGAGGGTGAAGCCGCAGTTGCCGCCGGCGACGGTGGTCACGCCGTGGTTCATGGAGGGCGTGGCGTACGGGTCCCAGAACAGCTGCGCGTCGTAATGCGTGTGCGGGTCGACGAAGCCCGGGGTGAGGACGAGCCCGGAGGCGTCCTCGGTCGTCCTGGCCTCCTCGGCGACGGTGCCGGGGGCGGCGATGAGGGCGATGCGGCCGTCGCGTATCCCGACGTCGGCGACGTAGGCGGGGGCGCCGGTCCCGTCCACGACGGTCGCGGAGCGAATGAGGTGGTCGAGCATGACGGGTCCCTTCACTGCGTCGGTGATTCATGGCTCCGGCCGGGGCGCGGGCGGCAGGCCGCTGCCGCGGACGCGCTCCGGCCGGGGCCGGGACGGCGGTCCGGGAGGCCGCCGCCGTTCTGTGGGTGGAGGGCGTTTTCCCCTACCCGCCCCTTCCCGTAACCGGGGCTCCGCCCCGGACCCCGGTACGCCCTTCGGGCGTTGTCCTCAATGGCCGGACGGGCTTGATTTGCGCCGGTCGGCCTGAAGATTCAGGCCGACCGGCGGAACTTCAAGGCCGCCCGGGCGAAAATCCAGCCTCGCCGGCGATTGAGGCGCGGGGTCTGGGGCGGAGCCAGCCCCGCCGGCGATTGAGGCGCAGGGCCCGGGGCAGAGCCCCGAACTCAGCCCCGCCGGCGATTGAAGCGCAGGGCCCGGGACAGAGCCCCGAACTCAGCCCCGCCGGCGTTTGAGGCGCGGGGTCTGGGGCGGAGCCCCAGTTCGGGAAGGGGCGGGTAGGGGAAAGCCCCCCGCAGGGGCATCCTCAGCCCGCCGCCCGGCGGAAACGCGTCGTCCGGTGGACCGGATCCGTGTCGATCTTCGGGATCACATGCTCCCCGATCAGCCGTATCGACTGCAGCGTGTCCTCACGCGAGATCCCGATCGGAAGCCCGAACGAGAGCTGGTCCGCCCCCGCCTGCTCCCAGCGCTTGCACTGCGTGAGCACCTCGTCCGGATCACCGCAGATCAGCAGCTCCTCGGCGATGAGCAGCTCGATGATCTCCTCGTTGAACTCGGGCAGAGTCTCCGGCCACACCGGGAAACCCTCCGGCCGCGGGAAGGTGTCGTGGTAGCGGAAGACCAGCGACTGGAGGTAGTGCAGCCCGCCGCCCGCGGCTATGCGCACCGCCTCCTCGTGCGTCGGCGCGCAGATCGCTGTCGACGTCACCATCACGTTGTCGTTGACGAAGTCCCCGACCGGCTCCGCCTCGATGATCGCCGTCTTGTACTGCTCCAGCACCCACTCCATGTCGGAGACCTTCTGCACACTGAAGCCCAGTACCCCCAGCCCCTTCTTCGCGGCCATGGCGTACGACGGCGGCGATCCGGCCGCGTACCACATCGCCGGGTGGGACTTTCCGTACGGCTTCGGCAGCACCTTGCGCGGCGGCAGCGACCAGTGCTTGCCCTGGAAGCCGACGTACTCCTCCTGGAGCCACATCTTGGGGAACTCCGCGATGGTCTCTTCCCAGAGTTCCTTGGTGTGGTTCATGTCGGTGATGCCCGGCAGGAAGCCGAGGATCTCGTGGCTTCCTGCGCCGCGGCCCGAACCGAACTCGAAGCGGCCTTCGGAGAGATGGTCGAGCATGGCGACCTTCTCCGCGACCTTCACGGGGTGATTCACGGGCGCCAACGGGTTGAAGATGCCCGAGCCCAGATGGATCCGGTCCGTCGCGTGCGCGAGATAGCCGAGGAACACGTCACTCGCCGAGAGGTGCGAGTACTCCTCCAGGAAGTGGTGCTCGGAGGCCCAGGCGTACTTGAACCCGGACTTGTCCGCCTGGATGACGTACTCGGTCTCCTCCATCAGCGCCTTGTGCTCTGCGAGCGGGTCGGTCTCGGCGCGCTTGCCGACGTATCCCTGTACAAAGAGCCCGAATTCCAAGGTGGTTCACCGCCGTCCTATGTTTCTGACGAACCGTCAGATCTGGTGGGCTCGACTGTTCCACCGCGCGGGTGAGGCGTCAATAGATGTCCCTGACGCTCAGTCAGAAAAGACTCACTCCGGCCAGCCAGCCGCCGTCGATAACGAACGGCTGGCCGGTGATGTACGAGGAGTCCTCGCTGCTCAGGAAGAGCGCCAGCTTGGCCACCTCCTCCGGCAGCCCGACGCGGCCGAGCGGCACGAGCTTGCTGTAGAGCTCGGCAACGGCCTCCCGGTCCACGCCGTCCGGATTGCTCATCGGGGTGTCCACCGCGCCCGGGCAGACCGCGTTGACACGGATCTTCTTCGTGGCCAGTTCCAACGCGGCGACCCGGGTCAGGCCGAGGATCGCGTGCTTGGTCGCGGCGTACGCGCCCACACCCGCCATGCCCGTCAGGGCCGTGTACGAGGCGGTGTTGACGATCGTCCCGCCGCCGGCCGCCTCGATCTCGGGCGCGACATTGCGGATACCGAGGAAGCAGCCGACCTGATTGACCTGGATGATCTGCTGGAACTCCTCCAGCGGCGTGGACACCAGCTCGTTGAAGCGCAGAATGCCCGCGTTGTTGACCAGCCCGTCGATCTTCCCGAACGCGTCCTTCGCCGCGGCAACGGCAGCGATCCAGTCGCCTTCCTGGCCGACGTCGAGGTGGCTGTACACAGCAATGCCCTCGCCCAGCTCCTTGGCGAGGGCCTCGCCCTGGTCGTCCAGCACATCGGCGAGCACCACCCTGGCGCCCTCCGCCGCGAAGAGCCGCGCCTCCTGCTCGCCCTGCCCGCGCGCGGCGCCCGTGATCAGGACGACGCGTCCGTCGAGCTTTCCCATGCCACTCTCCTCAGTTCAGGTGCGGAGCCACGTCGGCGCCGAACGCCGCGATCTGGTCGGTGAGCTCGGTACGGCTCCGGCTGCGGAACCGCACCTGGATCTGGTGCACGCCCATCGCGGCGTACGCGCGCAGCGACTCGGCGATGGCGTCGGGCTTGCCGGTCAGGGTGCGGCGTCCGACCTCCCAGTCCGACTCCCCCACATACAGGGGCTCGGTGATCGCCCCGATCTCGATGGGTTCGGTGATGCCTGCCTCTTGGCGCAGGGCCTTCAGCTTGGCGATCCGGTCGGGGAGTTCCGTACGCGGGTCACCCTGGGGCAGCCAGCCGTCGCCCCGTACGGCGGCCCTGCGCACGGCGGCGGGCGAGGAGCCGCCGACCCAGAGGGGGATCCGCGGCTGGGCGGGCCTGGGGCGCTGCCCGAGCCCGCTGAAGGAGAACCGCTCCCCGGCGAACTCGGGGTACTCGTCCTCGCCGAGCGCGGCCCTGAGCGCGTCGATCGTTTCGTCGAGCACGGCCCCGCGCGCGGCGAAGTCGACGCCCAGCGCCTCGAACTCCTCCGCCACATGCCCGGCCCCGACCCCGAGGATCAGCCGCCCGCCGGAGAGATGGTCCAGGGTGGCGTACTGCTTGGCGGTCACAAGGGGGTGCCGCAGCCCGACGACGGCGACATGGCTGAGCAGCAGGACGCGCTCGGTGATCCCGGCGAGGAAGGAGAGGGTGGCGACGGGGTCGTACCAGACGGTGGACATGGCACCGGCGAGCCGCCGCGGGATCGCGACATGGTCGCAGCTCGCGAGATAGGCGAATCCGGCGCGGTCGGCGGCCCTGGCGATCTCGGCGAGGTCCTCGGCGCCGGCGTCGGCCTCCCACGGCTCGGCGAAGATGGTGCTCTGCGACTGGACGGGGAGCTGCATCCCGTACGACAGCCGTTCTTTGGGCAGTACCTGCACGTGCACCGTGCCGCCTCCTCCGCCTTGACCTGACGCTCCGTCAACTAGTCGGGCGGGGCTATCGTCTTACCTGGCGGCCCATCAGACAAGGGGTGCGCGGGCCGCAAGTGCACGGGCGGCAACCGGTCTCAGCTCACGTCGAACCCCAGCGTGGTGGCGATGACGGCGGCCTGCTCCAGATCGATCTTCGCGCCCGCGAGTTCGACGGTGAGAGGATCGAGGGCGGACAAGTCGCTGCCGCGCAGATCCGCACCGGTGAGCTTCGAGCCGTGCAGCATGGCCCCGGACAGATCCACGCCCGCGAGGGTCGCCCCTTCCAGCCGGGCGGCGGTGAGGTCGGCCTCCCGCATCCGCACACCTTCGAAGACCGCCTTGCGCAGATCGGCACCGGGCAGCCCGACGAAGGACCAGTCACCGCCGGTGACGGAGAAGAGGTTGAAGGTGGACTGCTGGAAGAAGCTGCCGACGGCCTTGCACTGCTCGAACCGGGTGTCGAAGAAGGTGCAGCTCTTGAAAGTGCAGTTGGTGAAGGCGGCGTTGGTGTGCCGGGAGGCGTTGAACCGTACGCCCGAGAAGGTGCACTCGTCGAAGATGCCGCCGTCGTTGACGACCTCGGTCCAGTCGGTGTCGTAGAAGGTGTGGCGGGTGAATCTCTGCCCGGACAGATCCCGTCCGTACCAGTCCTCGCCCCTGATGACGAGCCCTTCGTCGGGGACGGGGGGCCGGTGCGAGAAGGGGTCGGCATTGGCACGCTCGCGTCTGCTGGACATGCCTCCGATTGAACACCCCGCCACTGACATCGGCGCTCGCCGGTCGCCCGTCGCCGGTCGCCGGTCGCCGGTCGCCTGCCGCCCGTCGCCCGTCGCCCGTCGCCCGTCGCCCGTCGCCCGTCGCCCGTCGCCCGTCGCCCGTCGGCAGCCTCAGCCGAGCAGGGCGTACACGGTGGAGGCACGGGCGGCGACGTCCTCGGAGCCGTCGGCCGTCATCGTGACGTCCGCGAAGGCCATGCGGCGCCCGAGCTTGGTGATGCGGGCGTCGAGCAGGACGTCGGCGCCGAGAATCGCGCGCTGGAAGGTGGTGGACTGCTGGACGGTGGTCATCGGCCCGTACGCACCGCGAGCCGACGCGACGGCGATCACGGTGGCGGTGTCCGCGGCGGCCATGAGCGCCTGCCCGGACAGCGCGCCGCCTTCGCGGGCGAGCCGTTCGGACCAGGGCAGCCGCAGCACGGCGTGGCGCCGGCCAGTCTCGACGACGGCGAGCCCGAGATCGAGCACCCAGGGTGCGAAGTTGTCGGCGAGGATCTTCTCGGCTTCGGCGAGCGTCAGCGTCATGCCCTGATGGTGCCCCGGAAATCCGCTTCCGGGTACCGCGCTGCGGTTCGGTGTTGCCCAGGCGTCAGGCCCCGGGCCCCGCCCAGAGGCCCTCGTCCGTCAGCCCCAGCAGTTCGATCGCATTACCCCGCACGATCCGCTCCACCACATCCCCCGCCAGGTGGCCCATCTGGCTCTCCCCGACCTCCTTCGACTTCGGCCACGTCGAGTCCGAGTGCGGGTAGTCCGTCTCGTACAGCACATTCCCCACCCCGATCGCGTCCAGGTTCTTCAGTCCGAACGCGTCGTCGAAGAAGCAGCCGTACACATGCTCCGTGAAGAGCTCGGACGGCGGCCGGTGGACCTTGTCCGCCACTCCGCCCCAGCCACGGTTCTCCTCCCAGACCACGTCCGCGCGCTCCAGGATGTACGGGATCCACCCGATCTGACCCTCCGCGTACATGATCTTCAGGCCGGGGAAGCGCTCGAACTTGCCGCTCATCAGCCAGTCGACCATCGAGAAGCAGCAGTTGGCGAAGGTGATCGTCGAGCCGACGGCCGGCGGGGCGTCCGCCGACGTCGAGGGCATCTTCGAGGACGAGCCGATGTGCATCGCGATCACCGTGCCCGTCTCGTCGCAGGCCCGCAGGAAGGGGTCCCACTCGTCCGTGTGGATGGACGGGAGGCCGAGGTGCGGTGGTATCTCCGAGAAGGCCACCGCCCGTACGCCCCGCGCCGCGTTGCGGCGGACCTCCGCCGCCGCCAACTCCGCCTCCCACAGCGGGATGAGGGTGAGCGGGATGAGGCGGCCGTGCGCCTGCGGGCCGCACCACTCGTCCACCATCCAGTCGTTGTACGCGCGCACCCCCAGCAGCCCCAGCTCGCGGTTCTTCGCCTCGGTGAAGGTCTGGCCGCAGAAGCGCGGGAACGTCGGGAAGCACAGGGCCGACTGGACGTGGTTGACGTCCATGTCGGCCAGGCGCTCCGGGACGCTGTACGACCCCGCCCGCATCTGCTCGTACGTGATGACCTCGAGCTTGATCTCGTCGCGGTCGAAGCCGACCGCGGTGTCCAGCCGGGTCAGCGGCCGGTGCAGATCCTCGTACACCCACCAGTCGCCTATCGGCCCGTCGTCCCCCGGCGCGCCCATCACGGGGGCGAACTTGCCGCCCATGAAGGTCATTTCCTTCAGCGGGGCCCGGACGATCCGCGGGCCGGTGTCCTGGTACTTCGACGGGAGCCGGTCCCGCCAGACGTTGGGGGGCTCCACCGTGTGGTCGTCCACCGAGATGATCTCCGGGAAGGTCTCCATGCGAATCTCCTATGTCAAGCCGCGGCGGCGAAGTAAGCGTCCGCCGTGTGGGCTTGGGGTTGCTGGTCTTGGAGCAGGCGGCGGTAGACGACGTCGGAGAGATGCCGCTTGAGGACGCGCAACGCCTCGGACTTGGTCTTGCCGGCCGCGCGCAGCCGACCATGCACCGCCCAAGACGGTGAGGCGAGAGCCAGCTTCACACTGAGGCCCACGGTAGCGCCGATCTGACGATCCGTCAGCTAGTGCGACAGGGGCCGGGTCCGACTCCGGGCAACTATGAACCCCGTCTATACATGGTGTGTATAGTGCGATGGGCGCGGTCGACCAGCGGCAGATCGCCGCATTCCGTGCGCCTGCCATCCACCGAGGGGGATATTCGCCATGCCCAAAAAGGCCATGCCCAAAAGGACCGTCGCTGCGGCCATCGTCGCCGCCCTCGCGCTCACGCTCACCGGCTGCTCCATGGACACCACCTCACCCGGCGCCGCCCGGGACCAGGCCGGCAAGGCCGGATCCGACGCCAAACCGCTGACGGCGCACGGCGGCGTCGACTGCGAAAAGGCCAAGTGCATAGCCCTCACCTTCGACGCCGGGCCCGGCAAGGACACCCCGCAACTGCTCGACACCTTGAAGGCGAAGAAGGTTCACGCAACCTTCTTCCTGCTCGGCAAGAACCATGTCCTCAAGCACCCCGACCTCGTACGCCGTATCGCCGACGAGGGACACGAGGTCGCCAATCACACCTGGTCGCACCGCCGTCTCGACGAGCTGAGCACCGACGAGATACGCGACGAGCTCTCCCGTACCCAGGACGCCATAGCGAAGATCACCGGCCGCAAGCCCACCCTGATGCGCCCGCCGCAGGGCCGGATCAACGACGATGTCACCGACGTCAGCAGGGAGCTCGGCCTCGCCCAGATCCTGTGGAGCGCCACCGCCAAGGACTACTCCACCACCGACTCCGAACTCATCAAGAGCCGGATACTCGACCAGGCCGGACGCGACGGCATCATCCTGCTGCACGACATATACGACGGGACCGTCCCCGCCGTCCCCGGGATCATCGACGAGCTGAAGAAGCGCGGCTACGCCTTCGTCACCGTGCCCGAGCTGCTCGCGCCCGGAAAGGCCAACCCGGGTGAGGTGTACCGCCCCTGACCACCGCCCTCTCACAAAGATCACACACCACCGTTACCTGCGCGGGTTAGCGCGCAGCCGGGCAGGGGCAGGGGCGAGGAGGAAGTGCCCCGCTGCTGACGGGGCCACCATGCACAGGGCAGACTGTCGAGGGCGATTCCGGCAGTACGGGGGCAGGGGGCAGCTATGGACCGTGACAGCGGGCCACGCGTACCGGAGCAACGTGCTCCGGCGCAGAGCGGCGTCAGCGAACTGCGCTTCAGCGTGCTCGGCCCGGTACGCGCGTGGCGCTGCGGGGAGAGCCTGCCGTCCGGATCACCGCAGCAACGCGCCCTGCTGGCCGCGCTGCTGCTGCGCGACGGCCGTACCGCGACCGCCTCCGAGCTGATCGACGCGATCTGGGGCGAGGACCCGCCCTCGCAGGCGCTCGCCGCGGTCCGCACGTACGCGTCCCGGCTCCGCAAGGTGCTCTCCGTGAACGCCCTGGTCAGTGAGTCGGGCGGCTATGCCATACGGGTCAGGCGCGATGCCCTCGACCTCGCGGTGGCACAGGAGTTGGCCGCCGAGGCGGAGAAGTCCCGTGCCGCCGGGGACCGCGGCCAGGCCCGCCTGCTCATCAACAAGTCACTCGGCCTGTGGGACGGCGAGCCGCTGGCCAATGTGCCCGGGCCGTACGCCGAGAACCACCGGGCCCGCCTCGAGGAGTGGCGGCTCCAGCTCCTGGAGACCCGGCTCGACCTCGACCTGGAGGTCGGCAGCCATGCGGAGGCGGTCTCGGAGCTGACCGCGCTCACCGCCGCGCACCCGCTGCGTGAGCGGCTGCGCGAGCTGCTGATGCTGGCCCTGTACCGCAGCGGGCGGCAGGCCGAGGCGCTCGCCGTGTACGCGGACACCCGTCGGCTGCTCGCCGAGGAACTGGGCGTCGACCCGCGGCCCGAACTCGCCCGGCTGCAGCAGCGCATTCTGCAGGCCGACGCGGAGCTGGCCCGCCCCAGCGAAGAGCCCGCCCCGGCCCCGCAGGTCACCAGGCCCGCCCAACTTCCGGCCACCGTCCCGGACTTCACCGGACGCGCCTCCTTCGTACGCGAACTGGGCGGCCAGCTCGCCACCGCCGAGCGCTCGGTGATGGCCGTCTCGGCGCTCGCGGGCATCGGCGGCGTCGGCAAGACGACCCTCGCGGTCCATGTGGCGCACGAGGCGCGCCCGCACTTCCCGGACGGCCAGCTCTACGTCGACCTCCAGGGCGCGGGCAACCGCGCCGCCGAGGCGGAGACGGTACTCGGGGCCTTCCTGCGCGCGCTCGGCACCCCGGACTCCGCGATTCCGGAGACCCTGGACGAACGGGCCGCGCTCTACCGCTCGACGCTGGACGGCCGCCGCATCCTGGTCCTCCTCGACAACGCGCGCGACGCAGCGCAGATCCGCCCCCTGCTGCCCGGTACGGCGGGCTGCGCGGCCCTGGTCACCAGCCGCGTCCGGATGGTCGACCTGGCAGGCGCGCACCTCGTCGACATCGATGTGATGTCGCCGGAGGAGGCTCTGCAGCTGTTCACCCGGATCGTCGGCGAGGAGCGGGTCACCTCCGAGCGCAAAGATGCCCTGGATGTGGTCGCGGCCTGCGGTTTCCTTCCCCTCGCGATCCGTATCGCGGCATCCCGGCTGGCCGCCCGCCGCACCTGGACGGTCTCCGTCCTGGCCGCGAAGCTCGCGGACGAGCGCCGCCGCCTGGACGAACTCCAGGCCGGAGACCTCGCGGTGAAGGCCACCTTCGAACTGGGCTACGGCCAGCTGGAGCCGGCACAGGCCCGCGCCTTCCGCCTCCTCGGCCTCGCCGACGGCCCGGACATCTCGCTCGCCGCGGCCGCCGCGATGCTCGACCTGCCGGTCCAGGAGACGGAGGACCTGCTGGAGGCGCTGGTCGACACGTCCCTGCTGGAGTCCGCGGCGCCGGGGCGGTACCGGTACCACGACCTCGTACGGCTCTACGCGCGTGCGTGCGCCGAAAGGGACGAACAGCCGTCACAAAAGACGGGGTTGGCGCTGTCGCGACTGCTCGACTTCTATCTGGCGACGACCGCGAAGGTGTACGCGATCGAGCGCCCGGGCGACCGGCTGGTCGCCCATCTGGAGCCGACCGGCCACGCGGGGCTCGAGTTCACCGACCGGCAGGACGCGCAGGACTGGTTCTACGCGGAGGCGCACTGCCTCCTGGCCTGCGCCCGGCAGGCTGCCGGTGGGGCGGCTCGGCTCCGGCCCGCCGTCGATCTGCTGTGGGCGGCACAGGATCTGGCGGAGTCCGGCGCCAACTCCAAGGTGTACGAGGCCGTCGCCTTCGCGGCACTCGAAGCGGCACGCGCCGTCGGCGACGCCCGCGCCGAGGGTCGCGCACGGACTTCGCTGACCAATGTCCATCTGGTGGCGGGCCGTTACGAGGAGGCGGACGAGGAGGCCAAGCAGGCGGCCGTGCTCGCGCGAGGCGCGCAGGACCCGGCGCCCGTCTACTGGTCCGACAACGACCGCGGCATCATCGCCTTCATACAGGGGCGCAACGAGGAGGCCGAGGCACACCTGGGCCGGGCGAGGGAAGGGTCACGGGCCGACGGGAACCTGCCCGGAGAGGCCAGCGCCCTGTGCAACCTCTCCCGCATCCACGTCGCCATGGGCCGCACCGCGCAGGGCATCACACTGGCCGAGCAGGGCATCGCGATGTACGACCGGATCGGACACCCGCTCCGGCTGGCCAACGCGCGCTACGCCCTGGGGGTCGCGCTGACCCAGGCCGGGCGTCACACCGAGGCGCTGGAGCAACTGGCCGAGGCGCTGGACCGGTTCGAGGCGAACCGGCAGCGCCTGTGGGAGGGGACCACGCATTTCCGCATCGCGCAGGCCCACCTCTCGGCCCGCCGCGCCGCGCGGGCGGCCCAGCATGCCGAGCAGGCGCTCGCCATCGGATGCATCGGCGGTGACCGGATCCGGGCGAATGTGCTGGTCACCCTGGGCAAGGCGCTGGACAGCCTCGGCCAGGCGGACCGGGCGCGTGCCTGCTGGCGAGAGGCGCTGCTGCTGCACGAGCAGTCGGGCGCCCCTGAGGCTGAGGAAGTACGGGAGTTGCTCGCTCCCCTCAGCGGCGCGGCCTGAGAACTCCGGGCCAGGGCGTTCATCGATTGTTTATGCTCTTCCGACATGCTCTAGAGCATTCGATCCGTCGCGTCGGGGGGCAGGCGGATCACGGGACCGTCACCTCAGCGGGGGCGACAGGTCCACTGGCCTTCTGTCCGGCGACCCTCGGGGGAGTCTCCGGGCAGAAGGCCACATTCGGTCATGTCGAGCAATCCCATGGGGGACAGCATGAGCAGCAACGAGAAGAAGCCAGAAGAGATCACCACACTGGGCGACCACCACGCGCCCGTGCCGCCGCAGCTCCTGGGCGACGGTGAGGTCACGACGCTGGGCGACCACCACGCGCCCGCGCCGCCGGCCGACGGCACCATCACCACGCTGGGCGACCACCACGCTCCGGCGCCGCCGCAGCTTCTGGGCGACGGTGGGGCCACCACCCAGGGTGACCACCACGCGCCGGTCCCGCCCAAGGGCTGATCAGGACTCCTCACTACGGGGTGCGGCCGCGGCGGCGCGGAGGGGAGCCGCCGCGGCCGCGGCATGTCCGGGACCGGCACGGCCGCGGACGCCCGCCCCGCGCCGGGGCCGGTAGTCCACCGCCCGTGCCCGTCAGGCTCGTTGCCGCGACCGCAGCTCCGTCTTCAGGACCTTCCCGCTCGCGTTCCGCGGCAGTTCCCTCACGAACTCGACCTCCCTCGGGACCTTGTAGTTCGCCATCTCCCGCCGCGACCAGGCGATCAGATCGTCCGCCGTGAGCGTCGAGCCCCTGTGCCGTACCGCATACGCCTTGCCCACCTCGCCGAGCCGCGCGTCGGGGACCCCGATGACCGCCACATCCGCCACATCCGGGTGCAGGCCCAGCAGTTGCTCGATCTCCGCCGGGTAGGCGTTGAAGCCGCCGACGATGAACATGTCCTTGATCCGGTCGGTGATACGGAGATTGCCCCCCTTGTCCAGAACGCCGACGTCGCCCGTGCGCAGCCAGCCGTCCTCGGTGATCGCCTTCGCCGTCTCCTCCGGGTCCTCGAAGTAGCCCTGCATGACGTGGTGTCCACGTACCAGAACCTCGCCCGGTTCACCGGCGGCGGCCGACACACGGACCTCGGTGCCGGGGATCGCACGGCCCGAGGTGGTCGCGATCGTCTCCGGGGCGTCGCCACGGCGGCACATGGTGACGATGCCGCTCGCCTCGGAGAGGCCGTACGCGGTCAGCACCGTGGCGATGCCCAGCTCACTGCGCAGCCGCTCCACCAGCTGGAGCGGTACGACCGCCGCGCCGGTGACCACAAGGCGCAGCGCGGACAGGTCGTGCTGGTCGCGGGCCGGGTGGTCGAGCAGCGACTGGTGCAGGGTCGGCGGTCCTGGCAGCACCGAGATGCGTTCGGACGCGATGTTCGCCAGGACCGTGTCCACATTGAAGACCGGCTGTGGCACCATCGTCGCGCCCCGCGTCAGACAGGCGATGATGCCCGCCTTGTAGCCGAAGGTGTGGAAGAAGGGGTTCACGATCAGATAGCGGTCGCCCTCGCGCAGTCCCGCGAGGTCGCTCCACACGTCGTAGCAGCGCAGCGTCTGCGCATGGGTGATGACGGCACCCTTGGGGCGGCCGGTGGTGCCCGAGGTGAAGATGATGTCGGAGGGGGCCGAGGAGTCGATCGAGTCGGCCCGGGTGCGGACTTGTGCCGATGTGACGCCGTCGCCGCCCGCCAGGAAGTCCTTCCAGGTACGGAAGTCCTCAGGCGCGCTGTCGGCGAGCACCACGACCTGCTCCAGGTGCGGCAGGTCCACCTCCGCGCGGCGCAGGGACGCGACGTACGAGGTGCCGAGGAAGGTGCCGGTGACGAAGAGCAGTCTGGCCCGGCTGCGCTGGAGTACGTACGCGGCCTCCGTGCCCTTGAAGCGGGTGTTCAGCGGCACCAGCACCGCACCGGCCGTGACCGCGCCGAGCGCGGAGACGATCCAGTCGAGGGCGTTCGGGGCCCAGATGGCGACCCGGTCGCCCGGTTCGATGCCCGAAGCCATACAGGCGGCGGCCCCCCGTTCGACCCGCTCGCCCAGTTCGGCGTACGAGACACGGGTGCGGCCATCGACGACGGCCTCCCGCTGCCCGTACCGTCCGGCAGCGCTCCGCACCAGCTTCGGGATGGTGCCCCACTCCAGGTCGCCGCGCATCGCAAGCCCTCCCACCGCAGTAGCTGACTGTCCGTCAGATTAGCTGTACTCTCCCCCTCATGGCGAGCCTCAAGGACGCAACCGCGATAGCCGGGATAGGGCAGACGGCCTTCGCGAAACATCTCCCCGAATCCGAGAAGACCCTGGCCTGCCGGGCCATCGTCGCCGCGCTCGACGACGCCGGCGTCGACCCTTCCGAGGTCGACGGCTTCGCCTCGTACACGATGGAGGAGACGGACGAGGTCGAGATCGCGAAGTCCATCGGCGCCGGAGACGTGACCTTCTTCTCCAAGGTCGGCTACGGCGGCGGCGGTTCCTGCGCCACCGTCGCCCATCTCGCCGCGGCGATCGCGACGGGCCAGGCGAGCGTGGGGGTCGCCTGGCGCTCACGCAAACGCGGATCGGGCCCAAGGCCCTGGAAAAACACGGCCGTTCAGCTGCCGACCCCCGGCCAGTGGACCCGGCCCTTCGGACTGCTGCGGCCCGCCGACGAGATCGGCATGCTGACGCGGCGCTATATGCACGAGTACGGCGCCACCCGCGACCATCTCTTCAACGTCGCCCTCGCCTGCCGCAACCGCGCCAACCAGAACCCCGCCGCGGTGATGTACGAACGGCCGCTGACCCGCGACATGTATATGACCGCGCGCTGGATCAGCGAGCCGCTCTGCCTCTTCGACAACTGCCTGGAGACGGATGGCGCGCTGGCCTGCGTGATCGTGAGCGCCGAGCGCGCCCGCGACTGCCGCCACCAGCCGGTCTACGTCCACTCCGCAGCCCAGGGCCTGCCCGCCCAGCACCACGGAATGGTCAACTACTGGAACGACGACCCGCTCACCGGACCCGCCTGGACGGCGGCCCGCCAGCTGTGGAAGACCTCCGACTTCGGGCCGCAGGACGTCGATGTGGCGCAGATCTACGACGCGTTCACCCCGCTCGTACCGCTCTCCCTGGAGGGCTACGGCTTCTGCGGGAGGGGCGAGGGCGCGGCGTTCACCGAGGGCGGCGCGCTGGAGATCGGCGGCCGGCTGCCCCTCAACACGGGGGGCGGCGGGCTGAGCGAGGCGTACGTACACGGCTTCAACCTCATCAACGAGGGCGTGAAGCAGCTGCGTGGCATCTCCACCGCGCAGGTCCCGGACGCCGCGACATGCCTGGTCACCGCGGGCGAGGGCGTGCCCACTTCGGCCTTACTGCTGAGGAGTTGAGATGCTCACACCGGTTGTCGACGAGGACGGCGCACCCTTCTGGGAGTACGCCGCCGAGGGCGAACTCCGCGTTCAGGCCTGCGCGCCCTGCGGCGAGCTGCGCTTTCCGCCCCGGCCCTGCTGCCCGCACTGCCAGTCCTTCGACAGCGAGTGGCGCAGGATGAGCGGGCGCGGCCGCATCTGGTCGTACGTCATTCCCCATCCGCCGCTGCTGCCCGCGTACGCCGCACTGGCCCCGTACAACGCGGTCGTCGTCGAGCTACTGGACGCCCCCCGCATCCGGCTGGCCGGCAATGTGGTCGCAGCGCCGGACGCCCCCCTGAACTCCGTCGACCCGGCGCGGCTGCGCATCGGCGCGGGGGTAAGGGTGGCGTTCACCCGGCTCGGTGACATCACTGTGCCGCGCTGGCTGCTGGAGCGCTCATGAGTGTGCGTATCGACAGCGACAAGGAGACGGGCGTCGCGCTGGTCACGCTCGACCGGCCAGAGAAGCACAACGCGATCGATCTGGAGACAGCGGCCGAACTGACCGCAGTCTGGCAGGAGTTCCGCCGCGACGATGCCGTACGAGCCGTGGTGGTGACCGGCGCGGGCAGCAAGGCGTTCTGCACCGGCATCGACCGCTCGGTCCAGGTGCCGCAGCCCTCGTCCCCGTATTCGATCGACGATCCGCTGATCGCGATCGGGCCGAAGGCGAACGACCTCTGGAAGCCGGTGATCGCGGCCGTGGAGGGGATGGCCTGCGGCGGGGCGTTCTACCTGCTCGGCGAGAGCGAGTTCGTGGTGGCTTCGCGTGAGGCAACGTTCTTCGACCCGCATACGACGTACGGCATGGTCAGCGCGTACGAGACGATCTACCTGGCGCAGCGGATGCCGTTCGGCGAGGTGGCGCGGATGGCGCTGATGGGGACGGCGGAACGGATCTCGGCCCAGCGGGCCTACGAGACGGGCCTGGTCTCGGAGTTGACCGAACCGGGCGAGGCGGCGGCGGCCGCGCTGCGGGCCGCGGCGGTGGTGGCGTCGTACCCGACGGAGGCGGTGCAGGGGACGGTACGGGCGGTGTGGGCGTCGCGGGAGGCGGCGAGGACGCAGGCGCTTGGGCATGCGCCGCACTTGATTGCGCTCGGGAACGTGGCGCGGGAGCGGCAGGCGGAGCGGTTTGCGGGGCGCCGGGGCGGGGGCGGGTACCGGTTGCGGTGACTTTCCCCTACCCGCCCCTTCCCGTAACCGGGGCTCCGCCCCGGACCCCGCTCCTCAATCGCCGGAGGGGCTGAATTTTCAGCCCGTTGGGGGTCCCCCCGGACGAAGTCTGGGGGAGATTGAGGACTGGGGGTCTGGGGGCGAAGCCCCCAGTTCGGGAAGGGGCGGGGTGGGGAACAGCCTCCGCCAGGGCCTAGGGCGCGGAGCCCCGGCAACTAGCCGGCAGTGCGGCTCGCGCTGATTACTTCGCACTTCTTGTACTCGGAGCCGTCGCCCGACCCCGTGTACGGCGTCGTCGCCACGCTCGTCCCCGACGCACCCGCCGCGACCTTGAGGTCGTTCACCTTCGCGATCGCCGTGTTCACGCTCTCGCCGAGGTCGCCCTTGAACTGCAGGCTCACGTCGTAGTCGTACGTCAGCGAGTCATCGTTCGTGACAGTGATCTTCGCGGTGAGGTTCTTGCCCGAGGCGTCCAGCTTGCACTCGTCGATCCTGACGTCCCGCTCGGCCTTGTCGGCGCTGGAGCCACCCGTCACCGAGCCGGTGGAACCGCCGGACGTGGTGGTGTCGTTGTCGTGGCTGCCACCGCTGCTGCTACTGCTGCTTCCATTGCTGCTGCTCCCGCCGCAGCTGCCGCCGTGGGAGCCGCGGGCTCCGGTCAGGGCGACGAGCGCGATACCGAAAACGGCGATGGCGCGGACATGACGAATCTTCACGTTTCAACCCCCGTTGAACGTATGAGTGAGCGGCTCGCTTTGACGAGCGCACGTCACACTAGCAGCGCCTGATCACTGCCACCGCCGACTCAGTCGTCGAGCAGGGCGTCGGCTTCGCACTTCTTCACGCGCGACACCTTCTTGGGGCTCTGCATCCTGACCGTGACGGTCTCTGTCTCCCCGCCGTCCAGCGTGACCTTGGTGTAACCGCGGTCGACGACATCGCCCACGGCGTCCAGGAACACCACGTCGACCTCGTACCGATGCGCCACCGAGGAGTCCGAGACGACCTTCACCGTGGCCGACGTATCCGCCTTGCGCTTGCCGCGGCCCTTCTTCACGCAGTCGACGACATACGCCCGGGCGGCGCCGCTCTCCGTCGCGGTGGGGGTGGGGTCGTCGGTGTATGTGTCCGAACCGGAGGAGGAGCCGGAGGAGCTGTAGTCGTCATCGTCGTAGTCGCGGTAGCCGCTGTTCGACTTCTTGGAGCTGGAGCAGCCGCCTCCGCCACTGCTGCCCTTCGACCCGCTCTTTCCGCCCCTACCCTTGCCACCCGATCACGAGCTCGAGAAACCGGTCAGCGCGAGCACCACAACGACAAGTACGGCCGCGAGCTTGAGACGTCGGCGCACCATGGCCACTCTCCCCCTGGAGGTACTTGATGTACCTGACAACCGCGCGAAACCGTAGCAGTCGCGAATCAGGCGCGGCCGGGCGGGGATTGGTCCCCGGGGTGCGTCGGGGGTCCGTCCAGTCTGGGGGCGGTGTGAGGCTCGGTCTCCGGCGGCTCTCTGCGGATCCGGCCGCTCATCACGACCGCGGCAACGAGCAACAGCAAACCGCCGCCGACTGCGTATGCGACTCCGTCACCGAGGCCACCGCCGTCGCCGCCGACGGTCAGGGTGCCTGCCTCCTGGCCCAGGCGGACCATCCACAGCACGGTGAAGCCGAGCACGATCACCCCGGAGAGCGCGACCAGCAGCCGCGAGCGCAGGACAAGGCCGATCAGGGTCACCAGGGCCGCGAAGGCGAACGGCAGGAGAATCGAGACGATCAGTCCGGGCCTGGTCTCGGTGATGCCGGTGAACAGGTCCTGGACGCGGTAGTCGCGCCCGTGACGGCCGTCGTACCAGGCACGGAAGGGGCTCCATACGGCGGCCGCCGCTCCGATGAGAGCGAGGATCGAGCCGATGATGTTGCGCGTCATCGTCGGCCTCCCTGGGTACGCCGCGCTCTCGATCACGACGCTACGCCCGGGGGGTACGCCCCGCCATCGGGCGCCGGAAGGGCCCGGGAACGACTACCGAGCCCCGCCCCGCCCGGTCGCCGTCCCCTTGACCGCGTCCAGCGCGTACACACACCGGTCCTTGCTGCACGCGTACACCACACCGCCCTGCGCCACCGGCGACCCGGTGATCTCGCCGCCGGTCGCGAGCTTCCAGCGCAGCTGGCCGCCGCTCGCGTCCAGCGTGTAGAGCACGTGGTCCGCGGAGCCGAAGTGCACCCGGCCGTCCGCGACGACCGGCGCGCCGATGACCTCGCCGCCCGCGGCGAACCGCCACATCGGGGTGCCCGTCACCGCGTCCAGCGTGTACAGCGCGCTGCCGCTGCCGACATGGATGTTGCCGCCGGCCACGAGGACCGGCTCGACGGACTGGCGCGACTCGGTGGCGATACGCCAGCGGTCCTTGCCGGTCGTGGCGTCCAGGGCGTACACCGTGCCGAGGTAGTCGGCGAGATAGACGCCGCCGCCCGTCACCGCCGGGCCCGGTGCGAAGACCGGCGGCGAGAGGAACACCGCGGGGGCCTCGAAGTGCCAGCGGACCAGGCCGTTCGAGATGTCAATGGCGAGGACGCGGGTGCCGGCCGCGACGTACACATAGCCATCGGGCGCGGGATGCACCCGGACGGGCACACTGCCGCAGGACGCCGCGTCACCGACGGGATAGGACCAGCGCTCGACGCCCGTACGGGCCTCCAGCGCGCGCAGCCTCGCGTCCTGCCATACGTACACCGTGTCGCCGAAGATCGCGGGACCGGCCTCGGGGGTCTCGAAGTCCGTCTGCGCCCCGGTCGTCTCCCACAACTTCTCGCCGTTGGACGCCTCCCAGGCCTGTACGCCGCCGCCGCGGGTCCCGGTGAGGACGGTGCCGCGGTCGACCTTGAGGGAGTACACCCAGGCGTCGGCCTGGAGCCGCCACCGCTCCTGGCCGCTGGTCGCGTCGAGTGCGTACAGCGAAGGCCCGTCGGAGGCGTGGATACGGCCGCCCGCGACGGCCATCGCCCAGGCCACGTCCCGGGTCTTGAACTGGCGGCGGCCGCTGCCCACGTCCAGCGCGTGCACCTCGAAGGAGGTGACGTAGAGGAGATCCCCGGCGACCACGGGAGTGCCCCAGACGTCGTTCGACATCCGGAAACGCCACGGGCGCCAGTGTCCGGAAGCCGCGTCCGGGGGCGAGGCGGGCGGCGGCACGGGTGCCTGGACGGGGGCCGGTCCGGGTGACGGGAGGGCGCTGGTCGCGGCCTCGGCGCCGTTCAGCCCGCCGGGCGGGCGGATCCAGCCGGTCGCGGGGCCGGTCTCGACGACCCCGCCGCGGCCGGCGTCGGCGACGCGCGGGCCGGGGCCGATCGGCACCTTGGCGCCGGGCAGCCGCACGGGTCCCGCGGCGGCGGGAGAGGTCACCGCAACGGGTGACGGCGAGGCCTGTCCCGTACGCGGATCGCTGCCGCCGCGCCAGGCGGAGTCCCAGTCGGTGCCCTGCCGGGGCGGCTGCGGCGGTGCCTGGGGAACGGGCGGGGCGGGCTCGGCGGGGCGCGGCGCGGCGACCGGGGCCGGGACGGCGGGCCTGCCGCCGCGGCGCTGCTCGATCATCGCGGTGGCCCGCGACGGCAGCCATGCGGACGCGGTCCCGCTGTCGTCGCTGCCGGAGGAGAACAGATGCGGCGCGAGCTGCGCCTGCAGATCCTCGGGCGTGGGCCGCAGTCCGGCCTCCATCTGCATACAGGACTCGATCAGCGGCCGGAGCTCGTCCGGCAGCCCCTGAAGGTCCGGGCCCTCGCGCAGCAGCATGAAGACGGTCTCGACCGGGTTGGCGCCGTGGAAGGGGGCGTGGCCGGTCGCCGCGAAGACGAGCGTGGAGCCGAGCGAGAACACATCGCTCGCGCCGGTCACGCTGCGGGAGTCGCGCGCCTGCTCCGGTGACATGTACGCGGGCGTGCCCACGGCGACATTGGTCATGGTCAGCCGGGTGTTGGAGACGCCGGACGCAATACCGAAGTCGATGACGCGCGGCCCGTCCTCCACGACCAGGACGTTCGACGGCTTGAGGTCGCGGTGGACGAGGCCGGCGCCATGGATGGACTGCAGCGCCTCGGCGACGCCGGCTGCCAGCCAGCGCACCGCCTGGGCGGGCATCGGCCCGCACTCATTCACTATCTCTTCGAGGGAGGGTGCGGGGACGTACGCGGTGGCAAGCCACGGCACGGCCGCCCGCGGGTCGGCGTCGACCACGGCCGCCGTGTAGAAACCGCTGACAGCCCGGGCGGCTTCCACCTCACGGGTGAAGCGGACGCGGAAGAGCTGGTCTTCGGCGAGCTCGGTACGCACCGTCTTGATCGCCACCCGGCGGCCGGACGCCGACCGGGCGAGATAGACCAGCCCCATGCCGCCGGCACCGAGCCGGCCCAGTACCTCGAACGGACCGATCCGTCTCGGGTCATGCTGCGTCAGCTGCTCGATCACTTGCCTGCCACCTCCCCGTACGGGCCCCAGAAGATACGGAGCCCGTCAATTCCAGCCCCGTGCAGCGTCCCACCACCGAGACCCTCAGCGGTGCGCACCCTGATTCTTCCTGTCGGAGGCGGCGGTTGCGAACCCGGGGGCGGATCGGGGTGTCTCACCCGGTTTCGGACACGGATCGGGAGGCGTAATGGTTCAGCCGCGCGCCTCCAGGCGTCCGGTGGCGCGCAGAGACCCACCACAGGAGATCGAGTCGCTGCCGTCCCCGGTGTGCCAGGCCCCGTAAACAGTCTTGACGCGGACCGGCCACTTCGGGTTGCTCACGTCGTCGCAGTCGACGACGAGCCGCCAGGTGTGGAAGGAGCCGCTGTAGCAATTGGCGGACGCGGTGTCACCGCTGCCGGCGAGGTTGCAGGGGAGGCGGGCGGCGGAGGCGGGGGTCGCAGTGAGGAGTCCGGCGGCGACGGCGGCGACGGCCGCGAGTCCCAGGGCGGTAGGGCACGGAGCACGGGAGGTCCTTTCGTGGAGGGGAAGGCCCCCACTATGGATCAGAAACCCGCCCTAGGTCTAGACCATTCCCTCCTTCAACTCCCTTTCATCTCACGTTCGTTGAGGCCGCCGCCGGGCTCCCCTCAAGCCGCCTTCGGTTCGGCGAGCACGGCGAACGAAGCGCCCTGATTGTCGGCGAGCACGGCGATGCGCCCGTACGGAATATCGAAGGGCAACGCCTGGATGCGGCCACCGAGACGGGTCGCGGCCGCGGCCGTCTCGTCGCAGTCGTCGACGCAGAAGTAGATGAGGAAGTGGCCGGGCATCTCGGCCGGGAAGGCGTCGGTGATTACGCTGCGGCCGCCGATGGCGGTGTCCTCCCCCGGTTCCGTACCGGCCGGGGACCACATCCGGAAGTCGATGGAGTCGTCGGGCAGATCCGTGCCCTGGAAGCCGAAAACCCGTTCGTAGAAGGCGTCCGCCCGCTCCTTGTCCCGCGTGTACACCTCGGTCCAGCAGAAGGAGCCCGGCTCGCCCTGCTTCTCGAAGCCGGCCCTGTCGCCCGCCTGCCAGAGCCCGAAGACCGCGCCGCCGGGATCCGTGGCGAGCGCCATCGTCCCGGCCGTGCCGACTTGCACCGGGGCCGTGATCACCTGGCCGTCGGCGTCCCTGATCTCCCTGCTCAGCGCGGCAGCGTCGGAGGTGGCGAAGTAGACGCCCCAGACGGTGGGCATCCGGCCGTCGCGCTTGGGCACGAGGGCGGCGACCAGCTTTTCGTCGCTGAAGGCGTCGACGTACGCCCCTTCGCCCCCGCCGAATGTCCAGCCGAACAGCTCACCGTAGAAGCGCTTGCCCGCCTCGACATCGGGGAGCGCCGCGTCCACCCAGCACGGCGCGCCCTGTGGGAATACGGCCATGGACCTGGTTCCTTCCCTGGTGCGGGATGCGGCGGGTGTGGTGCCCGTCACACTCAAGCTAGCGGCGTGACCCGCGTGGCGCAGGGGATCGAATCGAACGTTTGGTCAATTATCAGGACATGGGAGCCACGGCGAGGCCGAGGATTGTTGAGTTGTCCACGGAAGTTGTCCACAGGCTGTTGATAACACTATTGGCGTATACCGGCCGCACCCCTGCCGCACCCTGCCCGCCAGGGTTGCCGCACCCCATTTGCACTCGGCCGAATCGCGCGCCGATCACCCCTCGGTAAGCTGACGGCATGACAGGACAAGTACGCACCGTCGACGGCCGAGTGGCCGGACGACGCGGACAGGCGACGCGGCAGAAGCTGCTCGACTGCCTCAGCGAGATGCTCAGCTCCTCGCCGTACCGGGACGTCAAAGTCATCGACGTGGCCCGGAAGGCGGGCACTTCACCCGCGACCTTCTACCAGTACTTCCCGGACGTCGAGGGCGCGGTCCTCGAGATCGCGGAGGAAATGGCCAAGGAGGGCGCGGGATTGACCGAACTGGTCTCCGGCCGCTCCTGGGTCGGCAAGGGCGGCTGGCAGACGTCGGAGGCGCTGGTCGAGGGCTTCCTCGATTTCTGGCGGCGCCACGACGCGATTCTGCGAGTGGTGGATCTTGGGGCCGCGGAGGGGGACAAACGGTTCTACAAGATCCGCATGAAGATCCTGAACTCGGTCACCAACTCCCTTACGGACGCGGTGAAGGACTTGCAGTCCAAGGGCAAGGTCGACAAGGACGTCAGCCCGGCGGCGATGGCAGGCTCGCTGGTGGCGATGCTGGCGGCGGTGGCGTCGCATCAGAAGGGGTTCACGACCTGGGGTGTGAAACAGGCGGAACTGAAGCCGAATCTGGCGCTGTTGGTGCACTTGGGCATCACGGGCAAGAAGCCGACGAAGTAGGCGGCTGCGGCTCACCTTTTCAAGTCCTGTCAGGCCGACGGCGGTCCCTTTCCGGGTGACCGCCGTCGGCTTTGGTCATCCTGGTCCGTGGTCGGCGTGGGCCAGGGGGAGTTGGTGGTTGGTGTCCGGTGGTGCCTTCGCGGGCGAACCCCCGAAGGCACCGCAAGCCGCGTGGTGGGTTTCGCGGGCGAACCCCCGAAGGGCACCGCAATCCGCATCGCTGAATCCGCATCCCTACCGGCGGGACAGGCGGAACAGGCGGATCTGACGGTCCACCCTTGACTGGTACGTCGCGTACGGCGGCCAGAACTTCAGGGCCGCCCGCCAGGCCTCTTCCCTTTCCTCGCCCTCCAGCAGGCGGGCGTGGACCTGAATGTCCTCGCCCTTCCAGCTGACCTCCGCGTCCGGGTTCTTCAGCAGGTTCGCCGTCCAGGACGGGTGGCCCGGGCGGCCGAAGTTGGAGCCGATCAGGAGCCAGCCGCCCGAGTCCTCCGGCATACAGGCAAGCGGGGTGACCCTCGGCAGGCCGCTCTTCGCGCCACGGGCCGTGAGAATGACGCCCGGCAGCATCTGTGCGCTGAGCAGCACCCTGCCGCGCGTCAGGCGGTGCACCGTGCGGTCCATCGCCGGGATGAAGTGGGGCGCGATCTTCGCGAAGGCGCGGGTCGACGAGACCTTCTGGATCAGTCGCACACCAGGAGGCATCAGACCGCCACCGCCGGCCGCGCAGCGAAGAGTCCCGCCCGTTCGGCCGCATGCGCGCGCAGCCGGTGGACCGGGCCGAACAGCAGCTCGTCCGCCGTCGCCCGTTTGAAGTAAAGGTGCGCCTCGTGTTCCCAGGTGAAGCCGATCCCGCCGTGCAGCTGGACGGCCTCCCCGGTGACCACCCGCAGCGCCTCCAGGCACTGGGCCAGGGCCAGACCGCCCTCCGCCGGGTCCCACGCCGCGTAGTACGCCGCCGAGCGGGCCGCCTGGACCCGTACGTACAGATCCGCCAGCCTGTGCTTCACCGCTTGGAAGGAGCCGATCGCCCGGCCGAACTGCTCGCGGGCGCGGACGTACTCCACCGTCCGGTCCAGCGCGCTCGCGGCCGCGCCGACCGCCTCCGCCGCCAGCAGGGCCGCCGCCCGCGCCCCCGCACCCGCCAGCGCCCCCGGCACATCCGCAGCGTCGTCCGCGCCCAGCAATTCCGCCGCGCAGTCCCGTAGTTCGATACGGGCCTGCGGCCGCGTCTGGTCCAGTGACGTCTGCCGGACCCGGGTAAGACCCGCCGCATCCGCCCGTACCAGGAACAGGAGCGTCCGGCTGCGGGCGAAGCCGCCCGTGTGCGCCGCGACCAGCAGCAGTCCCGCGCTGTGTCCGTCGAGGACCTGCCCGGCCTCCCCATAGAGCAGCCACTCCCCGCCGTCGCCGGGCCGCGCCTGTACGCCGCCGGCCCGGCCGCCGCCCGCCCACTCCCCCGACGCGTTGTCAGCGGTCAGCCCGAGAGCCGACGCCAGAGCGCCGCCCGGCACTGCGAGTGCGCAGGTCAGCGAGCCGTCCGCGATACGCGGCAGCAGTTCGTCGCGCTGCCCGGGCGTCCCGAGCGCGGTGATCAGCGGCGCCGCGAGCCCCGCAGTGGCCAGCAGCGGCGAGGGCAGCAGCGCCCGCCCGGTCTCCTCGCAGGCGAGCGCGAGCTCCGCGAGGCCGCACCCCACGCCGCCGTACGACTGGGGCAGCGCGAGACCCGGCAGGCCCAGCTGCTCGGACAGCTGCGCCCACAGCTGCGGGTCGTACCCGGCGGCGGTGCGGACGGCGGCCCTGACCTCTTCCGGGCCGGACCGTTTGGTCAGCAGTTCGCGCAGGGTGCGGCGGATCTCGTCCTGCTCCGCGGTGAAGGCGGTGTCCATGGGATCCCTCCGTATCTGACGGGCCGTCATGCTAGAGGCGGCGGACCCAGATTCACAGAGGTGTGCGTGCGAGATGGGCACCGACGTCTTCGGTACTGCTTCCAGCCGTACGCTCCAAGCTATCTGATGTACCGTCAGATTCATGGCCTCCCCACAGCGCAGAGTCGCCATCGTCGGCATATCCCTCTCGGACTGCGGCCGCGTCGATGGCCCCACGCCCTACGCCCTCCACGCCCAGGCCGCCCGCCGCGCACTCGCCGACAGCGGCCTCGACCGGTCCGTCATCGACGGATTCGGCTCGGCCGGCCTCGGCACGCTCGCCCCGGCCGAGGTCGCCGAGTATCTGGGCCTGAGGCCGCGCTGGGTGGACTCGACCGCCGTCGGCGGCGCCACCTGGGAGGTCATGGCGGCGCATGCGGCAGACGCGATCGCCGCCGGTCACGCCAATGCCGTACTACTCGTCTACGGATCGACCGCCCGCGCCGACATCAAGGCGCGGCGGCGCACCTCCAACCTCTCCTTCGGCGGCCGCGGACCGCTCCAGTTCGAGGTCCCGTACGGCCACACCCTCATCGCCAAGTACGCGATGGCCGCCCGCCGCCATATGCACGAGTACGGCACGACGCTGGAGCAGCTCGCCTCGGTGGCGGTCCAGGCGCGGGCGAACGCCGCCGCCAACCCGGACGCGATGTTCCGCGACCCGATCACCGTCGACGAGGTGCTGGAAGGGCCGGTGATCGCGGACCCGTTCACCAAGCTGCACTGCTGTATCCGCAGCGACGGCGGCTGCGCGGTGCTGATCGCCGCGGAGGAGTACGTACGCGACTGCGCGAAGGACCCGGTGTGGATTCTGGGCACCGGCGAGTACGTCTCCCACACCACGATGTCCGAGTGGGAGGACTTCACCGTCTCCCCGGCGGCGGTGAGCGGCCGACTCGCCTTCGAGCGCGCGGGCGTCACCCCCGCTGACATCGACATCGCCGAGATCTATGACGCCTTCACCTACATGACGCTGGTGACGCTGGAGGACCTGGGCTTCTGCACCAAGGGCGAGGGCGGGCCCTTCGTCGAGAAGGGGCGGCTGAAGCTCGACGGCGAGCTGCCGGTGAACACCGACGGCGGCGGCCTTTCCGCCTGCCATCCCGGGATGCGCGGGCTGTTTCTGCTGGTCGAGGCCGTACGGCAGCTCCGCGGCGAGGCGGACGGCCACCAGGTGCGCAAGGCCGACGGCGGGCCACCGCGGCTGGCGGTGGCATCCGGTACGGGCGGATGGTTCTGCTCGTCCGGGACGGTGGTGCTGGGCCGGGACTGAGAAGCCGGGAGGGACTCCAGGGAAGGAAGCTCTACCGAAAGGGATCTATACAACCGTCATAGACAAACGTATGGGACATCCGTATAGTTCGATCACCGGCAGGCGCGCAGGCGCAGGCGCCGCCCATCACTCGACCCGGGAGTCCCGATGACGAAGCACGCCGGCACCAGCCACAGGCTCGCCAACAAGACCGTTCTGATCTCCGGTGCCTCGATCGCGGGCCCTGCCCTCGCTCTCTGGCTGCACCGCTACGGCTTCACCCCGACCCTCGTCGAGCGCGCCCCTCAGCTGCGGCCCGGCGGCTACAAGGTCGACCTGCGCGGCGTCTCCATCGACGTCTGCGAGCGGATGGGGATCCTGGACGACGTGCGCCGCGCCTCCACGGACATGCAGGGCGGTTCATACGTCGACGACGCCGGCGGCACCATCGCCGAGATGCCCGCCGACTTCTTCGGCGGACGGGTGGACGGCGACGACGAGATCATGCGCGGCGACCTGGCCCGCATCATGTACGAGCACACGCGCGACGGCGTCGAGTACATCTTCGGCGACTCGATCGCGGCCCTGAACGAAGATGCGGACGGCATCACCGTCACCTTCGAGAACGGTGAGCCACGCCGCTTCGACCTGGTCGTGGGCGCGGACGGGCTGCACTCCAACACGCGTCGGCTGGTGTTCGGCGACGAGAGGCAGTTCAAGCGGCACCTGGGCGCGTACATCTCCATCTTCACCGCGCCCAACCATCTGGGCCTGGACCGCTGGGAGACGTACCACGCGCTGCCCAACAAGCTGGTGTGCGCCTACAGTTCGGGCGGCGAGAGCACCGCCAAGAACCTGTTCATCTTCGGCTCGTCCGAGCTGTCGTACGACTACCGGGACATGGACCGGCAGAAGAAGATCCTCGCCGACGCCTTCGCGGGCGACGGGTGGGAGATCCCGACGATGCTGGAGAACGCCGCGGCCGCCCGCGACTTCTACTTCGACTCCATCACCCTGATCGAGATGGACCGCTGGTCGAAGGGGCGGGTCCTGCTGCTGGGCGACGCGGCCCACTGCGCATCACCGGCCTCCGGCCAGGGCACCGGCCTCGCGCTGATCGGCGCGTACATCCTGGCGGGCGAGCTGGCGGCGGCGAACGGCGATCACACGGTGGCGTACGAGCGCTACGAGAGCGGGATGCGGTCGGGCGTGGAGCTCAACCAGAGGTTCGCCGAGCGCTTCGCGAAGGAGATGACGGTCCCTTCAAAGGGCAAGATCCGTCTGCGGATGGCGATGTTGCGGATGCTGCCGTACATGCCCTGGAAGAACCTGATCGCGAGGAAGATCACCGAGAGTGTGCAGGAGGCGGCGCATGCCATCGGGATCAAGGACTACGCGAGCCGCGAGGCACTGGCCGCGACGCGTTGAGGCACGGGGCAGTGAGGCCCGGCCCGGTGACGGCGCAGGGCAGTGAGGCCCGGCCCGGTGACGGCGCAGGGCAGCCCGCGGCTCGGCTCGGACCGGGCTACTCCGGGAGCAGCCGCTCGACCAGCGCCGCGATGAGGTCGCCGGCCTCCTCCCTGGGGAAGACGTCGGGAAGTGTGAGGCGTTCCACCACCAGCCAATTGGCGGCGAGGTAAATCATCCTGACCGCGTCGGCGTCGCCGGGCAGACCGGCGGCCAGGTGGCTGGTGACATTGTTCTCGACGTCCTCCCTGACGCGCTCGGTGAGCACCGCGCGCAGGGCGGGGCGGCGGGTGGCCTCCAGACGCAGCTCCAGAAGCGCGAGATAGCCGGTGCGGAACGCGGTGACGCGCTCCACCACTTCGCGCACCAGTTCGGCGGTCCGCGCGCGAGTGGCCGGCCCTTCGAGCATGGCCTCCATGGTCGGCTCGTCCGGTTGCATCCGCTCGTAGATCCGGCCGCCGGCCTGGGTGAGCAGATCGTCGCGGTTGGCGAAGTAGTTGGACGCGGTGCCCTTGGGCACCTCCGCCTCGGCGTCGACGGCCCGGAATGTCAGGCCGCGCGCACCCTCGCGGGCGAGCACCTCGATGGCCGCGTCGATCAGCGCGGCGCGCCGGGCCAGGTTCTGCCTCATGCGTGTTCCTCTCACTGCCCCCTGACACCACTGCGAGTGTAGTAATAACCGCATGGACAACGATCAGCAGGAAACGTTCCGCAGGCTCCTGCGCGCACAGCGGGTCTGGGACACCACGCTCCCCGGCTTCGACCCTGCCGCGGCGCCCAGCACGCCACTGCCGCTGTTCCACCGGTGGTTCGCGGAGGCCGTGGCAGCCGGTCAGCGAGAGCCGCACACCATGACCCTGGCCACCGTGGACGAGCAGGGGCGTCCTGACGTACGAACGCTGATGCTGCACGACGCGGACGAGCGGGGCTGGCACTTCGCCTCGCACGCCACCAGCGCGAAGGGCCGCCAGCTGGCCGCCCGCCCCGATGCCGCGCTGGGCTTCTACTGGGCCGCGCAGGGCCGCCAGATCCGGATCCGGGGCAAGGTGGGCGCGAGCGGCTCCACCGAGAGCCAGGCCGATCTGCACGCCCGCTCGACGGGCGCGCTGGCCGCGGCGCTCACCGGCCGCCAGAGTGAAGTCCTGGGCTCCCGGAGTGAGTTGGCGGACGCCTCGCAGGCGGCGTGGGAGCGGGCACAGGCCGAGCCCGACGCGCCCGTGCCGACCTGGACGCGCTATGTGCTCGATCCGTACGAGGTGGAGTTCTTCCAGGGCGACGAGCAGCGGCGGCACGTGCGGCTGCGCTACCGCCGCGAGGACGGCGGCTGGATGAAGGAGCTGCTCTGGCCGTGATCACGCCGGCCGGAAGACGGGGACTGCTTGCTCGCCGTCCTCCTGGCGGAAGGTGACCTCCAGCGCCATGCCGATGCTCAGTCCGCCCTCCGGGCACTGAACGATCTCGGTCATCATGCGCGGGCCCTCGACGAGATCGACGACCCCGGCGGTGTACGGGGCGCGGGCGCCGAAGGGCGGCAGGTCGTTGCGGTGCACGACGGACCAGGTGTAGAGCGTCGCGCGGCCGCTCGCCCGCTCCCAGTCGACGTCCTCGCTCCAGCAGTACGGGCAGAACTCGCGCGGATAGTGGTGAGCTCGCGCGCACACGCGGCAACGGCGGATCAGCAGCCGCCCGTCGGTGGCGGCGCCCCAGAAGGGGCGGGTGAAGTCGTCGCTTTCGGGCAGATCGAACCGCGGCGCCGTCGCCATCAGAAGAGTCCGATCGCACTGTCGAGGGACCAGGTCTGCCAGGACATGGCGAAGAGCGCGACAAGCGATATGAGCGCCATCATGGCGTTCTGCCCCTGTTCCGCCCAGTCATGGATCATCAGGACGAGATAGAGCAGATTGAGGAGCAGGCCGCCGACGAGGGCGATCGGGGTCAGGAAGCCGACGACCAGACCGAGTCCGAGGGCGAGTTCGGCGTAGACGACGATGTACGCCATCGCCTTGGGGCGGGGCTGGACCACCGTCTTGAAGCCGGTCTTCACCAAGGGCCACCTGTGCTTGCCCGCGACGTCGGCGGCCCAGGCGATGCCGGTGCCGCGCTCGAACCAGCCCTTCTTGTCCTTGTGGCGCCAGCTCTCCAGCCACCAGAGGCCGAGACCGATACGAAGGACGGCGAGCCATTCGGCACCGGTGAGCCAGACGGTCTCCATCCGGACCCCCTTTCCACATTTCTGACGGTACGTCAGTTCAGCGGATGGGGCGGCCCGCGCGCAAGGGATGCGGCGGCTTGTGAACAAGTGGTGTGCGCGCGTGACCGATTCGCAACCGATTCCCATCTTGACTGAGACCCATCAAGTAATCGTGCGGTTACGCTCACGATTCATGCCCGACGAAAAGGACATCGACCTCACGAACGACCGGCCCGTCTACGTCATCGGCGGCGGCCCGGGCGGTCTCGCGGCTGCCGCCGCGCTGCGGGAGCAGGGCGTACGGGCCGTGGTGCTGGAGAAGTCCGAATCCGTGGGCGCGTCCTGGCGCCGCCACTACGACCGGCTGCATCTGCACACCACCCGGCGGCTGTCCGGCCTGCCCGGCCTCGCGATGCCCCGGTCCTTCGGGCGCTGGGTCTCGCGCGACAACGTGATCCGCTACCTGGAGAAGTATGCGGAGTTCCACGAGCTGGAGATCGTGACGGGGGTCGAGGTCTCCCGGATCGAGCCGTCGGGCCCCGACTGGCTACTGCATGCGACGGGCGGCCGTGAGCTGACCGGGCGGGCGGTCGTGGTGGCCACCGGCTACAACCACACCCCGCGCCTGCCCGACTGGCCGGGCCGCGATTCGTACACCGGAGAACTGCTGCACGCGGGCGAGTACCGCAACGCAGCCCGGTACGCGGGCAAGGACGTACTGGTCGTCGGCGTCGGCAACACCGGCGCCGAGATAGCCGTCGACCTGGTGGAGGGCGGCGCCGCCCGGGTCCGCCTCGCCGTGCGGACGGCCCCGCACATAGTCCGCCGCTCGACGGCGGGCTGGCCGGCCCAGCGCACCGGCATTCTGGTCCGCCGCCTCCCGGTCCGCCTCGTGGACCGGGCGGGCGAGATCATGGGCAAGATCTCCGTACCCGACCTCGCCGAACAGGGCCTGCCGCGCCCGGACGCGGGCCTGTACTCCCGGGTGCGCGAGGGCGCGATCCCGGTCCAGGACGTCGGCCTGATCGCCGCGGTCCGCTCCGGCAAGGTCGAACCGGTCGCGGCGCTGGACTCCTTCGAGGACAGCAAGGCGGTCCTGGCGGACGGCACCCGCATCACCCCGGATACGGTGATCGCGGCGACGGGCTACGAGCGGGCACTGGAGAACCTGGTGGGCCACCTCGGCGTACTGGACGAGCGGGGCCGCCCGGTGGTGCACGGCGGCCGCGCCGCCGCGCAGGCGCCGGGGCTCTTCTTCACCGGGTTCACCAACCCGATCAGCGGGATGTTCCGCGAGATGGCGATCGACGCACGCAAGATCGCGAAGGCGCTGGTGCGCTAGCGGGCCGCCCGGCCACCCCGCCGGAGAACAGGATCGCGCCCCCACTCCCGCTCGGCGTGGAGGGTGCGGGCTCACACACATGGGTACGGGTGGGACAGCGGCCGTCCACGGGGCGGGCGGCGCACCCGCGAGAACCGAGTGTGCCCTTCCACGGAACCCGCAAATCGGTGCCGCCGCCAGCCTTTGCCCGCAGGACTGTTCCTGACAGGCCGTCAGGTCTGTAATCTGACTATGCGTCAGTTAACTGTCCAACGAGCAGGAGCGGGGCTCGGCGATGCTTGGATCGACTCACGGCACCCTCACCACCGACCTCCGCGCCCGCGTTGTGGCCTGCGGCGAATCACCGCACACCGTTGTGCACGGCACCGCCACCGACGGTGATCTGGATGTCAGCGGGCGACCGCTGTACGCGCCCGTGCCCGATCTGGACCGGTTCTTCCGGCCCTCGTCCGTCGCCGTCGTCGGGGCGTCCGACGGCGACGGGCGGCCCAATACCGGGATCACGCGGCAGCTCGTCGACTGGGCCGAGCGCGTCGGCGCGCGGCTGTATCCCGTGCATCCGACCCGGGAGAGCGTCTTCGGGCTGCGCTGCGCGCCGTCCGTCGGCGAATTGCCCGAGCAGATCGACCTCGCCGTGCTGCTGGTCGGCGACCCGCTGCCGGTGATCGAGGAACTCGCTGAGGCCAAGGTGAAGTTCGCCGTGGCCTTCGCCTCCGGGTACGCCGAGACCGGCGAGCAGGGCGCGGCCGCCCAGACGCGACTGGCCGCCGCGGTGGAGCGCTCGGGGCTGCGGCTTCTTGGCCCCAACACCAATCTGAACGCCTTCGAGAAGTTCCGGGACGACCTGGACGGGCCGGCGATCGCGCTGATCACCCAGTCCGGACACCAGGGGCGGCCCGTCTTCACCATGCAGGAGCTCGGCGTACGGCTCTCCCACTGGGCGCCCACGGGCAACGAGGCCGACCTGGAGACCGCCGACTTCATCTCGTACTTCGCCGAGCGGCCCGAGGTCGGGGCCATCGCCTGCTACGTCGAGGGGCTCAAGGACGGGCGCTCCTTCCTGCTCGCCGCCGACCGGGCCGCGCGGCGCGGGGTACCGGTGGTCGCGGTCAAGGTCGGGCGGACCGAGACCGGGGCGCGGATGGCCGCCTCGCACACCGGCAAACTGACCGGCGCGGACCAGGTGGTGGACGCGGCGATGCGGCAGTTCGGCGTGATCCGGGTGGACGGGCTCGACGAACTCCAGGACACCTCAGCGCTGTTGGCACGGGCGCGCAGGCCCGTGGCCGACGGCGTCGTCGTCTATTCGATCTCGGGCGGCACGGGCGCGCACTTCTCGGACCTGGCGACCGCGGCGGGGCTGCGGCTGCCGCGGCTCCCCGAGGCCAAGCAGGCCGAACTGCACGAGTGGATACCGCCGTATCTGAGCGTCGCGAACCCCGTCGACAACGGCGGGCATCCCGTGGGCGACTGGCGCGGGCGCAAGATCATCGACGCGATCCTGGCCGACCCACAGGTCGGGGTGCTGATCTGCCCGATCACCGGCCCCTTCCCGCCGATGAGCGACAAGCTGGCGCAGGACCTGGTGGACGCGGCGGAGGCCACGGACAAGCTGGTGTGCGTGGTGTGGGGGTCGCCGGTGGGCACGGAGGCGGCGTACCGCGAGACGCTGCTCGGGTCCTCGCGGGTCGCCACCTTCCGCACCTTCGCCAACTGCATCACCGCCGTCCGCGCCTACCTGGACCACCACCGCTTCAGGGCCGGCTACCGCTCCCCCTTCGACGAGGCGCCGCGCACCCCGTCCCTCTCCTTCCGCAAGGCGCAGGCACTGATGCGCCCGGGCAAGCAGCTGAGCGAGCACGCGGCGAAGCAGCTCCTTCGGGCGTACGGCATCCGCGTGCCGCGCGAGCAGCTGGTGACCAGCGCGGCGGCGGCGGTCCGGGCCGCGGGACTGGTCGGCTACCCGGTCGTCATGAAGGCGTCGGGGACGCAGCTCGCCCACAAGACCGAACTGGGCCTGGTCAAGGTCGGGCTGACCTCGGCCAGCCAGGTCCGCGACGCCTATCGCGAACTGACCGACATCGCCCGCTACGAGGGCGTCGACCTCGACGGGATCCTGGTCTGCCAGATGGTCGAGCGGGGGGTCGAGATGGTCGTCGGAGTCACCCAGGACGCGCTGTTCGGTCCGACGGTGACGGTCGGCCTCGGCGGGGTGCTGGTGGAGGTGCTGCACGACGCGGCCGTACGCGTACCGCCCTTCGGCGAGGACCAGGCACGCGCGATGCTCGGCGAACTGCGCGGCCGCGCGCTGCTGGACGGTGTCAGGGGCGGCCCGCCGGTGGATGTGGACGCGCTGGTGGAAGTGGTGCTGCGGGTCGAGCGGATGGCGCTGGAGCTGGGCGACGAGCTGTCGGAGCTGGACATCAACCCGCTGATGGTGCTGCCGCGCGGGCAGGGCGCGGTGGCGCTGGACGCTCTGGCGGTGTGCCGGTAAGTCCCCCGCCCGCCTCACGAATCGGAGCCGTACCCCCATGACTTCCTCCCCCGAAGAACCCGTTGATCACGTTGATCACGTTGAGTCATTGATACAGCACGCCACTGACAACGGCGTCTCGTGGATCACGCTCAATCGCCCCGAAGCCATGAACGCGGTCACCTGGGACCAGCGGGAGAGGATCATCGCGCTGCTCGCCGCCGCCTCCGCCGACCCAGCGATCCGCGCCGTCGTCATCGCCGCCACCGGCAAGGGCTTCTGCGCCGGCGCGGACCTGCGCGGGACGCCGCCGGCCGGCCGGGATCGGATCCCCGGGGACGTGGCGCGGACGATCCGGCTCGGCGCGCAGCGCCTCATCGGGGCCGTACTGGACTGTGAGAAGCCCGTGATCGCGGCCGTGAACGGGACCGCCGCAGGCATCGGCGCGCATCTCGCCTTCGCCTGTGATCTCGTACTGGCTGCGGAAGAGGCCAAGTTCATCGAGGTGTTCGTACGGCGCGGGCTCGTCCCGGACGGCGGCGGGGCGTATCTGCTGCCGCGGCTGGTCGGGCCGCAAAGGGCCAAGGAGCTCATGTTCTTCGGCGACTCGCTGCCCGCAGCGGAGGCCGAGAGGATCGGGCTGGTCAACCGCGTCGTGGCGGCGCACGAGCTGGAGAAGACCGCGCGCGAGTGGGCGGAGCGGCTGGCGGCCGGGCCGACGAGGGCGATCGCGCTCACCAAGCAGCTGGTGAACGCCTCGCTCGACGCCGACCGGGCCGCAGCCTTCGCCGCGGAGGCTGCCGCGCAGGAGGTCAATATGACGACTCGGGACGCGAACGAGGGCGTGGCGAGCTTCGTGGAGCGCCGCACGCCTCAGTACCGCGGGCTCTAGCCACAGCGAGTTCCTCGAACGCCACGCGCAACGCGCCCCAGCCGGGGCCGAGTTGGGGACAGACCGGTTGCCTTTCTGACATGGCACCGTCATCCTGAACACACGAGTCTACTCGTGTAGATCGTTCTGTACCACGGCTCTCACGCTCCATCCGAATGCGACCCCGGAATACCCCCCACTCGCTTCAGGAGGACCTCTTGAGCAGTAGACGTGCCCGGCCCAAACTCCTTGCCGGTGCCATCATTTCCGTCACCTGCCTGGCCGCCGTCCAGCTTGCCGCGTTTCCCGCGGCAGGTGCCCCGGCGGACACTGCGGCTGCTGACCGGGCGACTGCCTCGGCACCGCCGTCACGCACAGCAACCTCGGCCGCGGTCAGCCGCATCGAGGACCGGACCGCCCGGGCGGTCGCCGCTTCGCTCGCCGACGCGGTCTGGCGCTCGCAGGTGCGTGATGCGGCCCTGGGCGCCAGGCAATCTGATCTGCGCGCGCTGACCGGCCGGGCCACCGTGGCGCAGGCCGGCAAGCGCCTCACGTCCTCGCTGGTCTCGGCCGATCGGCAGATCGCCGCCGCCAAGGGCCTCGGCGCGGACACCGGCTCCCTACTGCGGCTGCGCCTGGGCGCAGACTCGATGCGCAAGCACCTCAAGGCCGGCGCCGTCCCGCTCGTCGCCGCCGCCACGGCCGACGACCGTGCCAAGACGATCACCGCTTACGACAGCCATGGCGCCGCCCACACGCTGGACGCGCGCAAGACCCCCGACCGGCCCGTCTATGTGCTCGACATCGACGAGTCCAAGGCCATTGCGGCGGGCATGAAGGTCATGCGCCAGGAGTTCAGCAAGCACGGCCTGACCGTGCCGCAGGCGAGCACCGCCGGTGCGGGCTTCTGGACCACGCGTATTACCGGCGTGGCGCTCTCGGACGACGAGGAGCCCTGGGTCAAGGGCGACGCCGAGGTCTACTCGCTCGTGACCGGCTTCGGCCTGGACGGCAAGGTCCGCGTCGACCCGGTCGACATGCCCTACCTGGACAAGGACGGAGTGGTCTACCACCCCAACCAGATCCTGGTGAACTGGTCCAACTACAAGTACAACCTCGCCGACGCCGTGATGATGGAGGAGGACGGCAGCACCAACTACCGCGACCTCGCCAAGGCCATCGCCGGCATCCTGCTCACCATCGCCGACCAGGGCGCCTACATCCCGTTGGTCAACGCGGTCCTGGACGCCATTCCCGACGACTGGTGGACCGACGACCCGGACTACGTCGACTCCTGGTACACCCTGGCCAAGAACGACACCGGCCGCCGCGCCGGCGCCCGCGCGAACGGCTGGATGACAGTCGAGCCGTACTACGTCCAGGGGTTCTGAGACCTCGTCCGACCCACCGCTCGCAGCCTTTCTTCTGAAGCGCTCGCTGAGCCGCTGAAGCGCTTCCTGCGACGGCCCCTGCGGCCGGGCTGAATGCCTCGCCACAGGGGCCGTTGGCACCAGCTCACCAGACCCCTCTGCTCTAGTCGTCGACAACCGCCAGGTCGAGCTCGCCGATGAGTTCGGGGTCGGCGAGGATGTCGATCCCGACGATCTTCCCGTCCCTGATCGTGAAGTCGAAGACGATCCGCGGCTTTCCGCCCGGAGCCCACAGGGCCCCCGCCGCCCCGTCCACCAGCGCCGGCTGCGCCATCCGGGCCCGCCCCGAGAAGGTGTCGGCCACCGCCTGCGCACCACGGACCTGCTCCGCCGCGCCCGCGGAAACGGCGGCGCGGTCGGCCCGGAGCACGACATGCGGATCGAGCACGGCGAGCAGCGCGTCGAAGTCACCGCCGCGCGAGGCGGCGAGGAAGGCGTCGACGACCTCGCGCTTGCGACCGAGGTCGACCTCGGGAACCGGGGTCGACCCCTGCACCCGGCGGCGTGCGCGGCTGGCGAGCTGCCGTGCCGCGCCCGGAGAGCGCTCCACGATGTTGGCGATCTCGTCGAAGGGCACGGCGAACATGTCGTGCAGTACGAAAGCGAGCCGCTCCGCCGGTGCCAGCGTGTCGAGTACGACGAGCAGCGCGAGCCCGACCGAGTCGGCCAGCACCGCCTCCTGCTCGGGGTCGATCCCCCCGGCCCCTTCCGCACGGCTCACGACCGGCTCGGGCGCATGCGTGTCCAGCGGGTCCTCACGCCGTGAGGTGCGCGACCGCAGCATGTTCAGCGACACCCGGCCGACGACTGTCGTCAGCCAGCCGCCCAGGTTCTCGACCCCGCTGGTGTCGGATCGGCTGATGCGCAGCCAGGCTTCCTGAAGGGCGTCGTCCGCCTCACTCGCCGAGCCGAGCATGCGGTAGGCCACGGCCCGCAGATGGCTCCGGTGCGCCTCGAACCGCTCAGCCAGCCGCTCGCGCTCGTCCATCGGTCACATACCTCCGTCGCGTCGTGTCACAGCAATGACCGACGAAACCCATCCGATGTGACAGGGGGACGCAATGCAAGCACCGATGCGTACGGGCTGCACGGGCACTCTTCCCATCTGACGCACCGTCAGGTTCAATGGGGATGTGATGGGACACGCAGGGATGGCGGCCACCGCCGTCCGATACCTCAGGTCCGTGGGGGCTCCCACGGCCACGGACCCGGCCACCGACCCGGCCAGCGAGCCGTTCGACGTACTCCCGCGCCCCGATCTGCGGGCCGTCGGCGATGACGAGCGGCTGCCCGTCGAGCCGGCCGAATTCCGGCGCGTGCTGGGGCACTTCGCGACCGGCGTCACCGTCGTCACGGCGCACGACGAGGACGGTCCCGCCGGCTTCGCCTGTCAGTCCTTCGCGTCCCTGTCGCTCGATCCGCCGCTGATCGCCTTCATGGTCGCCCGTACGTCCACGACCTGGCCGCGCATCGCCCGCGCCGGGGCCTTCTGCGTCAACGTCCTTGGCACGCACCAGGGCGAGCTGTGCCGGGGGTTCGCCGTCAGCGGCGCGGACAAGTTCGCCGGGGTCATCCACACCGCATCACCCGCGACCGGGTCGCCGCTCCTCGACTCCGTACCGGCCTGGATCGACTGCACGATCCAGGCCGTGCACACCGGGGGCGACCATCTGATCGTCGTCGGCCGCGTGGCGGCGCTCGGTGCGGACGACGAGGCAGCGCCGCTGCTCTTCCACCGGGGGAAGTTCGGGCGCTTCAGCCCCTGACCGGGTCTTCCGACCCCTTCTGCAACGACACCGGCGGCAGCGCGGTCAGCGGCCTGCGCCGGATCACCAGTGCCATCAGCGCCGCCGCCGCGCACAGCGCGCCCGACGCGTACCAGATCACGTCGTACGAGCCGAAGACGTCCCGCGCCAAACCGCCCGCGAAGGCGATGACCGCCGCGCCCACCTGGTGCGATGCCAGCACCCAGCCGAACACGATCGCGCTGTCCTCGCCGTAGTGCTCGCGGCACAGGGCGATCGTCGGCGGCACGGTCGCCACCCAGTCCAGGCCGTAGAAGACGATGAAGAAGATCATCGGCGGGTGGACGGACGGGGCGAGCAGCATCGGCAGGAAGAGCAGTGAGATCCCGCGCAGCGCGTAATACACCGCCAGCAGCCGCCGCGCCTCGAAGCGGTCCGTGAACCACCCCGACGCGATCGTGCCGACGACATCGAAGACACCTATCACCGCGAGCAGCGACGCGGCCGCCGTGATCGGCATGCCGTGGTCGTGGGCGGCGGGTACGAAGTGGGTTTTGACGAGGCCGTTCGTCGACGCGCCGCAGATCGCGAAGGTGCCCGCCAGCAGCCAGAACGGCCCGGTGCGGGCCGCCTTGAACAGCACCGTGACCGCGCGGCGGGCCGCGCCCGGCACCGGGTCCGGCTTCGGGGTGAAGCCCTCCGCGCCGTACGCGGCGATCCCCACGTCCGCCGGGTGGTCCCGCAGCAGCAGCCAGACGAAGGGGACGACGGCCAGCGCCGAGAGCGCGACCGTGATCGAGGCCGGGCGCCAGCCGTGGTTCTCGACCAGCCAGGAGAGGAGTGGGAGAAAGACGAGCTGGCCGGAGGCGCCGGCTGCGGTGAGGATGCCGGTGACCAGGCCGCGCCGCTGCACGAACCAACGGTTGGTGACCGTCGCGGCGAACGCCAGCGCCATCGAGCCGCTGCCCAGGCCGACGAGGATGCCCCAGTAGAGGACGAGCTGCCAGGACGTCGTCATGAAGACGGTGAGCCCGGAGCCGACCGCGATGACCGTGAGGGCTATGGCGACCACCCGGCGGATGCCGAAGCGGTCCATCAGCGCCGCGGCGAACGGCGCGGTGAGCCCGTACAGCGCGAGATTGACCGAGACCGCGAAGCCGATCGTGCCGCGCGACCAGTCGAACTCCTCGTGCAGCGGCTCGATCAGCAGACCGGGCAGCGAGGCGAAGGCCGCGGCGCCGATGATCGTCACAAAGGTGACGGCGGCGACGAACCACGCACGGTGGACACGGGTGCGTGGAGGGCGGCGAAGGGGCAGTCTGCCGTGCTGCGGCTCGGTTGTCTGGGTCACGTCACCCAGCATCCGGGGAGCGATCAACCGCAACGAGTGGCCCGGAGGACAGTGTTCGATAGGATCGGGCCATGGGTGATCTAAAGGGCATCAAGAGGCATCGGGTCGTCGTGCTGGCCCTGACCGGGCTGCTCCCCTTCGAGCTGGGCATTCCGCACCGGATCTTCGGCCGTGCCAAGGACACGGACGGCCACCCCCTGTACGAGGTCGTCACCTGCTCGGTCCGGCCCGGTCCCGTCCGCACGGACGCAGACTTCGACATTCACGTCGAGCACGGCCCCGAAGCGCTGGCCACCGCCGACACCGTCGTCGTCCCCGCCTCGTACGAACTGGGCCCGGTCTACGAGGAGGGCCGGCTCACCCAAGAGCTGGCGGCCGCCCTCGCGCACATCCGGCCCGGCACCCGCATGGTCTCGATCTGCACCGGCGGTTACGTCCTCGCCGCAGCCGGGCTCCTCGACGGCCGGCCCGCCACCACCCACTGGTCCTCCGCCGAGCACTTCCAGCGGCTCTTCCCGTCCGTCAGGGTCGACGCGGACGTCCTCTTCATCGACGACGGTGACGTGCTCACCTCGGCGGGAGTCGCGGCCGGAATCGATCTGTGCCTGCACATCGTGCGGCGTGACCACGGCACGGCCGTCGCCAATGAGGTCGCGCGCCGTACGGTCGTACCGCCGCACCGGGACGGCGGTCAGGCCCAGTACATCCACCGGCCCGTCCCCGAACCGCAGTTGGCGACCACCACCAGCGCGCGGGCCTGGGCGCTGAGCCGCCTCCACGAGCCGATCCAGCTGCGTGACATGGCCGACCAGGAGTCCATGTCGGTACGGACGTTCACGCGCCGCTTCCGCGAGGAGGCAGGCATCAGCCCCGGCCAGTGGCTGACGCGGCAGCGCGTGGAGCGGGCCCGGCATCTGCTCGAATCCACGGATCTCTCCGTCGATCAGGTGGCGAGGGACGCGGGCTTCGGCACGGCGCAGTCGATGCGCCAGCACCTGCAGGCGGCGCTGGGCGTCCCGCCGACCGCGTACCGGCGCGCTTTCCGCGCCGCCGCTGGAGGGTGAGGGGCTGGGGGCCCAGAGCTCAGAACGTCAGCACGCCGCGCGCCACCCGCCCGTGATGCGCGTCGTCCGCCGCCTTCGCGAAGTCCTCGATCGGGTAGATCTCGGTGACCAGTTCGTCCAGCAGTAGCCGGCCCTGCCGGTACAACTCGGCGTACAGGGCGATGTCGTGCTGCGGGCGCGAGGAGCCGTAACGGCAGCCCAGGATGGACTTGTCCAGGAACATCGCCGCCGGCACGAAGCTCGCCTCCGCCGTCGCCGCCGGCATGCCGAGGAGGATCGCCTGGCCGTGCCGGTCGAGCAGCTCGATCGCCTGCCGGATCAGCCCCACATGCCCGACGCACTCGAAGACATGGTCGGCGCCGGCCGGCAGGATCTCCCGTACGCCCTGTGCCGACGCGAGGAAGTCCGTCGCCCCGAACTGCCTGGCCACCGCCTCCTTCGCCGGGTTCGAGTCGACGGCGACGATCGCGGACGCGCCCGCGATCCGCGCACCCTGTATGACGTTCAGGCCGATGCCGCCGGTGCCGATGACGACGACGGTGTCACCGCGGTCGACCATCGCGCGGTTCAGTACGGCGCCCACCCCCGTCAACACCCCGCAGCCGATCAGCGCGGCCGAGGTGAGGGGCAGGTCGGCGGGGATCTTCACCGCCTGGACGGCCTTGACGATCGTGCGTTCCGCGAAGGCGGAGTTGGAGGCGAACTGGAAGAGTGGCTCACCGCCGCGGGAGAAGGGCCGGCCGGGGCGGCCGATCGCCTTGCGGCACATCGTGGGGCGGCCGCGGTCGCAGTCCGCGCACGCCCCGCAGTTGGCGAGGGTGGACAGCGAGACATGGTCGCCGGGGGCGACGTGGCCGACGCCCGCGCCGACCGCCTCGACAACACCCGCGCCCTCGTGCCCGAGCACGACCGGCACGGGGAAGGGGATCGTGCCGTCGATCACGGACAGGTCGCTGTGGCACAGCCCGGCGGCGGCGACGGCGACCAGCACCTCGCCGGGGCCCGGCTCCCGTATCTCCAGATCGTCGACGACCTGGGGCTGCGTGCCGTCGAAGACGACGCCTCTCATCGGGGCTCCCTCGGTAGGCCGAGCACCCGCTCGGCGATGATGTTGCGCTGGATTTCGTCCGAGCCGCCGTAGATGGTGTCGGCGCGGGTGAAGAGGAACAGGCGCTGAATGGCGTCGAGTTCGTACGGGCTCTCGCTGCTCCAGTCGTACGGGCCTGCGGCCGCGCTCGTGCCCCGTACGGCCATGGCGAGCTCGCCGAGCCGCTGGTGCCAGCCGCCCCAGAGCAGCTTGGCGACGCTGGGGCCGCCGGGGGCGCTGGGAGCGCCTCGGTCGCCCGAACTGCCCAGGGTCCGCAGGGCGTTCCACCGCATGGTGCGCAGCTCGGCCCACTGCCGTACGAGCCGGTCGCGCAGCACAGGATCGCTGACCGCGCCGCTGTCGACAGCCAGCCGCACGACCCGCGTCAACTCCTCGGCAAAGCCGATCTGTTGGACGAGAGTGGAGACCCCGCGCTCGAATTCGAGCAGGCCCATGGCGACGTGCCAGCCGTTGCCCTCGCCGCCGACGACATGCTCGGCGCGGGCCTCGGCGCCGTCGAGGAAGACCTCGTTGAACTCGCTGGTTCCGGTGATCTGCCGGATGGGCCGTACGTCGATACGGCCCGGCTGGTCCATCGGGACGAGCAGGAACGACAGCCCGTGATGCCGCCGGGATCCCTCTTCGGTCCGTGCCAGTACGAAGCACCAGTCGGCGTCCTGCGCGAGGGAGGTCCAGATCTTCTGCCCGCTGATCCGGTAGACGTCCCCGTCGCGTACGGCCGCCGTCCGCACTCCGGCGAGGTCGGACCCTGCGTTCGGCTCGCTGTACCCCTGGCACCAGAGCTCGTCGCCGCGTGCGACGGCCGGCAGGAAGCGGTCCTGCTGCGCCTGGCTGCCGTACGCGATCAGGGTGGGCGCGAGGAGGTTCTCCCCGATGTGCCCGAGGCGGCCGGGGGCGCCGGCGCGGGCGTACTCCTCGGCCCAGACGACCTGCTGGGTGAGGGTGGCCTGGCGGTTCCCGTACACGCCGGTGTCCCAGCCGAGCCCGATCCACCCGTCGCGGCCGAGCTCCCGCTCCCAGGCGCGGCGCGCGTGGACTCGCTCGTGCTCGCTCCCGGGCCCGCGGAGGCCGGCGGGGCCGGCGAACTCATCGGTCATGTGCTCGGCGAGCCATGACTGTGCGTCTCTGCGGAACGCGTCGTCTGGCGGCCCGAACGCGAAGTCCACGTCTCCTCCAAGGAGTTGAAGTCCCCCTACCCTCCCCCCTACGCCCTGGCGGGCGTGGGGGGACCCCCACTTCCCGAACTGGGGGCAAGCCCCCAGACCCCCCTAGGCCCTTCGGGCCTGTCCTCAATCGCCGGACGGGCTTGAATTTCCGCCCGTCCGGCCGAAACTTGAAGCCCGCCCGGGCAAATCCAGCCCCGCCGGCGTTTGAGGCGTGGTCCCGGACGCGAAATCAAGCCCCTCCGGCGATTGAGGAGCGGGGTCCGGGGCGGAGCCCCGAATCCAGCCCCGCCGGCGATTGAGGCGCGGGGTCCGGGGCCGGGCCCCGGCTAGCCGTTCGGGCGGGCCCTCCTCGCCGCCGCTCGCGCCATCTCCTCCAGGTGCGCCAGCATCGGCATCGGGTCCACCCCCACCGTTCCCGGCAGGAAGTCCGCGATCTTCTCCGGGGTCCATGCGCCCTCCGTGTAGCCCGCCCGGAGTTCCCTCGGCTGGGCCCACACCGCGATCTTCGGGCCGGCGATTGTGTAGACCTGGCCCGTGATCCGCTCCTCCCGGGCCCGTTCGGAGAGCAGATACACCACCAGCGCCGCCACATCCTCCGGCTCGCCGATCTCCTTCAGCTCCATCGGGACGTTCGCGGACATGCGCGTACGGGCCACAGGGGCGATCGCGTTCGCCGTCACCCCGTACTTGTTCAGGCCCAGCGCCGCGCTCCGGACCAGGGAGATGATTCCGCCCTTCGCGGCGGAGTAGTTCGCCTGCGCCACGCTGCCCTGGTGGTTGCCGCTGGTGAAGCCGATCAGCGTGCCCGTGCCCTGTTTGCGCATCACCGCGGACGCCGCGCGGAAGACCGTGAAGGTGCCCTTCAGGTGGGTGGCCACGACCGGGTCCCACTCCTCCTCCGACATGTTGAAGAGCATCCGCTCACGCAGGATCCCGGCCACGCATACGACCCCGTCGATACGGCCGTACTCCGCGAGCGCGACGTCGATCAGTCGCTGCCCCCCGGCCATCGTCGCGATGTCGTCGGCCACCGCGACCGCCTCTCCGCCGGCCGCGACGATCTCCTTGACGACCGCCGACGCGACCTCCGACGTCGGCTCGCCGCCCTCGATCGAGACGCCGTAGTCGTTGACGACGACCCGCGCCCCCGCCGCCGCAGCGGCCAGTGCCACCGCCCGGCCGATGCCGCGCCCGGCACCCGTTACGGCGACGACCTTGCCTGCCAAGAAGTTCCCCACGTCCGGCCCCTTCCCGCGGTTTCTGACGGACCGTTAGATTCTACGGTCAGTCGGATACCCGAGCACAAGCCCCAGGAGGCCCGATGTCACTCCCGGCCGAGTTCCACGAGATCGCCAAGCGCGTGAACAACTGGGGACGTTGGGGCGCCGACGACGAGATGGGAACCCTGAACCTGATCACCGACGAGGTGGTACGGGAAGCAGCCACAGCCGTCCGCGGCGGACGGAGAATCCCCCTCGCGCTGCCGCTCCACCAGGACGGCATCCAGACCGGCATGATTCCGGGGCGGGTCAACCCCCTCCACACCATGGTCCAGATCAACCAGGAGCTCTTCGGCCCGGGCACGGTCGCCACCAGCGACGACGCCGTGACAATGGGACTTCAGGCCGCCACCCACTGGGACGCCCTGACCCATGTCTCCCACTCGGGGAAGATCTACAACGGCCGCCCCGCCGACACCATCACGCCCCACACCCGCGCCCAGTTCAGCGGCATCGACAAGGCCCCGTACATCGTCTCGCGTGGCGTGCTCCTCGATGTCGCGCGCGCCAAGGGTCTCGACCGGCTGCCCGGCAATCACGCCGTCACGCCAGAGGACCTGGACGAGGCCGCCGAGTTCGCCGGCCTGACCGTCGAACCCGGTGACATCGTTCTCGTACGGACCGGACAGTTGCAGGTCGCTCTCGTCGGCGACAAGCACGGCTACGGATATCCGTCCCCGGGTCTGTCCGTCCGCACCCCCGAGTGGTTCCACGCCCACGACGTCGCCGCCGTCGCGAACGACACCCTCACCTTCGAGATCTTCCCGCCCGAGATCGAGAACCTCTGGCTGCCCGTGCACGCCCTCGACCTCGTCGAGATGGGCATGCTCCAGGGACAGAACTGGAATCTGGAGGACCTGTCCACAGCCTGTGCGGAGGAGCGGCGGTACGCGTTCCTGCTCTCCGCGATGCCCGAGCCCTTCGTCGGCGGTACCGGAACCCCCGTCGCCCCGGTCGCGATCCTGTGAGGCCCGCCCTACGGCGCGGTGACGAAGCCCCGCACCGCCGGCTCGTACGCGATCTCCGGCGCACCCCTGTCCACCTCGCACCAGATGGACTTGCCCGCGCCCTCCGGCTGCCAGCCCCACCGGTCGGCGAGGCCGTCGACCAGCTCGAGCCCGCGGCCGTTGGTGTCATCACCCTCGGCGTGGCGCGGCTTCGGCGGGCAGGCGCTGATGTCGGCGACCTCCACCCGTACGGTCCCGGCCTCCGCCGCACCCGCGCCGAAGAGCATCCGCAGCACCGCCGGACAGCCGGTGTGGACGACCGCGTTGGTGACCAGCTCCGAGATCAGCAGGATCAGCGTGTCGGCCAGTGGCTCGTCCCCTATGCCTGACCCGGCGAGCCGCGAACGGGCCCACCTCCGGGCGCGTCCCACCTCCGCGGGGTCGGGCCCGACTTCCAACTGAACCAGAAGCACCTGCACCGCTCACACCATCCGAACCGGCGGACACATCGCCTCGCGCCTCGACAAGGTCCTCAACCAGGTCACCGAACGTGACTCCCTTGCAAGACAGCATGGTTGACGTACAGTCACCGCAACAAGCGCTTCGGGCATATTCCAGCGCGAAGGAGTACCCGTGGTGCATACTGTGCGACGCACGTTGCGGGGAGTCGAACAGAGGCTCGCAGCACGCGCGCGCACCGGGTGAACGGCGCGCATTCCCGGGCCCGGAGTCGCCGCACCGGCAACACCGTGACAACCCTGCCTCGGAACCACTCGCATCCCACGGAGGGTACCGGAGCAGGTCCCCGACTCCGGGCCGTGACGAGTCGCTCGAAGGACACAACCCGGTATCGACGCCCATACTCGACACCCGGTCAACGCTCGGTGACGCTTCAGAGTGCTGAGGCCAATGCCTCCGCCTGGATCTCCTCCGCCTCCGCCGCCGTCAGCCACATCTGCGCGCGCAGCCAGGCCCGCTTGAGGTGCAGATGCACGTCCGCCTCCCATGTGAAGCCCATTCCGCCGTGCACCTGGAGGCAGTCTCGTGCGCCCTGGACCGCGGCCTCGTCGGCGAGCAGTTTGGCGCCGGCGATCTCGGTGAAGTCCTCGGTGACGGCCGCCGCGTAGACGGCGGCGCGGGCCACCTCCGTACGTACGAGCATCTGGGCACACAGGTGCTTGACTGCCTGGAAGCCACCGATGGGCTGCCCGAACTGTTCGCGGTCCTTGGCGTATTGCACGGCCGTCTCGGTGGTGCGGGCCGCGCTGCCGAGCTGCTCTGCCGCGGTGAGGAGCACGGCGTCCGGGCGCGGCGGGGCCTTCGGCGTCCCGCCCGGGATCCGGTGCAGCGGAGTGAGCGGGTCCATGGACCGTACGGGCCGGGCCGACGGCAGGTCCTTCGGATACCGGACCCGCATCGAGGTGCCATGGATGACGACGACGGCGTCCGAGTCGGCGAAGTGCGGGACCAGGGCGCGCAGTTGCGTGGCGCAGGTGATCACACGCGTGCCGTCCGCAGCGCCCGGCAGCCCGCCGCACGCGGCCAGATGGGTCGCCAGGAGCGGCCCGTTCAGCAGCGCCCGGCCCGCCTCCTCGAAGACCAGGACCGCCTCGGGCAGGCCGAGCCCCACCCCGCCCTCCTCCTCGGGCAGCCGCAGCGAGAAGAACCCGGCCGCGCCGAGCTCCCGCCACAGCTTCCGGTCGACCGTGCCCTTGTGGTCCACGGCGGCCCTGAGGGCATCACGCCCGAAGCGGCCGGCCAGCAGCTCCCGTACACCTCTTTGCAGCGCGCGCTGGTCGTCCGTCAACTGGAAGTCCATCAGCGCCCCTTCGGGAGGCCGAGGATCCGCTCGGCGACGATGTTCCGCTGGATCTGGGAGGTACCCGCCGCGATGGTGTACGAGAGGGAGGAGAGCCGGTCCGCGGTCCACTCCCGGTCGAGGTCGAAGGCGTCGGGTCCGAGTACCTCGGCGGCCGTGTCGTACAGCTCCTGGCGTGCGTGCGAGTAGCGGAGCTTGAAGACCGAGCCGCCTATGCCGGGTACGCCGCCCGTCCTCTGGGACTCGCTGACGTTCCACTGGGTGAGCCGCCACAAGGCGCGGAACTCGGCATTCAGGCGGCCAAGCCTGCGGCGCAGCTCCGGGTCGTCCCAGGTGCCGTTCGCGCGGGCGGCGGCGGCCAGTTCGCCCAGCGTGCGGCGGCAGGCGACGACCTCGCCGACGAAGGCGGTGCCGCGCTCGAAGGAGAGGGTGACCATGGTGACGCGCCAGCCGTCGTTCTCCCTGCCGACCCGGTCCGCGACCGGCACCCGGACCTCGTCGAGGAACATCTCCGCGAACTCCGCCGACCCGGCCAGCGTCCGCAGCGGTCGTACGGTGATCCCGGGCGCGTCCATCGGCATGGCGAGCCAGGTGATGCCGCGGTGCTTGGGCGCCTCGGGATCGGTCCGTACGAGCAGCTCGCACCAGTCGGCGACCTCGGCGTGCGAGGTCCAGATCTTGGAGCCGGTAACGACGTACGAGTCGCCGTCCCGGACAGCCCTTGTACGCAGCGACGCCAGATCGGAGCCCGCGTCGGGCTCGCTGAAGCCCTGGCACCACACCTCGTCGCCACGCAACACGGGCGGCAGCCAGCGGGCGCGCTGCTCGGCCGTGCCCTCCGCGGCGATGGTGGGGCCCGCGTGCAGCAGCCCGACGAAGTTCGCGCCGACGTAGGGCGCGCCGGCCAGCTCCGTCTCCTCCAGGAAGATCAGCCGCTGGGTCGGGGGCGCGTCCCAGTGCACTTCGCCGTACCCGGCGTCGTACAGCATCCGCTGCCAGGTGGTGTCGTACGCACGCCGCCCGGGCCAGTCCAGCGGGCCGGGCTTCGCGGGCAGCTTCGGCAGCGACACGGCCAGCCATTCGCGCAGCCGTGCCCGGAAGTCCTCTTCCTCGGCGGTGTACGTGAGGTCCACTACCGGTCCAGGTCCAGGTCCAGGTCGAGGTCGAGCATGCGGATCGCGTTGCCGCGCATCAGCTTGTAGACCGTCTCGTCGTCCAGGCCCTTCATGTGGTCGAGGGCGACTTCCTTGGTGTGCGGGAAGGTCGAGTCGACATGCGGGTAGTCGGTCTCGAAGGTGGCGTTGTCGCGGCCGACGACGTCCAGCGAGGCGACCCCGTGCTTGTCGCGGAAGAAGCAGCAGAACATCTGCCGGTAGTAGTACGTGGAGGGCGGCTCGGGGATGAGGTCGCGCACCCCGCCCCACGCCCGGTGCTCCTCCCACACATCGTCGGCGCGTTCCAGGGCGTACGGAATCCAGCCCATCTGGCCCTCGCTGTACGCCAGCTTCAGCCGCGGGAACTTCACCAGCACGCCGCTGAAGAGGAAGTCCATCATCGAGGCCATGGCGTTGTTGAAGCTGAGGGATGCCTGCACGGCGGGCGGCGCGTCCGGCGACGCGGCGGGCATCTGGGAGGACGACCCGATGTGCATGTTCACGACCGTGCCGGTCTCCTGGCAGATCGCGAAGAACGGGTCCCAGTAGCCGGAGTGGATCGACGGCAGCCCGAGATGGGTCGGGATCTCGGAGAAGGTCACGGCCTTCACACCGCGCGCGGCGTTGCGCCTGATCTCCGCCACCGCCAGGTCGACGTTCCACAGCGGGATGATGCACAGCGGGATGAGCCGGCCGCCGCTGTCCCCGCACCACTCCTCGACCATCCAGTCGTTGTAGGCGCGTACGCAGGCGAGCGCGACCTCCTTGTCGTGCGCCTCCGCGAAGGTCTGCCCGCAGAAGCGCGGGAAGGTCGGGAAGCAGAGCGAGGCCTCGACATGGTTGAGGTCCATGTCCTTGAGGCGTTCCTTGGGGTCCCAGCAGCCGGGCCGCATCTCCGCGCGGGTGATGCCTTCGAGGGTCATGTCGTCGCGGTCGAAGCCGACAGCGGCGATATTGCGCTTGTACGGGAACTTGAGATCCTCGTAGATCCACCAGTCGGTCGGCGGGCCATCGGGATCCATCGTGATCTGGTACTTGCCCGCGACGTAGGCGAGCTCGCCGATGCCCGCGGTCAGCGGCCTGGGCCCGCGGTCCTGGTACTTGGCGGGCAGCCAGGTCTCGAAGAGGTGGGCCGGCTCGATCACATGGTCGTCGACGCTGATGATCCGAGGCAGTTCGGTCATGGTGTCCCCTACGAGAGTTTCTGATGACCCGTCAGAAATCAGGCTAGCCCCGCACCCCTGGACCGACAAGGCGGTGAGCCCTACGCTCTCCGCACGATCTGACTACCCGTCAGGAATGCGCCGGCCATGGAGGGATACGGGCATGACCGAGACCCCACACGCACTGGGCGAATCGCGCACACTCTGGGAACTCGTCCAGCGCAGGGCGGCCCTCACCCCGGGCCGGCCCGTGCTCCTCCAGGACGACCGCGCCCTCACCTTCGGCGCCCTGCGGGACCGCTCCGAGCGGGTCGCAGCCGGGCTGTGGGAGCTGGGCGTACGGCCCGGCAGCGTGGTCGCCTGGCAGCTGCCCACGCGGATCGAGACGGCGCTGCTCTCCTTCGCGCTCGCCCGCATCGGAGCCGTACAGTCGCCGGTCATCCCCTTCTACCGGGACCGCGAGGTCGGCTTCGCGCTACGGGAGTCGAAGGCCGCCTTCTTCTCCGTGCCCGGCACCTGGCGCGGCTTCGACCACACCGGCATGGCACGCCGTCTCGCGCTGGAACTCCCCGAACCGCCACTGGTCTTCGATGCGTACGACACCCTGCCCGACGCCGACCCCGCGGTGCTGCCGCCGCCGCCCGCCTCCGGGACGGACGTACGGTGGATCTACTGGACCTCGGGCACCACATCGGACCCCAAGGGCGTGCTGCACACCGACCGTTCGCTGATCGCGGGCGGCTCCTGCCTCGCGCACGCGCTGCACCTGTCGTCCGACGACGTCGGCTCGATGGCCTTCCCCTTCGCGCACATCGCGGGGCCCGACTACACGGTGATGCTGCTGCTGTACGGCTTCCCCGCGGTGATGTTCGAGCACTTCGCGCTGCCCGAAGCGCTGGAGGGCTACCGCAGACACGGCGTCACGGTCGCGGGCGGCTCCACCGCGTTCTACTCGATGTTCCTCGCCGAGCAGCGCAAACAGCCGGAGCGCAAGCTGATCCCCAGTCTGCGGCTGCTGGCCGGGGGCGGGGCGCCCAAGCCGCCGGAGATCTACCACGCCGTCGTACGCGAGATGGGCTGCCAACTCACCCACGGCTACGGCATGACCGAAGTCCCCATGATCACCATGGGCGCGCCCGACGACACCGCGCACAACCTCGCCACGACGGAGGGGCGGCCGCCGGAGGGCATGGAGATACGGATCGTCGACGGCGAGGTGCGGCTGCGCGGCGAGGCGGTCTGCCGGGGCTATCTGGATCCGGTGCAGAGCGCCGCGGCCTTCGACGGCGAGGGGTTCTTCATCACCGGCGACCTGGGACACCTCACCGATTCCGGGCATCTGGTCCTCACCGGCCGGCTCAAGGACGTCATCATCCGCAAGGGCGAGAACATCTCCGCGAAGGAGATCGAGGACCTGCTGCACGAACACCCGGCGATCGCGGACGTGGCGGTAATCGGGCTGCCGGACTCGGAGCGCGGCGAGCGGGTGTGCGCGGTGGTGGTGGAACAGGGGGTCGTCGCCGGGGGGTTGAGCCTCGGCGCGGTCACGGAGTATCTGCGGGGGCGGGGGCTTTCGGTGCACAAGCTGCCGGAACAGCTGGAGATCACGGATGCGTTGCCGCGGAACGAGACGCTGCGGAAGGTACTGAAGTACAAGCTGAGGGAGCGGTACGCCTGAGGTACGCCTTGTCCTCAATCTCCCCCGGACTTCGTCCGGGGGACCCCCAACGGGCTTGAAAATCAAGCCCGTCCGGAGATTGAGGACCGGGGTCCGGGGCGGAGCCCCGGCGGGCGGTCTACGGCTCGGGCGTGACGTAGTACGACGCGAAGGCGGAGAGGATCTCCTCCTCGCTGATCCGGCCGTCGCCGTCCGCATCCAGCGCCGCCGCCACCTTCGCCGCGACGTCGGCCTCCACGCCCAGCACCCGCAGCACCCGCTCGGCTGCCGACGGGGTCACGCCGCCGCCGTCCTCGTCGGCGATGGCGATCACGGCATGAAGGAAGGGGCGGGCGATCCCGGCGAACCGCTGGGGGTTGTCGCGCAGTCTCTTCACCGCACCCGTGATGAACTCCTGGCGGGTGACCCGCTGGTCGCCGTCCACATCGGCGATCCCGGCCATGCCCTGCCAGAACGCCTCCGCACCGCTGTACAGGGCCTGGCCCTTGTCGCAGCGTGCGGTCGTGTCGAACTCGGCGAGCAGGGCCTTGGCGGCCCCGCTGAAGTCCTCACGGTCGATATAGCCATTGCCGTCCTGGTCGAAGGCGGCGAAGCGGGAAGCGATCTTGCGCTCGTACTCTGCGCTGTCCATGCGGCGAGGGTACGGCCCCGGACGCTGACGCGTGCAAGTACCCAGCCAATTACGTGACGGCGACATCAGGGCGACGGCCTGGTGACGGACAGACAGTCACCGGGTGACTACGGTCAGGCGGAGAGCGGCTCGGCCTCCTCGTCGGTGGCCGAGCCGGCGTCCGCGTACACCTCGAAGAGACGGCGCACCCCGAGGGCCGCCAGCACCCGGTTGACGTGCGATCCTTCCTCGGCGCCGCGGGCGGGCAGGACCAGCCGGAGCCTGCCCTGGCATGAGCGCAGCAGGCGGCGGGCGGCGATCAGCTGGCCGACGCCGCTGGAGTCGCAGAAGAGCACCTCGGAGAGGTCGAGCACCAGATCCCGGCGGCCGACGGCGACCGCGTCATGGACATGCTGGCGGATCACCGGCGAGGAGACGAGATCGAGCTCGCCGCAGACGTGCAGCACCGTCCATGCGCCCTGCCGGGTCTCGTCCACCTTGAGCATCACGACCCGACCTCTCCTCGTACCGGAATCCGCGCTTCCTGTGGCGGCTGCCCAGCCGTACTCGCGCGAAACACAGACCGTGAGGCTCCTACCATCCCGGGGCGCCTCGGGGCGCGCTCTTGCCGCAAAGGGTCGTGCGTCCGCGGCCGCGCGCATTACATTCGAAGAGGCGACAGGCACAGGGGCAAGGCTTGGGGGCCGTATGGCAAAGGACGCACCACCGCGCTGGGACCGCAAGATGCAGCAGCGGCTCTCGCGCGGAGAGGCCGCCGCGCTCGGGGAGCTGTACGACAGGTTCGCGTCGCTCGTGCACATGCTCGCCCACCGGGTTCTCGACGACGACGAGGCCGCCGACCAGGTCACCCGCGAGGTCTTCGGCTACATCTGGGAGAACCCTGACGCGTACGACCCCAAGCAGGGCTCGATGCGCTCCTGGGTGGCGAAGATCACCAACAGCCAGGCGGTGTACCGGCTGCGGAAGACCGAGGCCGCCGCGCTGGCGGAAAGCGGCGAGGGCACGACGGAGGAGCTGGAGCAGAAGGTGCGCAGGGCGGCGGTCGCGGCCCGCGCCGACTACATCGTGACCTCCATGCCGGCGCCTCTGCGCGCCGCGCTGGAACTCGCGTACTTCCAGCGCAGGGACTACCGCCAGACCGCGGCCGACCTCGGAGTCACCGAGGACGAGGCCAGGCGCCGGCTGCGGCTCGGCCTCCAACTGCTGTCCACCGCCAACACACGCCCGCTGGAGGGCTCGTCCCCGCCCGGATACGGACGCTCCTTGTGAACGGCCCGCTGGACGGCGGCCACGGCGACGACGACGGCCGCGACGGGATGCGGGGCACGCCGCGTATACCGGGGCCGCGGTCGGCGGCGGACGATCTGGACGCGCTGGACGTGCCCGCGCGCCTGCTGCCCGAAGCGGCCGCCCCAAAGCCCGAATTGCCGCCCGAGACAGGCGGCGGAACGGTCGGCCGAACTGGCGATGGGACGGGCGATGGACCGCGCAAGGGCGAGCGCCGGTCCCACAGCGTGCTGAAGTCCCTGCTCGGCGCATGGGCGCTGTCCGCCTGCTCGGCCGAGGAGACCGCGGCCGTCGAGGAACACCTCGGCGACTGCGCACCCTGCGCGGAAGAGGCCCTGCGGCTGCGTGACGCCGTCGCGCTGCTGCACACCGACCGGGACCTGGACCTCGACCCGCTGCTGCGGTTCCGCGTCCTTGAGAACTGCCTGGGGCGCAGGCCCGCCCGTATCCCGGTGCCCACCTGGGCGAATCCGTACGACGCCGAGACCGCGCGGCTCGACGCGCTGCTGCGGGACATCGGCGAGTCGGAGTGGCATGCGCCCGTGCGCCTCAAGTGGTTCGAGGGCGAACGGCAGGTGAGCCGCCGGACGACCGTGGCCGGGGTGATCGCGCATCTGATGACCGTCGACGGTCTGGTCGCGGGCACCCTGGGTCTGGACGATCCGCTCGGACCGAACGCGCCGAGAATGCCGACCGAGCGCACCGAAGCATTCTGGAGCACGGCCGGTCGGCCGCCCACCCGCACCATCCGCGAGCCGTGGCGCGACCAGAGCCACACGCTCATCCGCACGGTGTCCTTCGCGGGCCGCGGAGTCGCCGAACTGTCCGTCTCGTACGGTGACTTCGCCCTGCCACTGCAGGATTCCCTGCTGGACCGGGCCTTCGAGTGCTGGATGCACGCGGGCGACATCGCGGACGCGGTGGACTATCCGTACGAGCCGCCCAGCGGCTCCCATCTGCACCGGATGATCGACCTGGCGGCGCGGCTGCTGCCCGCGGCACTCGCCGACCGCAGACGCGCGGGCCTCGCCGGACCCGCGAAACATCTGGTCGCTGCGGGTGCGCCGGGCCGTTCGCTGCATCTGGAGGTCGAGGGCTCGGGCGGCGGGAACTGGTACATCGCGCTGGACTCCCCGGCGGCCGTCGGCTCCGCGGAACAGACCGTGGCCCAAGTGGCCCTGGACGGCGTGGAGTTCTGTCGCCTGCTGGCGGGCCACATCTCGCCGGAGGAGGCCGCGGCGGGCCAGGACGGGGACCGCGAGGCGATCCGGGACGTGCTGTTCGCGGCGGCGTCGCTGAGCAGGCTCTGACCTCCCCGCGTCAGCTGAGGTCGCCTGACCCCTTCCTCGCCGGCCTCCAGTCCGCGGAGGTGCTCCCCGCCGCGTCGGGCGCCGTGGGTGTGCGAGGGCCGCGGATGCCAAGACAGCGCGGGCTCTTGCACGAACGGGCTCGTGCCCGGCCACAGGATCCCGTGCCGCGCGAGCCGCAGGTCTACTCCCCGCCCACCCGCACGTTCGGGTCCCCGTCGCGCCCCTGTGGCTTCAGCTCGATCTGGATCGTGTGCGTCGTGTCCCGCGCCGCCGTCCCGCCGGCGCCCGCCGTGACCACCCCGATCCGCAACTCGGCCCTGCCGCTGCCCTCGCGCCTGACCTGCACCGCGAACTCCAGATTCACCCTCTCCACACTGAATTTGAGATCGCGCCCCTCACCGGCCCGCTGCGCCCGCTCCAGCTCGTCCCGGACCTGTCCGATCACCTCGGCGAGCCCGGCCACCGCGGCATCGTCACGCACAGCCATCGCGTCCCCCGTCTCCTGTAGTTATCGTTGAGCAGTATGAGGGAGCCGTTGCGTGCGTCCAACTCCTCTTCGCATGAGGAGAGTTGGCGGGTCTGTCTGCTGCGTACGCAAGACCGGGCGGGCCGCCCGCTGGGCGCCGGGGTGCTGCTCCCCGGGGGACTGGTGCTCACCTGCGCCCATACGGTGCTGTCGCGCCCCGGCCAGGACGGTGCCCGCACCCCCATCGACACCGTGTACGTGGACGGTCCCGGCGCCGCCCTGTCCGGCGACGGGCCGGGCCCCCTGCGCGCCCGGCTGCTGCGGGAGTATCTGGTTCTGCCCACCCCGCACTTCAGCGGCGACCTCGCCCTGCTCAAGCTGGACCACGAGCCGTCCGTGCCGCACGCCGTGCTGCACCGCCAGATCCCGGCGCGCAATGAGCCGGTGCACTTCACCGGCTACCCGGAAGACCTGCCGGGCGGCGAGCATCTCGACGCCCGGCTGATGGGGCGCGGCGGGCCCGCGCCCAAGCCCGAGTGGGTGCAGCTCGACACGGAGGGCTCCTCGTACGTCGTCCGGCACGGCTACAGCGGCAGCGGGGTCGTCCACAGCCGCTCACGCCGGCTCATCGGCATCGTGGCCCACCAGTTCGGCACTCCGCAGGCGCCCGTACGCCGTGAGCACGCGTACATGATCCCGACCGAGACCGTGCTGAAGTATCTGCCGCTGGAACGGCTCGGGCTGACGGTCAACGGACCCCGTGCCGTCTCCCGCGACGTGGCCGTCGCCCCCGACAGAACCGCCTCCGGCCGGGTCCCCGGCCTGCATCGCAGGCTGACCCGCTGGCTGGACGGCGCTGCGGACACCGACCCCGTCGAGCTGGCCTTCGCCGGTGAGGGGGAGCACGCGTTGCTGCACACCGTCCGCTCCGCCCTCACCCTCGCCGACCGGGAGCAGAGCCCGCCGTCCGCGTCCGCGAGTTCGGCGGGCGAGCCGCAGGTGGGCAGTATCGACATCGCCGTCGACGCCACCAACCGCACCGCCGAGGAGCTCGCCGTCCACGCCGCCGACCGGATCGGCCTGGACGACCCGCCCCCCTCCCGTACACCCCACACCGAGCTGCTTGACCAGATCGCCGACGCGAGCCCGCCTCTGATCGCCGCCTTCCTCGCCGTCGACCGGTCCGCGTCGCCGGACGCGGAGATCGTGGGGCTGCTGCGCGCGCTGCTCGCCCGCGGCGACAGCCGGCTGCTGCTCGTCTTCAGCGACCCGCGCTCGCCGCTGCTCACCCGGGTACGCGCAGAGCTCCTGGAACCCGCGTGGCCCGACCGCCGCGCCGACCGGCTCGCCGCGCGTATCACCCGGCTCGCCGAGACCGAACAGCGCTTACGGCAGCTGCCCGGGCATCCGGCCACGGCGGGCCGGCCGACACCGCGCCGCCCCGACGACCGGTCCCCACGGCTGCGCGGGCGGCTCCAACAGCTTCGCCGCGGCGGCCTCTTGTACGACTCGCCCGCCCTGCCTCACGAGCTGTTCCGGCTCGCCGTCGACATCGAGACGGCGCTGCTGGATGCCGAGGCGGCCGAAATGACCCTGGCCGGGCCGCTGGGCCCGCACGAGTTCGTCGTGGACCCGCCCGGCGACGGGCTCACCGATCTGCCGGTCGTCGCCGTGCGCGACCCGGACGCGCTCGTCACCGCACCGGCCGGGCCCCATCTGACGGGCGGCGACCGGCTGCACCAGCAGTACGAGGTCGTGGGCCCGATCGGCCAGGGCAGCCACGGGCAGGTGTATCTCGCCCGCGATCTGCTGCTCGACAACCGTCCGGTGGCGCTCAAGGGGATCCTCGACCCGGGAAACCCCGCGGCCGTCCTGCAGGCGCATCAGGAGCGGCTGCGGCTGGTCAGCCTCAACCATCCGTCCGTGATCCGGGTGGTCAACTACGCGCGTCATCCGTCGACTTCGGCGGAGTTCATTGTGATGGAGTTCGCCGACGGGGCGCCGCTGGAGTGGGTCGCGGCCCGGATCGCCCAGCACCGTCCGCCGTTCTCGGGGCCCCGGGTGCGGGAGTTCATCGTCGTGTACGGGCTGCTCATCCTGGACGCGCTCAGCTATCTGCACGACCAGGAGGGCCTCGTCTACGGCGATCTGTCCCTCACCAACGTCCTGCACTGCGGCAACGGCATCAAACTCATCGACGTCGCGGGCGTCCGCAGGCCCGGCACGCCAGGACCGGTCAGCCATCGGCCGCCGGAGACCGGCCCCGCGGGCGAGATGACGACCGCGGGCGACCTCTACAGCGTCGGCGCGGTCCTCGGCTCGCTGCTCGCCAAGGCCCCCGCGCCGCCCGCCGACCTCGGCACCGTGTCGCTGGAGCGTGCGCTGCGGCGCGCCATGGCGAGCGATCCCAAGCGGCGTTACGCATCCGCCCAGGAGATGGCCCTCCAACTGCGCGGTGTGCTGCGCGAACTGCGTTCCCTGCGGCTCGGCGAGGAGACCTTCGAGCCGTCCCCGCTCTTCGACCGGGCCGCCACCGCCCTGGACGGTCAGCTCGGCAAGGCCCCGCCGCTGAGCCGCTGGCGGGCAGGCGGCGCCGGCGGCTACCTCCTCGGTGCGGGGGTGCCCGACCCGGCCGAGGTGGCGGTGGCCCTGCCCATGCCCAAGCCGGACCAGCAGGACCCCAACTGGAAAGAACTGCAGCGCACTTCGTACACCGACTCGGCTGGTCTGCTCCAGCTCAGCGACGAGTGGCTGGCCTCCCCCGAGCTGCATCTGCTGCGCTGCCGGCTCCATCTGAAGCTCGCCCGCGACCAGGTGCGCCTGGGGACACCCCCAGCGGTAGCCGGGGCGGGTAGCCGGGGGAGGGACCAGCAACTGGTCGCCGCGGCGATGGAGCTCGACCGGGCCCGCCGGCTGCTCGGCGAGCGCGCGGACTACGACTGGCGGCTCGACTGGCACCGGGGGCTCACCGAGCTTGCCCACGGCCGGCTGCACCGGTCCCTGACCTGCTTCGACGAGGTGTACTACGCCATCCCGGGCGAGTACGCGCCGAAGCTCGCCCTCGGCTACTGCCACGAAAGGCTGGCGGACGAAAGGCGCGGCGCGGACGACGACGGCACCCCCGGGGCCGCGGCCCGGGAGGACCACGAGCAGCAGGCCATGCAGTTCTACGACGCGGTGTGGCAGCGCAACCACGCACTCGGCAGCGCCGCCTTCGGACTCGCCCGCATCCATCTCGCCCGGCGCAGCCCGGATCTGGCCCTCGCGTACCTGGACGGTGTGCCCCCGGACTCCCGGCACCGCACCGCGGCGCGCACGGCGATGGTCCGCATCCACGCCAGCCCGCCCGCGGACGGGAGCGTGCCGACGGTGGCATCGGCGGTGCGCGCGTACGCCGCGCTGCGCCTGCTGGTCAGCCATGAGGGGCTCACCGACCGGCAGGCGTACGAACGGCTCACCGCGGAACTCCTGGAACTGCTCCTCGAACTGGTCGGCGCCGCACGGGAGAAGACCGACCCGCTGACCGACCCGCTGACCGAACTGCGCGCCTCGCTGCCGCCCGGGATGCCCGTCCCGGCCACCGAACGGGAGCTGCGCGAGCAACTCTCCGCCAACTACCGCAAGCTGGCCAAGCAGGTGCCGCGCACCGACCGCGCGGAGGACTCGGCGCTCGCGGAGGCGCTGCTCGACAGCGCGTACCGGACCCGTCCGCTGGGTCTGAAGCACTACCGGGACCGGAACCCCGACCGGGACCGGGCGCCGCGGCCCCTGACCGCGTGGCTGCCCCGCCGCCCGCGGCTGCGCGCGCCGGGCGATGACGCATGAACGACCCGAATCGGCGGCTCCGTCCCGCGCCGGCGCGGCACCACGGCCCCCGGGAGAGCGTATGACCAGCCGCAAGCTGTTCCGCCCGCGCCTCGGCCGGCTCCGCCCTGCCCTCGCGCGGCTGCGCCCCGCCGCCACCCGCGTCCTTTCTGCCCTGCGTGGTCTCTTCCCCGCCCTGTGGCTGCGCGCCGCGGGCCGGACCCCCGAGGGGAGCCGCCCCACCGCCACGTTCCTGCGCCGCCGGATGCTGGTGCTGCCCGCGCTCGCGGTGGTCGCCCTCGCCCTCTCCGCGGCCGCCTACGGCGACGTGCACGGCCGTACGGAGCGGCTGCGGGATCGTTGCGCGCCCGCGCTCGTGGATCTGGCGCAGGCCCGGGTCGCCCTCGAACTCGCCCAGGTCCAGGCCGAGTTACGCCTCAAAACCGCCGAGCAGGCCGGCTCTGTCGAGCTCGGTGAGACCTACCGCTCGCTGCTCACCGAAGCCTCGCAGAGCCTCAACCGGGTCGCACAGTCCAGGGCTCTGCACAAGGCGCAGCAGCAGGAGCTGCGGGTCGTCTCCGGCCTGGTCGTCGCATACGGCGACAAGATCGCGTGGGCCGACCGGAACCGTCTGAGCAGAGTGCTGCGCGAAGCCGGGGTCGACTACGCCGACGACATGCTGCGCGCCAAGCACCTGACCGTCGCCCAGGCCACCCCCCAGGAGCCCATCTCCATCCTCGACCGCATCGCGGAGCTGGAGCACCAACTGCACGAGGAGAACCGCGACCTGGCGGCCTGGAGCCCGCTCACCCTGGCCGCGGCGGCCGCCGCGGCACTCTCCGCCGCCCTCTTCGCCTTCGTCCTCGTCGGCACCTCGGTCTTCCTGCGGGACCGGCTGCGGCTGATCAGCGTGCAGCTGGCGGTGGCCGCGGTACCGGTGCTTCTCACGCCCGTTCTGCTGGCCGTCGGCGGTGCCGAGGAGCACGCCGCGCAGGAGCGGGTGCGTACCACCGTCGGCGCCCTGGAACAGCTGGGCGCGGAACGCAGGGCACCCCGCAGGATCGAGTCCACAGCACGCGAGGCGGCCACGGTGATGCGCGAAGCCCACCCCGACGGCTGGTCGCTGACCGCGGGCATCGTCGTTCCCGCGGCCGGAGTGGGCGCGCTCGCCTGCGGCGTCACGCTCTTCCTCTACGGCCGGCCCTATCCGGCCGTTCGCCCCCGACGGAAGTACACAGACGTATGAAGCGATTGAGGGCACTGCTGGCCTGCTGTCTGCTCACCGCTGCCGCCGTTACGGCGGGCGGCTGCTCGGACGCGGCCGAGGAGCGGACCCTGGTCGTCCTCGGCCCGTGGACCGACGGCGAGGAGAAACCGTTCAAGGCGGCGCTGCGGCGCATCGGTGAGCGGACCGGACGCAGTTACGTCTACAAGGGCACCCGTTCCCTGCGCGAGACGCTGGTGGCCCAGCTCCAGGCGGGCGCGCCGCCGGACCTGGCAATCCTGAGCAGCCCCGGTGAGCTCGCCGAGTACGCCAGGGCCGGAGACGCGCATCCGCTCCCTCAGCGGGTGGTCGGGGCCGCGGTCCCGCCGTGGGCGCCCTTCGTCACCGTCGAGAACGAGCAGGGCCAGGCCCGTACGCACGCCTACTGGGCGCCGGTGCGGGTCGACCTGAAGTCGCTGGTCTTCAGCCGCGCAAAGAGCACCGGGAAGAAGCCGGACTGGTGCCTGGGCGTGGGCTCCGGCGCCACCTCCGGCTGGCCGGGCACGGACTGGGTGGAGGACCTGCTGCTGCAACGGCAGGGACCCGACGCGTACGAGAGGTGGGCGACCGGCAAGACGCCGTGGCAGCAGACCGGAGCGGCCTGGAAGGAGTGGGCCGCGCTGCTCGCCGCGAACGACGGGAACCTCGCACGGGAGGGGCTCAACATGTCCTTCGAGCGGCTCGACAACGGCCGGTACGGGCTGCTGAACGGCGGTCACTGCACCCATGAACACCAGGGTTCGTTCATCCGCCGCCACTACGGCGACGACGTGCAGCCCACGTCCACCGCCGCCTTCTTCGGCGCGGGGAAGACCGGTGGGCAGAGCGACGGACAGCGCGACGGACAGAGCGAGACGCAGAGCGAGGACAACGCCTTCGAGGTCTCCGGCGACATGGCCGCGGTCTTCAAGCCCAGCGCCGCTGCCTGGGACCTGCTCGACCGGCTGACCTCCCGCCAGGCCCGCGAGGACTGGGCGAAGGCGGCGCGGCCCGGGGAGCGGCCGTACTTCCCCGGTGGCGCGTTCGGCACCGTACCGCTGTCGCAGAACACCCGCGCCGTGCAGGGCCTGTTCGACGGGGCGAGCCAGATCTGCCTGGACGCCTCGGACGCCATGCCGCCGACGCTTCGGGACGCCTTCTACCGCGCCGTACTGGAATTCCTGGGCGATCCGCAGGACGCGGGTCTGCTGGACCGGCTGCTCAAACAGTTGGAGGCGGAACGGATCCTGCAAGTGCAGGAGAGGGCGTTCGTACTGGATGACCTGTGCGAGAACGTGCCCGGACCGTCAGGCAGCCGGTGAGGACGGCGCGCGGTTACGCGAACACAACCGTACGGCGGCCGTTGAGCAGGATCCGGTGCTCCGCGTGCCACTTCACCGCCCGCGCCAGCGCCTGGCACTCCACATCACGGCCGATCGCCACCAGCTGCTCGGGGGTGACCCCGTGACCGACCCGCTCGACCTCCTGCTCGATGATCGGGCCCTCGTCGAGGTCGGCCGTCACATAGTGCGCGGTCGCGCCGATCAGCTTCACGCCGCGCTCGTGCGCCTGGTGGTACGGCTTCGCGCCCTTGAAGCTCGGCAGGAAGGAGTGGTGGATGTTGATGATCCTGCCGTTCAGCTGCTTGCACAGATCGTTCGAGAGCACCTGCATATAGCGGGCGAGCACCACCAGCTCGACATTCTCACCGCGCACCAGCTCCAGCAGCTGCGCCTCGGCCTCGGCCTTGTTGTCCTTGGTGACCGGAATGTGATGGAACGGCACGTCGTACGAGGCGACCAGCTCGGCGAAGTCCGTGTGATTGGAGACGACCGCCGCGATCTCGACCGGCAGCGCGCCGGTCCTGAAGCGGAAGAGCAGGTCGTTGAGGCAGTGACCGAACTTGCTGACCATCAGCACGATCCGCATCCGCTCTTCGGCGAGATGGATCTGCCAGTCCATCTGGAACGAGTCCCCGACGGCGGCGAAGCTGGCCCGCAGCTTGTCCACGGTCACCGGCGCCTCGGCCGAGAAGTGGACCCGCATGAAGAACAGTCCCGTGTCCCGGTCTCCGAACTGCTGACTGTCCTCGATGTTGCAGCCGGTGATGAAGAGATAGCTCGACACGGCGTGCACAATGCCCTGTTTGTCCGGGCAGGAGAGCGTCAGGACGTACTGGTCAGTCATCCTCGTAGGGTGCCATATCCGCCGGTCCCGAAGGATCCCGGCCCGTCAGGCGGACCCGCGGGGGCGGACCCTCAGGCGGACCGCGTCATGATTCGCAGCACATCGAGCGAGCGCGGCGGCGCGTCCGGATCCTCGCCGTCACTCGCAGAGAGGCGTACGTGTGCCTCGCGGGCGGCCCGCACGGCCTCCGGCCAGCCATGGTGTTCCAGATAGGCCGATACGGGAGCGTCCGCACCGACTTGGTGCATGATCCGCAGCACGCGCAGGACGGCGACATCGACGAGGGCAGCCTCGCCCGAGTCGCGGAAGATCGTCCCGACGTACTTCTCGGCGGACCAGTTGTCCAGCCAGGTGTCCTCGACCAGGCGGTACACGGCGTCGGTGACGTCGCCGTATCCCTCGCGGCCGGCCAGCCAGCACTCCTGATGGAAGACGGGGTCGGAAAGCATGTGCAGCGCCGAGCGCACATTGCTGCGCCAGCGCCACCAGGGCATGTCATTGAGCGGCATGCCGCCCATGGTGGAGGAGCGACGGCCGCGACGGGAAGAGGTGTCCGAACCTTGCTGCACGCCTGCGATCGTACGTTCCCCTCTCGCTCGACCGAACAGCCCCCTGTAATTCACCTTCCCGTCACCCTTCGTTGAAGAATGCTCACTACTCCGTTACCCGGGAAGCGGAAATGTGGCGGAGCATGACCGGTTGGCGACGTTCCTCCTCCCCCCGCCCCTCTAGGACCGCTCGAGTTCGCGCCGTGTGCATGACGACGGCTGCCGTGGCGGCCGGTGCGTCGCTGGTCACCGGCTGTGGCGTCTTCCCTGGAGGCTCGGGGGGCTCCAGGGAACCCGTCAAGGTGATGACCTTCGCCCCCGAGGAGACACGGGCGACGAACATGCCCGGTATGCCGGCGATGGCGAAGGCGTACGCCCGCTGGACCAAGGCGCACGGCGGGCTCGACGGACACGAGCTGCGCATCATCTCCTGCAACGAGCAGAACACCTCGACCGGCGCCGCCGCCTGCGCCCGGCGGGCGGTCAAGGAGGGCGTGGTCGCGGTCGTCGGCTCGTACAGCCAGCACGGCGAAGCCTTCATGGCCCCGCTGGAGGCCGCGGGCATCCCCTTCATCGGCGGCTACGGGATATCCGAGGAGGAGTTCACCAGCTACCTCTCCTACCCGGTCAACGGCGGTCAGGCGGCCCTCCTGGCCGGCAACGGCCAGCAGCTCGCGGACACCTGCGACCGGGTCTCGCTGGTGCGGCCCAACACCCTGGCGGGCGACGAACTGCCCGGGCTGCTCAATGCCGGCCTCGCGGAGGGCAGTCGGAGCAAGTCGGCGGACATCCTGGCGGCGGAGGACGCGACGGACTACACGGCGCAGGCGGAGCAGGCCCGCAGTAAGGCGGGGGCCAGGTCCGGGTCGGGGTTCGGATCCAGCTCGGGGTCGGGGTCCGCGTCGCAGGCCGGGTCGGGGTCCGGGTCGGAAGACCGCCCGGGGTGCGTCACCGCCGCGCTCGGCGACCGTACCGAGACCTTCTTCGACTCCTTCCGGCGACTGCCGGAGGACGACCGGAAGATCCGGGTCTCCTCGGTCATGGGCTCCGTCGGCCAGCCCCTCATCGACCGCACGGGCGGCCGCAATGGCCCGTTCGAAGGCGCCTACATCACGGGCTGGTATCCGGACGCCGGCGACACGCGCTGGGGCGATATGGAGCGGGTGATCCGCGCCCACGCGTTCGGCGACAACCGCATCGACCCGGCCGACGCGGGCGTGCAGACCACCTGGATCGCGTACACCGTGCTGCGGACGGTCATCCAGTCGCTCGACTCGGACGACATCACGGCGGGGAAGATCTCGCACGCCCTGGACAGCGGGGTACAGGTGACGACCGGCGGGCTGACTCCCACCCTGCGCTGGGACTACGAGGACATGCTCGGCACGCCCGGCTTCCCGCGGATCGTGAACCGAAGCGTGACGTTCCAAGTGGTGCGCGACGGGCGGCTGGTGGCCCAGAAGCAGGGCTTCGTGGACGTCAGCAAGACGCTGTCGGCTTCCGCCGTCACGTCCGGCTGACGCCGCGCGTCTGTCTCCTGCCGTCCTCTACAGCTGGTCGCTGCGCCGCTCGGGGAGGCCGTACTTTCCGGCGATGGCGTTCCACAGCCCGGAGGCTTCCTTCTTGGCCCTGGTCGCGTCACCGCTGGCGCGGTTGGCCTGGGCGGTCTGTCCCGTATTGCGCGCCCGGCCGTCCTTGCAGCCCTTCTTCTCCTCGACCTGCTTGGCCCAGGCCGCGTAGTGGTCGTCCGCCGATGCGGACGCCTGCCAGGCCTTGGTGAGCGACGCGGTCAGCTGGGCGTGGCTGGGCAGCTTGTCCACGGTGAGCCCCTCCAGGCGGGTCACCAGACTGCGGCGCTGCTCCGCGGCCCCGCTCAGATCACTGGCCGCCTGGTCCAGGTTCTTGCACTGCTTGATGTTCTCCACCGAGCGGATGACCGCGGCACGGCTGTTGTTGCTGTCGGCGAGAAGCTTGTCGAGCGCCTCGGCCTGCGGCTTGGCGGGGTCGTCAGCGGCCTTGGGGCTGCCGCTGGGGGCGTCGGAGGTGGCGGCGACGTTCTTGCCGGCGCCGGGGTCGTTCTCCTCGTCCCCGCCACCGCCGAACATGACGGCGCTGACGCCGAGCCCGAGGACGGCACAGCCGACGACGACAGCGGCGATGACGAGCACGTGCGAGGACTTGCGCCGCCGGGGCTGGTGCTCGGGATCCTGCGGCTCGTACGGGGCCTGCGGCTGCGAGTACTGCTGGTACTGCTGCTGACGCGGCGGCCGGCCGACCCCGCGCGGGGCCTCGAACCGGGGCAACTGCTGTGTGGCGTCCGGGGTTTGGCCGGCGGGCGCGTCCGTGCGGAAGAGGCTGTCGAACTCCGCGGGCGGCTGCCGGTCACCGGGAGTCCCCGGCCGGATCCCAAAGGGCGCGGCGGAGGGCGCGGCCGGCACGGGCGGGATGTACTGCGTGGCGTCGGCGTCGGGCCCCGGGACGGGCGCCTGCGCGGGCCCGGTCCCGAGGAACTGCGTCGACTCGGCGGGAGCCTCGGGCGGCAGCGCCCCGGGCGCGACGGGAGGGATGTACTGCGTGGCGTCGGAGTCCCCCATGGGGACGGCCTGCGGGGGCAGGGCCTGCGGCAGCGGCTGCGCACCGTGCCCGGCCTGCGGGGCCTGTCCGTACCCCGCCTGCGCCAGCGGCAGCGCGTCATACCCGCCCTGCGCGGGCGGCAGCGCGTCATACCCGCCCTGCGCGGGCGGCAGCGCGTCATACCCGCCCTGCGCGGGCGGCAGCGCGTCATACCCGCCCTGCGGCGGCTGTCCCTGTGGCGGCAGCGGCTGCGCGCCGTGCCCCGCCCCCGCCTGCGGGGCCTCGCCCCAGCCGTGCTGCGCGACCGGGCCACCGTCAGTCGGCGGCCCGGGCTGCCCCGGCTGCTGCTGCGGCCCCCACGGCTCACCCCACGGCTGTCCGCCCGCCGGAGCCACCTGGGCGTCGGAGGCGCCTGGAATCCAGGGCTCACTTCCGTCGGCGGGCAGCACGACGCCTTCGTACGCGGGCCGCGCAGCAGGCGGCTGCTGCTCGTCACCCTGTCCGTTTTGCGTCACCGGGACTCCTACGTGTGGGCCTAGGGAATCGTCGGCTCACGCTACCGGGTACGTCAGGGGCTCCGCACACACGTGTGGAAGCAGTAACAAGAAGCCTCCTCAAGACGCTGTTAAAAGTCGGCCGACGATGAGCGGCGGAAGGGGTCCGGGGCGCAGCCCCCTAGGCTGCCTGGAGCTCCAGCCGCGCCCCGAACTCTCGCACCGCCGACTCGTCCCCGTACGGCTCGAGCCGCTGCTGGAGGTCTTCCAGATACTCCGCGCCCCGGCTCGAGCGCAGCGTCCCCAGCAGTTCCACCGCGCGCGTGCCCGTGTGGCAGGCCTGTTCCACCTCGCGCTGCTGCACCTGGGCCGTGGCCAGCAGGACGAGGCCGATCGCCCGGCGCCTGGCCCTCGACTCCGGGTGGCCGTCCAGCGCGTGGGACGCGTGGTGCGCGGCCGCCTCCGCCTGGCCCAGGTCGCGGTAGCAGTGCGCCAGCTCGTCCGCGAGGTAGGCGTGGTCGAAGTGGGCGATCCATGCCGGATCGTCCCCCGCGGACGGCTCGGCCCGCTCCAGCGCGGCGAGCGCCTTGCCTGCCACCTCGTGGCAGGTGCGGGCGTCGCCGAGCAGGGCGTGTCCGCGCGCCTCTGCCGCGAAGAACATCGCCTCTGCCCTCGGGGTGACGTGCCCCCGCGCGCCTTCCTGCGCGGCCCGCGCCAGCTGGGCGATCTCCCGGGGGTTCCCCAGCTGCGCCGCGAGGTGGCTCATGGAGGCCGCCAGCACATACCCGCCGTAACCGCGGTCGCCCGCCGCCTGGGCGAGGCGCAGCGCCTGGATGTAGTAGCGCTGAGCGAGCCCGGGCTGGCCGGTGTCGACGGCCATGTAACCGGCGAGCTCCGTCAACCGGGCGACCGCCGCGAACAGTTCGCGGCCGACCGATTCGCGGTACGACCCCGAAAGGAGACCGGAGACCACGCTGTTCAGGTAGTGCACGAGGACCGGACGGACGTGCCCGCTGCCGAAACGGTGGTCCAGCTCGGTCAGGGCTGTCGTCATCGCCCGTACCGCTTCGACGTCCGAGACCCCGACCCGCGCCCCTGCCGTACGCGCCACCTGCGTGTCCGCGCCGGTGATCAGCCAGTCGCGGCTCGGCTCGACCAGCGCGGACGCGGCGACCGCCGCCCCGGACAGGAAGTCGCGGCGGCCGACGTCGCTGCGCCACAGCTCGCAGACCTGCTCGATCGCGCCGAGCACCGTCGGCGAGAACTGCAGGCCGACGCCCGACGCCAGGTTCTTGCCGTTCGCCATGCCGATTTCGTCGATCGTGACCGTACGGCCGAGTTTGCGGCCGAGCGCCTCCGCGATGATTCCCGGCGCCCGGCCGCGCGGCTGCTGCCCGCGCAGCCAGCGCGCCACCGATGTTTTGTCGTAGCGCAGGTCCAACCCCCGCTCCGCGCCGGCCATGTTGACTCGGCGGGCGAGGCCGGCGTTGGAACATCCGGCTTCCTGAATGAGCGCCTGCAACCGTTCGTTCGGTTGTCGGGCGACGAGAGGCCTGGCTGCCATGACTACCCCCTGAGGCCGCGGTGATCAATGAAGTGATCACTGCCCGGCTGATATACGGAGAATGCAGACTTGGAGCGAGTTCGTCGGTTTTTCCCGGGAATCGGCGTGACCCCCTGCGAGTGGCTACCCGCCCGCCGCCGTCCGGCCTCATGCGCGCCCCCACCCGTGCACCCGTGCGCCCCGCGTGCAGGATCGATGCTTCGCGCCCCGCCACGGCACGCCCGTAACCCAAGGTGACGGCGGTAGTTGAGTGTGTCGTGGAAGAGACCATCGGAGTCATGGAAGCCGCGCAGATCCCCCAGCAGCGAGGTGAGCAGCAGCTGGACCATGCCGTGCGGTACGCGGAAGAGCGGCATTGGGATGTGTTCCCCGGCACCTGGCTCGAGGCGGTGGACGGCAGAGAACACTGCTCGTGCGGCGACGTCGCCTGCGCCTCGCCCGGCGCTCACCCGGCCAGGCCGGACTGGGCAAACCAGGCGACCGGGAGCGCGACCGCGGCCCGTCGGCTGTGGTCGAAGCAGCCGAAGGCGTCGATCCTGCTGCCGACGGGCCGCACCTTCGACGCCATGGACGTCCCCGAGTCCGCGGGCTTCCTGGCGCTGGCGCGGTTGGAGCGGATGGGCCTCCCTCTCGGTCCGGTGACCTGCACCCCCAACCGCCGGATGCTGTTCTTCGTACTGCCCGGAGCCGCGCTCAAGGTCCCCGATCTGATCCGCACCCTGGGCTGGGCGCCGAGCTCCATCGATCTGATCGCGCGCGGCCAGGGCCACTATGTCGCGGCCCCGCCGACCCGCATCGGCGGCCATGGCGCGGTGCAGTGGGCGCGCCGGCCCACCTCCGCCAACCGGTGGCTGCCGGACGCGGACGAGTTGATCAGCCCGCTGGCGTACGCATGCGGGCGGGAGGCTGCCGCTGAACGAACACGCCGTAGATAGACGTGCCGTACATAAGGTGGACCCGTACAGACACGGGGACATCGAAAGGCAGGGCACCATGCCGGACCAGGCAATTGGAGCCACAAAGGCGGGCGGAGCGCACACAGCGCCGCCCGCCGTTCGCGTTGAGGGGCTGTGGAAGCGGTTCGGCGAGCAGATCGCGGTCGCCGGCATCGATCTGGCGCTCCCCGCCGGCAAGTTCATCGGCCTGGTCGGACCGAACGGCGCGGGCAAGACCACGACCCTGTCGATGGTGACGGGCCTGCTCCGCCCGGATCAGGGGCGGGTGGAGGTGTCGGGCCACGATGTGTGGCGCGATCCGGTCGAGGTGAAGTCCCGGATAGGCGTGCTGCCGGAGGGTCTGCGCCTCTTCGAGCGCCTCTCGGGCCGCGAGTTGCTCGCATACAGCGGGCGGCTGCGGGGGCTGCCGGGCGACGAGGTCGACAAGCGCACCACGCAGCTTCTGGACGTACTGGACCTGGCGGGCGCGCAGCACAAGCTGGTTGTCGACTACTCGACGGGCATGCGGAAGAAGATCGGTCTTGCGGCCGCTCTGCTCCACAACCCCGAAGTGCTGTTCCTGGACGAGCCGTTCGAGGGCGTCGACCCGGTGTCGGCGCAGACGATCCGCGGCGTCCTCGAGCGGTACACCGCATCCGGCGCGACGGTCGTCTTCTCCAGCCATGTGATGGAACTGGTGGAGTCGCTGTGCGACTGGGTGGCGGTGATGGCCGCGGGCCGCATCCGCGTGCAGGGCCCGCTGGCGGAGGTACGGGGCGACGCGCCGTCGCTGCAGAGCGCGTTCCTGGAGCTGGTGGGGGCGAACGGCCGCGATACCGGTCAGTCGCTGGACTGGCTCGGCGGCGGTGGATCACGGTGAACACCGCTTCCCTGGCCCCCATTTTCGTACGGCTGAAGCTGTCACTGCTGCGCAACGGACTGCGGCAGTCGTCCGGCCGCAGGGCCGCGTACATCTCGTCCATCGTCGTCACCCTGCTCTTCGCGGCGCTCCAGCTCATCGGCCTGATCGCGCTGCGCGGAAACGATCACGCGGCGTCGGTGGTGGTGCTGCTGACGGCGGTGCTGGCACTCGGCTGGGCGGTGATGCCGCTGTTCTTCCCCAGCGGTGACGAGACACTGGACCCGACCCGTCTGGTGATGCTGCCGCTGCGTCCCCAGCCTCTTGTACGGGCGCTGCTCGTCGCATCGCTCGTGGGCATCGGCCCGCTGTTCACGCTGTGCCTGGCGGTGGGCTCGGCGATCGCCCTCGCGCACGGGGCGGCCGGGGTCCTGGTCTCCGTCCTCGCCATTGTGCTCACCCTGCTGGTGTGCGTGGCGCTGGCGCGGGCGGTCGCGGCGGCGAACATCCGCCTGCTGACCTCGCGCAAGGGCCGCGACCTGGCGGTGCTCAGCGGTCTGGTGATCGCGGTGGGCATCCAGGTCGTCAACTTCGGCGCACAGAGGATCGGGGACGCGGGCGGCCTCTCTGCGCTGGACCCGGTGGCGGGAATCGTACGGTGGCTGCCGCCGGCGTCCGCGATCGGCGCGGTGGACTCGGCGAGCGAGGGCTCGTACGCGGTCGCGGCGGGGCAGTTGGCCCTGTCGGCCGTGGCTCTGTTCGCTCTGCTGTGGTCCTGGCAGCGCAGCCTGACGAAGCTGATGACGACCCCGGACGGCTCGACCCTGGCCGCGGCTTCGGAGCCGACCCGCAAGGAGGCTGCCTCCAGCTTCCATCAGCTGCTGCCCGAGGGACGTACGGGCACGGTGATGCAGCGGAGCCTGCGCTATGTGTGGCGCGACCCGAAGACGAAGGCGGCGTGGGTGACGGCGCTGGCGATCGGCCTGATCGTGCCGCTGTTCAACGCGCTGCAGGGCACGGGCTCGGTCTACTTCGCCTGCTTCGCGGCGGGGATGCTCGGCATCCAGATGTACAACCAGTTCGGCCAGGACACGTCCGCGTTCTGGATGGTGGCGCTGACGATCTCGTCCACGAAGGACGCGTACAGGGAACTGCGCGCCCGCGCCCTGGCGTTGCTGGTGATCACCCTTCCGTATACGGCCCTGGTCACGTCCCTCACCGCCGCGGTGCTCGGCGACTGGAAGGCCCTGCCGGAGGTGCTCGGCCTCTCCTTCGCGCTGCTGGGCGCGATGCTGGCGACGGGGGCGGTGGCGTCGGCCCGCTTCCCGTACTCGATCCCGCAGGACAGCGCGTACAAGAACGTCGCCCCGGGGCAGGGCGGGCTCGCCTGGATCTCGATCTTCGGCGGCATGATCTCGGCGGCGGTGCTGTGCGCCCCGGTGATCGCACTGACGATCTGGCTGCATGCCTCCAACTCCCAGTCGGCGCTGTGGCTGCTGCTGCCGTTGGGCACGGCGTACGGCGTGCTGATCGGATGGGCGGGGGTACGGGTGGCGGCGCCGCAGACGGCGAGGAGGCTGCCGGAGATTCTGACGGCGGTCAGCAAGGGGTAGGGGGTGAAGGGTCAGGGGTGAAGGGTCAGGGGTGAAGGACCTGTTAGTGGGGCGCTGGGCACCCGTCAAGTAGCGTGACGGCCATGTCGACGCCGCCGCCTCCGAACCCGTATACGCAGCCGCAGTATCCGCAGTACCCGCAGCAGGGGTACGCGCCTCAGCCGCAGTACCAGCAGCCGTACCCGGGGACGGGTGGCCCGGCGTACGGCTGGGGCGCGCCGCCGCCCCCGCCGCCGCCGAAGAAGAACCAAGGCCCGAAGATCGCGCTCATCACGATGGCGTCCATCGCGGGTCTGCTCGCCGTCTCCTGGTTCGGGAACAACGTCGTCGGTGGTGGCAGCAGCAGTGGGAGTGGGAGCTTCCCGCAGGCGGAGTACCAACTGACGCTCCCCGAGACGCTCCTCGACGGAAAGTACAAGCTGACCGGGGATCAGTCCGAGAAGGGCCAGGACGGGCTGGCCGGCACGAGCGAGGCCAACATCCGCGATGCCAAGGCCGTCGTGGCGCAGTACACCTCCCAGTCGGAGGCCGGCGTCCTGGTCATCTCGGGCATGTACGGCCGCATCAAGGACCCGGACGAGGCACGCACCAGCATCCTGAGGGGCGCCGGGGATTCGGACGGATCCACCATCGCCGTACCCGCCAAGGACTTCACTCCCGCCGGATCGGAAGTGACCATCTCCTGCCAGGTGCTGACGACGGAGCAGACCGATGGCGGAACGTCCACGCTCCCGATGTGCGCCTGGGCCGACGACAACACGAACGCGGCGGTCGCCCTGACCGATGTCCGGATCGCGAAGCAGACCCCGGAAGAGGTCGACCTCAAGGCGGTTGCGGAGGCGACGCTGAAGGTGCGCGAGGCGACGCGGAAACCGATCGGCTGACGACCTGCGTCAGGTCAGGGCATGGTGACGGACCATACGTCGCCATGCCCTGGCCAGTTGTCGCGCTCGTCGTCCGGACTGTCCACCACGAACACCGAAGCCTTCGCGAGAGCGCCGCGTCCGCAGAGATCGTCACCACCACCCCCACACAACTCCGCGGCCTCACCGCGGCCATCAGGGCGACACCCAGCGATTAGCACGCGTATACGTTCCGCCCCCGCAGGCGAACCCCACCGCGACGGCCGCGCCCCTCACCGAGCGACGCTTTCCAGTCGAAGCGGCTCGACCGAACAAAGGGTCGTCCGGGCATTCACGCAGGTCAGACGGTAGTTTTCCGTTACACCACCAATGATCGTCCACATGCTGGACGCGCCCCCACACCCACTCCGAGCTGCCCGAACGACCATTCGGTAACCCTCATTGCAACGTACGCGGCCGGAAAGTGGCGATGAATGTGCACTCACTGTCCGCATACGCAAGACTCCCGACCGCAATCGCCCCCCGAGCGAAGGAGTTTCACACATGCGTTACATCCTCAACACAGTCGCCGCGACCGCCACGGCAACCGCCCTCCTGCTGACCGGCACCGCCGCCGCGAGCGCCGCACAGGCGCAGCCCACGCAAACTGCCCAGCCCGCCCAGGCGAAGAGCCTGTACTCCCCCTCCGCCCTCGTACTCACCATCGGCAAGGGCGAGGACGCGGTAACCGCCACCGTCGAGCGCGCCGTAACCCTGAACTGCGCCCCGCGCCCCGACGGCACCCACCCCATGCCCGCGGCCGCGTGTATGGAACTGCGGGACGTCGAGGGCGAGTTCGGCGCGCTGACCGAAGCCCCGTCGACGAAGAGGTGCACACGCCAGTGGGCCCCGGTCGTGGTCACCGCCCAGGGCGTGTGGCAGGGCAAGCGCGTCGCGTGGTCGGCCACGTTCGGCAACGAGTGCGAGATGGAAGGCCGCCTGGCCGAGGGCGCGGTCTTCGCCTTCTAACCCCGCGCGACGTTCTAACCCCGCGCGACGTTCCACGAGGCCGGTAGCCCACCCCCGCAGAAGACGCACACGAAGTCGCCCTCCCGCACGACGCTGACCTCCCCGCATCCAGCGCAACGCCGGAAGACGACCTCGTACGCGAAACCGTCAGGACGACCGAGCCCCACCCGATCCAGCGCACCGGCGACAGCCGGCCAGGAGTCGCGGTCCGGGCAATAGCCGGTCGACTGGCTGCCGACCTCGCTGATCGCCCAGCCGTTGCCGCCGCGGCTGAAGGCGATCTCTCCCGCTCAAAGCACGAACCCATCCCCCCGGCACAGGCGACATGTTCATCGCGTGCCACGCCTCAGGGCGTCAGCACCCCGTCCAAGAATGGCTCGATCGCCGTCCGCCACCCCTCCGGCTGGTCGTAATGCACCAGGTGGCCCGCGTCCGCCACCTCCGCGTACTCGCCCCGCGGCAGGACCCTGACCATCTCCTGGGCCTCCGCGCGGCCCAACTCCCCGTCCAGGCCGCGCACCACCAAGGTCGGGCACTGGACCTGGGCCAGCTCCTCCCAGTGGGGGTCGTGGACCCACGTCGCGCGGGAGGTCAGCATCTGGCGGCGGGAGAACACCGGGCGCCAGCCGTCGGCCCGTTCCGACATTACTTCTGCGAAGAATTCGCCGCGGGACGGGTTGGGGCGCTCGACCCACGGATCGTCCTCGCCGAACCACTTCCGTACGTCCGCCAGCGTCGCGAAGGGGACGGGCCAGGAGCGGAACCAGTCGTCCCACTCGCGCTGCGAGGCCGCGCCCAGTGCCGAGGCGCGCATGTCGCAGATGATCAGGGCCTGGACCAGGTCCGGGCGTTTGGCGGCCAGTTGCCAGGCGGTGAGCGCGCCCATCGAGTGTCCGATCAGGGTCACCGGGGCGAGGCTCAGCTGTTCGATCGCGGCCTCGGCGTCGGATACATACGCCTCGCGGGTGAACGGGCCCTCGGCCGGCTTGTCGCTGCGGCCATGACCGCGCTGGTCAAGGGCGACCGCGCGGTGACGCTCCGCCAGCCAGCGGGCCGTGGAAGCCCAGTGCGAGGCGCGGCCCATCAGGCCGTGGAGCAGTAAGACTCCGGACGCGGGGGCGTGCACGGCCTCGCCCGGCCCCTTGGGTGGATCTGCGAACTCCCAGGCAGCCAGGCGTACGCCGTTGGCTCCGGTTACGTCGATGCGCCGCACCATGTGGCCTGGCACCCCCTTCTCTCCCCCGGTGATCGAGACCGCGCCGAGCCCTGTCGAGCTCGTGTCGAGTACCGCCAGACTATCGAACCTTTATTCGAAAACGTGCTTCTGGCGCGCAACACCCCTCGTTCGAGTGACCGCGTTCAAGGATTGACGCCCGTGGCCGAGGGGAGATTTTCAGCGGGAGGCGGGCCGGTCGGGGAAGACGGTCCGAGGGGATTGACCCTGAGAGCTCGGGGCTCCGGGTCAGCACAGGGGAGGACAGGCCCCGGCGCCGATGGGCGCCGGGGCCCTCCTGTGCGTACGGGGCGCAGGGCATGCGCCGGGCGTACGGAGCCCTCTCGGTATACGCAGCCCGCTCGGCGTGTGGAGCGTGCTGTGCGTGCGGGGCCCACCGGGTGCAGGCAATGCGCTGGGCGTACGAAATGTGCTGGGCGCGGTTTTGTGCGCGTGGGGCGTACGACGGGCGCATCACCCTGATCCCTCCCCCAGCCGTCGGGTCATGCCTAGCCACAGCGTGGCACGCGATTCGCCCGGGCGCTGCCATTCCGGACAGAAATCGGTTACTGGCTGACGGAAAGCGAGGTGACGGTTACGCAGCTACTGCTTGGCCACGAAGACGTGCGACGCCACATCCGCCTCCAACTCCGCCGCCTCGCCGCTGCTGCCCACCAGCACCCCGCCAGCGGACTCCGTCACGCTCACCACGGAGCCGGGCTGCACGCCCGCCCGCCGCAGCGTGTACATCAGCTGGGCGTCGGTCTGGATCGGCTCGCCGATACGCCGTACGACCACGGTCTTGCCGTCCGCACCCGGGTCCAGGTCCGCCAGCGACACCATGCCGTCGTCCAGGAACGGGTCGGCCTCCGCCTTCTCGCCCAGCTCCTCCAGGCCCGGGATCGGGTTGCCGTACGGCGACTCCGTGGGGTGGCGCAGCAGCTCAAGCACGCGCCGCTCCACCGCCTCGCTCATCACATGCTCCCAGCGACACGCCTCCGCGTGGACCTGCTCCCACTCGAGGCCGATCACGTCGACGAGCAGACACTCGGCGAGGCGGTGCTTGCGCATCACGCGCGTCGCCAGCCGCCGGCCCTCGTCGGTGAGCTCCAGGTGGCGGTCGCCTGCGACCGTCACCAGGCCGTCCCGTTCCATACGCGCCACGGTCTGGCTGACCGTGGGGCCGCTCTGGTCGAGTCGCTCGGCGATACGGGCGCGCATAGGCACCACACCTTCCTCTTCCAGCTCGAGGATGGTGCGGAGATACATCTCAGTCGTGTCGATCAGTCCGGACATACGTGCCCCTCGATGGAATCGTGCGCTGCGGCCCCGACTCAATTCTGACGCATCCCACTGACAAGCGTGCCGTGCCGGGGAAAGCCTGTCGGAGAGCCCGTATTGACAGAGCAATGGTCCAGACCGCAACGTGATCCGCGACACGCGGTATTCCCGCCGGTGCCCTGTGGTCGTTCCCCCTGCGTTACCTGCGTTACTGCGTTACCTGCCTTACCTCCGTACGCAACTATCCATCCTCCGGAAAGGGCTCGGCGATGAGCGAGAGCAAGCTGGCCGGTCAGTTCTTCGACGCCGCGATCGGTCTGCTGCAGCGCGTACGGGACGAGGAGGCGGTGAACATCGCGGCCGCCGGCGTCGCGATCGCCGACACCGTCGCGGCGGGCGGGCGGCTCTTCGCCTTCGGCGCCGGGCACTCCTCGCTCGCCGCGCAGGACGTCGTCTACCGGGCCGGCGGCCTCGCCCTGATGAACCTGCTCGCCGTCCCCGGCGTCGTCGGCGTCGACGTCATGCCGGCGACGCTCGGCTCCGCGCTGGAGCGGGTGGACGGGCTCGCGGGGGCGGTGCTCGACTCCAGCCCGGCGAGGTCCGGCGACGTACTCGTGATCATCTCGCTGTCCGGGCGGAACGCGTTGCCGGTGGAGATGGCGATGAACGCGAGGGCGCTCGGGCTCAAGGTCATCGGCGTGACGTCGGTGGCGTACACGCGGGAGACGAAGTCCCGGCATGTGTCCGGCACGTTCCTCAAGGACCACTGCGACATCGTGCTCGATTCGAAGATCGCGGTGGGGGACGCGGAGCTGACGCACGAGGGGATCGAGGCGCCGTTCGCGCCGGCGTCGACGGTCGTGACGAGCGCGCTGATGCAGGCGACGATGGCGGCGGCGGCGGAGAGCCTGGTGGAGCGGGGGATCGAGCCGCCGCTGCTGAGGTCGGGGAATGTGGACGGGGGGCACGAGTGGAATGGGCGTGTGATGAGTGAGTACGGGGACCGGATCTTCTTCCGCCACTAGGCGGGGCTCCGCGCCGCCTGGGCGGCTCCCCGCACCGGGGTACCTCCCGGTGGGGAGGGGCCGTGCAGGGTCGTCCCCGCGGGGGACCGGCGGCCGGACCCGGTGATCAACACGAACCCCTTCACGCCGCCGACCCCGAGGAGTCAAGCCCGGAGGGGCAGATTGAGGCGCGGGGCCCGGGGCAGGGCCCCGAATCAAGCCCCGCCGGCGATTGAAGCGCGGGGCCGGGGCCGAGCCCCGGTGCAGGCACAGGCCGTCGGCTCAGTCGGCCGTCAGTCGCGTCAGGTCAAGCGCCGACGCCGTCAGTACCGCCATGCTCTCCGCGTACATCGCGTCCGGGCGTTCGAACGGAGGGCGGCTCGCTCCGCGCAGGAACGTCACCACACCCAACGTCCGGCCCCGGCTCCGCAGCACCGTGCACAGCGCGTGCACCGCGTCCCGGGGCCACTGGCGCTCCGCCGCCCAGTCGTCGGCCGGCTTACCCGTGGGCGCGCTCGCGCGCACCGAGCCGTTGCGGTCGGCCGCCTGGAGCGCCGGGTGGCCCGGTGGGTAGCGCACCGGGATGCCGCCGCCCGCCACCGGGACGCACGGGCCCGGCGCGCCCGACGGTGTCGCCGCCGCGCGGATCAGGCGTACGCCGTCCGGTTCCGCCAGGTCGATCAGCGCATGGTCCGCGAAGCCCGCCAGTGCGAAGTCCAGATACGCCGTCGCCGCCTCCATCGGGTCCTCGCACTCCGCGGCGGCCCGCCCCGCCCGGTGCAGCTGGCTCGACCGGAAGCGCAGCCGGTCCGCCTCCTGCTCGGCCAGCTTCGACTCGGTCACGTCGTGGAACAGCCACCCCACGCCGAGCGGCACCGGCTCCTCCGCCAGCGGTGAGGCCAGCCGCAGGAACCCGCTGCGCCAGCATCGCCGCCGCTCCCCATCGCCCGTGCCCAGCGTCACCCACAACTCCACGAGCCCCCGCGGCGCACCCTCCGCCAGCACATGGTGGAGCGCGCCCTCCAGCTCCTCCACGCCCTGGACGACCAGCTCACCCAGCGGTCGCCCGAGCGGAGACGTACGCCCCGCGCCGAGCGCGCGCGACGCATAGCCGTTGACGACGGTCGGCCGCAGGTCCACGTCGACCAGGACGACACCCCAGGACGCGTCCTCGAACAGCGCCTCACTGAGCGCGATCGACCGCTCCAGGTCGATCTGCGCATGCACCTCGCTGAAGGCGCAGTACACCCCTGCCGGTTTGCCGTCCGCGCCGAGCACCCGCGCCGACTGGGTCCGTACGAGAACCCGCCCCCCGTCCTTGCGCAGCAGCGCGAACTCGTGGACCTGCCGCCCGGGCCCGTCCATCGCGGCCATCAGCCGCCCCTGCACCTCCTCGGCGTCGGCGGTCCGCACCGCCCACCCGGCGAACCCGCGCCGCCCCACGGCCTCCTCGGACGACCACCCGAGGATCCGCTCGGCCTCGCGGTTCCAGTGGGTGATCGTGCCGTCGGCATCGAACGCACAGAGCGCGGCGTCCATCCCGTCGAGCAACGCTGCAAGCAGCTCCGACCCCGGCACCGTCGCGGGCTCCGCAGAGCCCTCGCCCTCGGGCACCGGCTCGTCAGGCCCGAGCGCGTTGGTGGTCTCACTCCTGGAAGCACTCATCCCGGACCCCCTGCAGGACGCCTCCGCGCATGCTGATGCACGTCAGATCATTCAACTGGAACGTGACGCAGGACACATAAGGTTCCCCAAAATCTTTGTACCCCCGATTAATTCGGTTGATCCTCGATCCGCCGGTTCCTAAGGTGTGGGCCACACGGTGAAAGGAGGTGATCCGGAAGTGAAGTCGTTTCGGATGCGTGAGGTGACTGCGGGCTGACGGCCCGTCGTCGCACTCTGTGTGCAGCCGACTGACCGTCGGCCGAAATTCCAAGCAGTCACCGACCCGCGGGCTCGCCGGCACATCCGGCCGGCTCCTCTCCGGAGGAACCAGAGCCCGCGGGTTTCTGCATTTCCTGGCCCTGGGGTCCCCCGCCCGGGTCTCCCCCGCCCGGGTCTCGCCGCCCGGAGCCCCCGGCCCGGAGTCTCCCGGCCTAGAGTTTCTATCGGGAACTCACGGAGGTGCCGGACCATGGCCAGATCAGTACCCGAGCGCGACGCCGCATGCGCCGTCGCGCAGGCCGCCGCCGTGATCGGCGACTGGTGGAGCCTTCTCCTCGTACGTGAGACAGCGCGCGGCCGGTACCGCTTCGACGAGCTCCAGCACGAGCTGGACATCTCCCGGAAGGTCCTCACCGAGCGGCTGAACCACCTCGTCGACAGCGGCGTCCTGGAGAAGGTCCCGTACCAGCAGGGGCCCGTCCGATACGAGTACCGGCTCACCGACACCGGACGCGCGCTGCTCCCGGTGCTCGTGTCCATGCAGGACTGGGCCGACCGCTGGCTGCTCGGCGACGGCACACTCACCGCGTCCGCCGACGAGCACAGCGCCGAGGCGCACCGGGTGCTCGGGCTGCCCGGCACGCGGCTGCCTCGGATCGTGCTGCCCGCGCACACCGGCGGCGAGCTGGATCCGGTGGACGCGCAGGCCGCGGCCACCGTGCTGTTCTGCTATCCGGCCACCGGGCGGCCGAGCCCCCTGCCGGACGGCTGGGCCGACATCCCGGGGACGGTCGGCTGCACCCTGGAGAACCGGCTGTTCCGGGACTCGTACGGCGATTTCACCGCGGCGGGCGTCGCGGTACGGGGGGTGAGCACCCAGCGGCCCGACGAGCAGCGCGCCTTCGCCGTCGCCGAGGACATTCCCTTCCCGCTGCTCTCCGACATGGACACCCGGCTGTCGGCGGCGCTGCGCCTGCCGACCTTCCGGGCCGGGCAAGGGCTGCGCCTGAAGCGGGCGGTGCTGGTGCTGGACCGGGAGCGCACCGTCCGACATGTGCAGTTCCCGGTGACCGACATCCCGGCGGCGGTGCGCACCGCGCTGCAACAGGGCCGGCAGCTGTCAGGGTGACAGGCGCTCGACCTTCCAGCCCGACTCCGTACGGACATAGCGCAGCCGGTCGTGCAGCCGGTTCTCGTGGCCCTGCCAGAACTCCACCGTCTGCGGTTCGATCCGGTAGCCGCCCCACTCCGGCGGTGCGGGGACCTGCTCTCCCTCCGGGTAGCGGGTCGCCAGCTCCTCGTATCTGCGCAGCAGTTCGTCGCGCGAGCCGATCACCGACGACTGCTCGCTCGCCCATGCGCCGAGCTGCGATCCGTGCGGACGGCTGCGGAAGTACGCGGCGGTCTCGTCCCGTCCGATACGGGCCGCGACGCCCGTGACGATGACCTGGCGGGCCAGCGGATGCCAGGGGAAGAGCAGCGAGACGTACGGATTGGCGGCCATCTCGCGGCCCTTGCGGGAGTCGTAGTTCGTGTAGAAGACGAAGCCGTGCGCGTCGTACTGCTTCAGCAGCACGGTGCGGGAGGACGGGCGGCCGTCGGGGGTGGCGGTGGAGACGATCATGGCGTTCGGCTCGTGCAGACCGCCGGACGCGGCGTCCTTGAACCAGCGGGCGAACTGGTCCATGGGGTCGTCGGCCAGATCCGTCTCCAGGAGCGGGGTGGAGCGGTACTGCTCCCGCATGACGGCAGGGTCGTGCGAGGCGGCTTCCGGGGCGGCTTCCGGGTCCGGGACGGCGGGATCCGGGACGGCGGCTCTGGAGGCAGCGGGATCCGGGACGGCGGCGGGGTCCGGGACGACGCGTCCCAGCGCGGCGAGATCGTGGTCGGTCACGGGGCCATCCTGCCGCAGGGGCGGAGTTTGCCCGGCACGGAGTGCCGCTAATCCTCCCCGCCCGAAATGGGGCAGTGTGCCGGATGTCACGCTTCCCCGCATCAGCCGGACCCGCCAAAATCTTGGGTCTGGCCTCTGTGGCCTCCATACAGCAGGGGATATCGTGCCTGCCTCCCGGCGGTTGGGTGACCACCAATCGCACGGGGCATCACCGGGGTGACAGATCCACACCGCCCATGCCGACCCACGGCGACCCACACCCGTCGCACACAGCTTGAGGAGCCGCCTGATGTCCGACTTCGTACCTGGACTCGAAGGAGTCGTCGCGTTCGAAACGGAGATCGCCGAACCCGACAAGGAGGGCGGGGCGCTCCGTTACCGAGGCGTCGACATCGAGGATCTGGTGGGGCACGTCTCGTTCGGGAACGTATGGGGGCTGCTGGTCGACGGCGCCTTCAATCCCGGCCTGCCTGCCGCCGAGCCCTTCCCGATCCCCGTGCACTCCGGCGACATCCGTGTCGACGTGCAGTCCGCTCTGGCGATGCTCGCGCCGGTGTGGGGTCTGAAACCGCTGCTGGACATCGACGAGGCGCAGGCCCGCGACGATCTTGCGCGGGCGGCCGTCATGGCGCTTTCGTACGTGGCACAGAGTGCGCGCGGCCAGGGGCTGCCGATGGTGCCGCAGAAGGAGATCGACAAGGCGCAGTCCGTCGTCGAGCGGTTCATGATCCGCTGGCGCGGGGAGCCGGACCCGCGCCACGTCAAGGCTGTCGACGCGTACTGGACCTCGGCCGCCGAGCACGGCATGAACGCCTCCACCTTCACCGCCCGCGTCATCGCCTCGACCGGCGCCGATGTGGCGGCCGCGCTGTCCGGCGCGGTCGGCGCGATGTCGGGGCCGCTGCACGGCGGGGCGCCCTCCCGCGTCCTCGGCATGATCGAGGAGATCGAGCGGACCGGAGACGCGACGGCGTACGTCAAGCGGGCCCTCGACAAGGGCGAGCGGCTGATGGGCTTCGGGCACCGGGTCTACCGCGCCGAAGACCCGCGGGCGCGCGTCCTTCGGCGTACGGCCAAGGAGCTCGACGCGCCGCGCTTCGAGGTCGCGGAGGCGCTGGAGAGGGCCGCGCTGGAGGAACTGCACAACCGCCGCCCGGACCGGGTGCTGGCGACGAACGTGGAGTTCTGGGCGGCGATCATGCTGGACTTCGCCGAGGTCCCGGCGCACATGTTCACGTCCATGTTCACCTGCGCCCGTACGGCGGGCTGGTCGGCGCACATCCTGGAGCAGAAGCGGACGGGCCGGCTGGTGCGGCCGTCCGCGCGGTACGTCGGTCCCGGTACGCGGAACCCGCGCGAGATCGTCGGGTACGAGGACATCGCGGGCTGAGTCGTTCGATGCGTACGGCGCCGTGCCCCTGTTCAGGCGGGGGTGCGGCGCCGTATGCGTGTCACGCGGGGACGAGCAGGTCCTGGTGGTGGCGCGCGGCGACCTGGGGGTGGGCCCGCAGCCAGCCCTTGAGCTCGTTGCGGCCGTACTCGGCGAAGAGCGGGTTGGCCGGGTCGGTGGTGACACCTGGGGCGTCCGCCGCGTGCGGGAAGGGCAGCGGGGCTATCCGGGCGTCCAGGCGCGGGTTGTAGAAGAACGGCACGGAGTAGCGCTCGGTGGCCCCGGGCGGGCTGACCACGCGGTGGTTGGTGGCCAGCAGATAGCCGTTGGTGGCGACCTCGAGGAGCTCTCCGAGGTTGACGACGAAGGCGCCTGGGATCGGCGGCACCTCGTGGAAGAGCCCGTCGCCGCGCTGGACCTGGAGGCCGCCGATCTCGTCCTGGTGGAGCAGGGTGAGGAAGCCGTAGTCCTTGTGGGCGCCGACGCCCTGGTCACTGCCGTCGCCGGCGCTGCCCGGGTAGCGGACCAGCTTCAGGTGCAGATGGGGGCGGTGGGCGAAGACGTCGTCGTAGAAGTCCGGGGGTGCGCCGATGGCGGCGAGCAGCTCGTGCAGCAGCTTGTGCGCGACACCGCTGAGCCGGTCGATCCAGCCGAGTGCGGCGGTACGCAGGGCGGGGAGGGCGGCGGGCCACTGGTTGGGGCCCTCCAGCCACCAGTAGCCGGGCTCGCCCGGCGCGGGCACGTGGGCGGGGCGCTCGGCGCCGATGTCGAGCTGATCGCGCCAGTCGCGGCTACCGCCGGTTCGCTCGTCGCCGGTGCGCGTGTAGCCACGGAAGTGGGGCGAGTTCAGGTTGGACACGGCGAGCCTGTCGGCCTCGGGAAGGGCGAAGAAGGCCCGCATGGCACCGGTGAGGGCGGCGGTCTCGGCCTCCGTGACACCGTGGCCGGTGAGCTGGAAGAAGCCGACGTCATGGGCGGCGCTGTGGAGCTGCGCTTGAAGCAGCGCGCGGGCCTGGGGGCCGCGGTCGGCCGCCGAGAGGTCGATGACGGGGAGCTGCAAGTACGACATGGGGTACGTCCGCTGAGGTGAGCCCCGGCCGCCGCGCCCGGCGATGACCGGAAGCGCGTGCCGCCGGCTGCCGCCAGGGTGGGGCGGTGCCGGGGGACCGGGTGGGTGGAGAGGGGGCTGGGTCAGGCGGAGGGCCGACAGCCCATGCTCGTGACGCGGACGAAGTCCACGTGACGGCGGCGTACAAGCAGAAGCATTCGCCCAGGGTACTGCGGAGGGGGCGGGATGCGAATGTCCCAGGTCACCGCGGGGAGGGCGGGGGTCACCGGTGGTCCTTCAGCGCCTCCTCGACAAGTGCCGCCCACTGTGACACGACCCTCCGGCGGCGCGCCGCGTCATCCGTGAGGAGGTTGGCGAGGCCGAGGCCGCGGGCCATGTCCAGCAGGCCCTGGACCGTTTCCCGTACGCCCGGACGTGACTCGTCCGCGTTCAGCAGCTGGACCGCGATCCGGTGGGTCTCGCGGCCCACCTTCGCCTCAAGCTCCGTTACCCGCGAGCGCAGTTGCTCCTCGTTGGACGCGGCCACCCACAAATGCAGCGCCGCCCGGAACAGCGGCCCCGTATAGAGGTCGACCAGCGCCGCCACGACCGCCGTGCGGTCCTGCGTCGGGAGCGCGCGCAGCGCCTGTGAGCGCTCTTCCGCGACGTACTCCACGGCCGCCGTGAACAGGTCCTCCCTGGTCGGGAAGTGGTGCTGCGCCGCACCCCGCGAGACTCCGGCCCGCTCGGCGACCGCAGAGACGGTCGAGCCCGCCCAGCCGTGTTCGGCGAGGCAGGACACCGCGGCTTCCAGCAGCCGCTGCCGGGTCGCCCGGCTGCGGTCCTGCTTCGGAGGGGTCACAACGCCCATGCGGGGTCCCGCCGTTCGAGGAAGGCCGTCATCCCCTCGCGCGCCTCCGCGGACGCGAAGAGCGACGCCGAACGCTGCACCAGGTCCTCGGCGTCCCGGTCGAAGGCATCGAGGACCCGGGCCGCGAGCAGCTCCTTCGACGCGGTCAGCCCCTGCGGCGACGCCCCCCGCAGCCCGTCGAGCACCGGGGCGAGCGCCTCGTCCACATCGTCCGCGGCGAGCGTGAGCAGCCCGGCCCGTACCGCCTCCGCCGCGTCGAAGCGCTCCCCGGTGAGGTAGTAGCGCTCGGCCGCGCGCGGGTCCATCCGCGGCAGCAGGGGCAGTGAGATGACGGCCGGCGCGACCCCGATGCGTACCTCCGTGAACGCGAAGTCGGCCCCCGTGGACGCGGCCGCGATGTCGCAGGCGCCGAGCAGGCCGAGGCCCCCGGCCCGTACATGCCCGGTGACGCGGGCCACCACCGGTTTGGGCAGCGTGACGATCTGCCGCAGCAGACCGACGAAGGTGTACGGATTGGGCGGGGCCTTCAGATCCGCGCCCGCGCTGAACGTGGATCCGGTGTGGGTGAGGACGACGGCCCGTACGGACTCGTCCTTGGCGCAGTCCGCCAGCGCCTCGCCGAGCTCGCCGACGAGCCGCGCCGACAGGGCGTTGCGGTTCGCCGGCGAGTCCAGCGTCAGAGTGGTGATGCCGCGCTCGTGTGCGGTGGCGAGCAGCGTCAGGCGTTGTGTCACGTGTTCTCCCTGTCCCGGTTCCTCAGTTCACGCCTGAGGATCTTCCCCGAGGCGGCACGCGGCACCCCGCCGATGAACTCGACGCGCCGGATCTTCTTGTACGGCGCCACGCGCCCGGCGACAAAGGCTATGACGTCGTCCTCGGTGAGGTCTTCGGCGGTCCGCTGCCGTACGACGTACGCCTTCGGGATCTCGTTCCCGTCCGCGTCGTACACGCCGATCACCGCCGCGTCCGCGATGCCTTCGTGCGTGAGCAGCAGCGCCTCCAGCTCGGCCGGGGCGACCTGGAAACCCTTGTACTTGATCAGTTCCTTGACCCGGTCGACGACGAAGAGCCAGCCATCGGCGTCGACGCGCCCGATGTCGCCGGTGTGCACCCATCCGTCGGCGTCGATCATCTCGGCGGTGGCGTCCGGCCGGCCGAGGTAGCCCTTCATCACCTGCGGGCCGCGGATCGCGATCTCGCCGGCCTCGCCGACGCCGACGTCCTTGCCGGGTTCCTCGAGGGAGACGAGCCGCATCTCGGTCGAGGCGATGAGCTTGCCGACGGTGCCGGGCGGCGGGTTCTGGGCGCCCAGCGGCACGACATGGGTGCCGGGCGAGAGTTCGGTCATGCCGTACGCCTGGCCGATGGGCGGGAGGCCGAGCCGCTGGGAGCAGGCGGCGGCCAGTTCGGCGTCCAGAGGGGCGGCCGCGCTGATGATGTACTCCAGCGAGGACAGGTCGTGCTGCGCGACGGCCGGGTGCTTGGCCAGAGCGAGGACGATCGGCGGCGCGACGTACAGGCCGTTGATGCGGTGCTTCGCGATCGCCGCGAGGAAGGTGTCGAGCTCGAAGCGGGGCAGCACGACGACGGTGGCGCCGTTGCGCAGCGGGGCGTTCATCAGGGCGGTGAGGCCGTAGATGTGGAAGAACGGCAGCACCGCCAGGATGCGGTCGCCCGGGCCCGTCGGCATCAGCGGGTAGAGCTGGGCGAGGTTGGTGGCGATGGAGCGGTGCGTGAGCATCACGCCCTTGGGGACGCCGGTGGTGCCGGAGGAGTACGGCAGGGCGGCGATGTCCTCGGACGGGTCGATGGCGACGTCCGGCTCGGGTGCGGTCGAGCCGAGCATGTCGAGGATGCTCACATGCCCGTCGGCGCGGTCGCAGACGAAGATCTCCTCGATGCCCGCGACCAGCTCGGCGGCCCTGCGGGCGATTTCGAGCAGCGGTGAGACGGTGACGATCCAGCGGGCGGAGGAGTCGCGGAGCTGCTTGGCGAACTCCTCCGCGGTGGCGAGCGGATGGACGGTGGTGACGGAGGCGCCGGCGCGGGTGGCCCCGTAGAAGACGGAGGGGTACGCCACGGTGTTGGGGCTGTGCAGGGCGAGGACGTCGCCCTTGCGCAGGCCCGCGTCGGCGAGCGAGGCGGCGATCCGCCGGTGGAACAGGTCGAGCTGCGCATACGTGACGGTGGTGCCGTTCACGCCGTCGACCAGGGCGATCGTGTCGCCGAACTCGGCGGCGGCCCGGCCGAGCACCGCGTCGTGGATCGGCTCGACGACGGCCGGGACATCCGCGTACTCGCTGTGAAACACGCTCTGAAACACCATGACGGCCCCCTCGCTGTGTGGACGGCCAGAATCGCCTGTGTCAGTACGACTTGGGGAGACCCAGGGACTGGTGGGATACGTAATTGAGGATCATCTCGCGGCTGACCGGCGCGATCCTGGCGACGCGGGCGGCGGTGATGAGCTGGGCGAGGCCGTACTCGCGGGTGAGACCGTTGCCACCGAGGGTGTGGACGGCCTGGTCGACGGCCCTGACGCAGGCCTCGCCGGCGGCGTACTTGGCCATGTTGGCGGCCTCGCCCGCGCCGATGTCGTCGCCGGCGTCGTAGAGGGCGGCGGCCTTCTGCATCATCAGGCGGGCGAGTTCGAGCTCGATGTGAGCCTGGGCGAGGGGGTGGGCGATGGCCTGGTGCGCACCGATGGGGTTCTTCCAGACCTGGCGGGTCCGCGCGTACTCGACGGCTTTCGCCAGCGCGTAACGGCCCATGCCGATGGCAAAGGCGGTGGTCATGATGCGCTCGGGGTTGAGCCCGGCGAAGAGCTGGAGGAGGCCGGCGTCCTCGTCCCCGACGAGAGCGTCATCGGGAAGGCGGACGTCGTCGATCACGAGCTCGAACTGCTTCTCCTGGGCGGCCAGTTCCATGTCGATCTGCGAGCGCTGGAAGCCGTCGGCGTCACGCGAGACGATGAACAGGCAGGGCTTGAGCTTGCCGGACTTGGCATCCTCCGTCCGTCCGACGATGAGGGTGGCGTCGGCGATGTCGACGCCGGAGATGAAGACCTTGCGCCCGTTGAGTGTCCAGCCGTCGTCGGTCCGGCGGGCGGTCGTGGTGATCCGGTGGGAGTTCGACCCGGCGTCGGGCTCGGTGATGCCGAAGGCCATGGTGAGGCTGCCGTCGGCGAGGCCGGGCAGCCACTGCCGCTTCTGCGCTTCGGTGCCGAAGCGGGCGATGACGGTGCCGCAGATGGCGGGCGAGACGACCATCATGAGGAGGGGGCAGCCGGCCGCCCCCAACTCCTCAAGCACGATGGACAGTTCCTGCATCCCACCGCCTCCGCCGCCGTGCTCCTCGGGAAGGTTCACCCCGAGGTAGCCGAGCTTGGCGGCCTCGGTCCACAGCTCTTCGCGTACGTATCCGCGCCCGTGCCGCTGCCCGAGCGCGGCGACGGCGGCACGCAGTGCGGTGTGCTCCTGGCTCTCTACGGTGCTCATGCTTCCTGTTCCTCCTGTACGTCTGCGTCCTGTACGACGGCGAGCAGCGCGCCGACCTCGACCTGACGGCCGGGCACGGCGTGGAGTGCGGTGAGGGTGCCGGAGGCGGGCGAGAGGATGCGGTGCTCCATCTTCATGGCCTCCAGCCATACGAGCGGCTGCCCCTGGGTGACCCGGACCCCTTCAGCCAGCCCTTCACCGACCCGTACGACGGTCCCGGGCATGGGCGCGAGCAACGACCCGGGCTGGGTCCTTTCCCGGGGTTCGGTGAACCGCGGCCGCACGGGCAGGGCGTACGCGCCGGCGGGGCTGTCGACGTGGACGAACCCGTCGCCGTGATCGGTGACGTCGAAGGGCCGCACGACGCCGTCGATCTCGAGCCGGACGCGGTGGGGGGTGACGTGGACGACGCGCACGCCGGGGTCGTCGACGAGGAGGAACCCGTCCCGGGTGAAGCGGTACCGGACTTCGTGCGGGCCGTAGGCCTTGACCTGCGGCTGGGAAGGGAGGTTCCGCCACCCGCCGAGCCGTGACGCGACGGTCCCGTCGGGGGCTTTCCCCACCCGCCCGCCCGTCTCTGTGGGGGGCGATGCCCCCCACGCCCCCGGCGTGACGCGCCCGGTTGCGGCGGCGAGCGCGGCGGCGATGGCGGCGTACCGCTCTCCGTCACCGGGTGCGGTGAGCGCGTCCAGGTTCCGCTCGTAGAAGCCGGTGTCGAGCTGCGCGCCGGTGAACTCGGGGTGCTCAAGGGACCGTACGAGCAAGGCTCGATTGGTGACGGGCCCGTGCACACGGGCCCGCCGCAACGCGTGGGCGAGCCGCCGCACGGCTTGGTCCCGGGTGGGAGCCCAGACGATGACTTTGGCGATCATGGGGTCGTAGTGCATGCCGATGGAGTCGCCCGCGGCATAACCGGTGTCGACGCGCACCCAAGGGGCGGCATGAGCACCCTCCCCGCCGACGCCCAGCGCCGTGCCGACGGCCGACGGACCGCCCGGGCCATGGGCCACCAGGCCAAGAGCTCCCGGTCCCCCGCCCGCGCGCAGCGCAGGGCCCTGCGAGTCACCCGCCACCCCGCCCGCGCGCAGCGCCGTGCCGACGGCATCGTCGCGGGACACCGGCCCGACGGCTGACGTGCCGTCCGGGCCACGGGCCACCGAGCCAAGAGCCACCGGGCCCAGCGGGCCATCCCCCGCCACCCCGCCCGCGCGCAGCGCCGTGCCGACGGCATCGTCGCGGGACACCGGCCCGACGGCTGACGTGCCGTCCGGGCCATGGGCCACCGAGCCAAGAGCCGCCGGGCCATGGGCCACCGGGCCCGCGCCCGCGCGAAGCGCCGGGCCCTGCGGGCCATCCCCCACACCCCCGCCCGCGCGCAGCGCTGGGCGGACGGGGGCGTGGGGGGTCCCACCCCCCACATTCAGGGGCGGGTGGGTGGGGAAGAACCCCCCTACCTCAAGCGCATGCAGCACCCCCGTCTGCGGCGTCCACCCCTTCGCCGGATCCTCCGCGTACAGCCTTGCCTCCACCGCGTGCCCGCGCCCCACCGGCCGCCCCGGCGGCAGCGCATCGCCCTCCGCCACCCACAGCTGCAGCGCCACCAGGTCGATGCCGAACACCGCCTCCGTGACCGGGTGTTCCACCTGGAGGCGGGTGTTCATCTCGAGGAAGTGGGCCCGGCCCTCCGGGGAGATCAGGAACTCCACCGTTCCCGCGCCCCGGTAGCCCACCGCCCGCGCCGCCGTCACCGCCGACTCGTGCAGCGTCGCGACCAGCGCGTCGGGCAGGCCCGGGGCCGGGGACTCCTCGATCACCTTCTGGTGGCGGCGCTGGAGCGAGCAGTCGCGGGTGCCCAGCGCCCACACCGTGCCGTACGCGTCCGCCAGCACCTGCACTTCCACATGGCGGCCACGCTCGATGTACGGCTCCAGGAACACCTCACCGTCGCCGAACGCCGACGCCGCCTCCGACCGGGCCGCCTCCAACTCGCCGGACAGCGACGCCAGTTCGCGGACGACACGCATGCCACGGCCGCCACCCCCCGCCGCCGCCTTCACCAACAGTGGCAGGTCCGCATCCGTCACCGCCGACGGGTCCAGCGGCGCGCCGCCCATCAGTTGCTTCGCCCGCGTCTTGGACGCCATCGCCTCGATCGCCTCCGGCGGCGGGCCGACCCACACCAGCCCCGCGTCCGTCACCGCCCGCGCGAACTCCGCGTTCTCCGACAGGAAGCCGTACCCCGGATGCACCGCGTCCGCGCCCGCCGCGAGCGCCGCCTTCACGATCAGGTCGCCGCGCAGATACGTGTCCGCCGGCGCCGCCCCCGGCAGCCGTACCGCCGCGTCCGCCTCCCGGACGTGCAGTGCCGACGCGTCCGCGTCGGAGTACACCGCGACCGTCGAGATGCCCAGCTCACGGCAGGTACGAAAGACCCGGCACGCGATCTCGCCCCGGTTCGCGACAAGGACAGAAGTGATCATCGTCAAGCCCTCACATCCGGAAGACGCCGAAGCCGCCGCGCGCGCCCTCGACCGGTGCCGTGTGGATCGCGGACAGGCACAGCCCCAGCACCGTCCGCGTATCGCGCGGGTCGATGAGCCCGTCGTCGTACAGCCGCCCCGAGAGGAACATCGGCAGGGATTCGGACTCGATCTGCTGCTCGACCATGGCGCGCAGCCCCGCGTCCGCCTCATCGTCGTACGGCTGCCCCTTCGCCGCCGCCGAAGCACGGGCGACGATCGAGAGCACGCCCGCCAGCTGCTGCGGGCCCATCACCGCCGACTTCGCGCTCGGCCACGCGAAGAGGAACCTCGGGTCGTACGCCCGACCGCACATCCCGTAGTGCCCAGCTCCGTACGAGGCTCCCATCAGCACCGACAGATGCGGGACCTTGGAGTTCGACACCGCGTTGATCATCATCGCGCCGTGCTTGATGATGCCGCCCTGCTCGTACTCCTTGCCGACCATGTAGCCGGTGGTGTTGTGCAGGAAGACCAGCGGCACATCCCGCTGATTGGCGAGCTGGATGAACTGCGCCGCCTTCTGGGACTCCTCGCTGAACAGCACGCCCTGCGCGTTGGCCAGCACCCCCACCGGGTAGCCGTGCAGCCGCGCCCACCCGGTCACCAGGCTCGGCCCGTACAGCGGCTTGAACTCGTCGAAGTCCGAGCCGTCGACGATCCGCGCCACGACCTCGCGCGGGTCGAAGGGGGTGCGCAGATCCTCGGGCACGATCCCGAGGAGTTCCTCCTCGTCGTACTTGGGCGGCTCGCCGGGCGATGGATCGGCGTGCGCCTTGCGCCAGTTGAGGCGCGCGACCACCCGCCGCGCCTGCCGCAGCGCGTCCGCCTCGTCGAGAGCGAAGTAGTCGGCGAGGCCCGACGTACGCGCGTGCATCTCCGCGCCGCCGAGCGACTCGTCGTCGCTCTCCTCCCCCGTCGCCATCTTCACCAGCGGCGGTCCGCCGAGGAAGACCTTCGACCGTTCCTTGATCATGATGGTGTGGTCGGACATCCCGGGTACGTACGCCCCGCCCGCCGTCGAGTTCCCGAAGACCACCGCGATCGTCGGAATCCCGGCCGCCGACAGCCGGGTGAGGTCCCGGAAGAGTGCCCCGCCGGGGATGAAGATCTCCTTCTGGGACGGCAGATCCGCGCCGCCGGACTCGACAAGTGAGATGCAGGGCAGCCGGTTGGCGTACGCGATCTCATTGGCGCGCAGGGCCTTCTTCAGCGTCCAGGGGTTGGACGCACCGCCCCGCACGGTCGGATCGTTGGCCGTGATCAGGCACTCGACGCCCTCCACCACGCCGATGCCGGTGACCATCGACGCGCCGACCGGATAGTCGCTGCCCCACGCGGCGAGCGGGGACAGCTCCAGAAAGGGCGTGTCGGGGTCGAGCAGCAGCTCGATCCGCTCCCGGGCGAGCAGCTTTCCGCGCCCCCGGTGCCGCGCGACGTACTTCTCGCCGCCGCCCGCGAGCGCCTTGGCGTGCTCGGCGTCCAGCTCGGCGAGCCTGCCGAGCATGGCATCGCGGCGAGCGGCGAATTCGGAACCGGCGGGGTCGACGGCCGAGGCGAACACGGTCACAGCAGAACCTCCGGGATGTCGACGTAGCGCGAACGGAGCCACTCGCCGAGCGCCTTGGCCTGCGGGTCGAACCGGGCCTGCGCGGCGACGCCTTCGCCGAGGATGCCTTCGACGACGAAGTTCAGGGCGCGCAGATTCGGCAGGACATGGCGTGTGACTCTCAGCCCGGCAGTCTCCGGGAGCAGCGCGCGGAAGCGGTCCACGGTCAGCTCGTGGGCGAGCCAGCGCCAGGCGTCGTCGGAACGCGCCCACACCCCGACGTTGGCGTCGCCGCCCTTGTCGCCGCTGCGGGCGCCGGCGACCAGACCGAGGGGCGCGGCGCGACGAGGCCCGTCCGGCAGCACATCCGGCAGCTCGGACCCACTGTCGACCGGTTCGACTTCTTTCGTACGTACGGAAGTCGGCACCGCAATCTTCCCCCAGCCTTCGGCCGGGGGGACCCCCATCTCCCTTCGCTCGCCGTCGGGCAGTACGGCCGTATGCGGAACCTCGGCCGCGTCGACGTGCTCGGCCTCGAAGACCCCGTACGGCGCGCCCTTGCCCGGCGGGGCCGTCACATGGAAGCCCGGGTAGCTCCCGAGCGCCAGCTCGATCGCCGCGCCGCTCACCGCACGCCCGACCCTGTCCGGGTCGCTGTCGCGCACGACGAGGCGCAGATACGCGCTCGCCTGCTCCTCGGTGTCGCCGTCGGGCCGCTCGGTGCGTGCCAGTTCCCACCGCACGTCGGCCGGACGGTGCTTGCCGAGGGTGTCCTCCAACTGGTCCTGCACCAGGCGCGCCTTGGCCTCGATGTCGAGTCCGGTCAGCACGAACACGACCTCGTTGCGCCAGCCGCCGATCCGGTTGAGGCCGACTTTCAGGGTGGGCGGCGGGGCTTCGCCGCGTACGCCGGAGATCCGAACCCGGTCGTGACCGTCCTGCGCCAGCCGTACGGTGTCGAGGCGCGCTGTGACGTCGGGTCCCGCGTACCGCGCGCCCCCGGTCTCGTAGAGCAGCTGTGCGGTGACCGTACCGACGTCGACCAGGCCGCCGGTGCCGTCGTGCTTGGTGATGACGGACGTGCCGTCGGCGTGGATCTCGGCGAGGGGGAAGCCGGGGCGGCGTACGTCGTGCCCGCTGAAGAACGCGTAGTTGCCGCCGGTGGCCTGCGTGCCGCATTCCAGCACGTGCCCGGCGACGACCGCGCCGGCGAGCGCGTCGTAGTCCTCGGGGCTCCACCCGAAGTGCGCGGCCGCGGGGCCGGTGACCAGGGCCGCGTCGGTGACCCGGCCGGTGACGACGACATCGGCGCCGGCGCGCAGGCACTCGGCGATGCCGGCGCCGCCGAGGTAGGCGTTGGCGGTGAGGGCGTCCGGGAAGCGGGCGGCGAGGTCGTCGCCCTCGACGTGGGCGACCTTGACGGGTACGCCGACGCGGTCCGCGATGGCGCGGACGGCGTCGGCGAGGGCCGCCGGGTTGAGCCCGCCGGCGTTGGTGACGATCTTCACGCCGCGTTCGTGGGCGAGACCGAGGGTGTTCTCCAGCTGCCGCAGGAAGGTCTTGGCGTAGCCGAGGCGGGGGTCCTTCTGCCGGTCGCGGCCGAGGATGAGCATGGTCAGCTCGGCGAGATAGTCCCCGGTCAGAACATCCAGCGGCCCGCCGGTGAGCATTTCCCTGACCGCGTCGAAGCGGTCGCCGTAGAAGCCGGACGCGTTCCCGATACGCAGCGGCTCTTTCACGAGCGGGCTCCCTTCGGCGCGCGCCCGGGTCCCGCGGGGCCCGCGAAGGCCTGCGCGATGTCCAGCCACCGGTCGGCGTCCTCCCCTTCGGCCCGTACGGCGAGGTCGGCGCGGTGCGCCCGCTGGGTCACCAGCAGGCAGAAGTCGAGGGCGGGGCCGGTGACGCGGTGGGCGGCGTCCTCGGGTCCGTACGCCCACAGATCGCCGTCCGGCGCGGTCAGTTCGACCCGGAAGGGCGCGGCGGGCGGCGTCAGTCCTCGTACTCCGAAGGCGTAGTCCCGCGCCCGCACGCCGATGTACGCGACGTGCCGCAGCCGCGCGGTCGGTTCGCGTACGACGCCGAGCGCGTCCGCGATGTCCTGCCCGTGCGCCCAGGTCTCCATCAGCCGCCCGGTCGCCATGGACGCGGCGCTCATCGGCGGCCCGTACCAGGGGAAACGGGCGCCGGCCGGGGCGGCACGCAGGGCCAGCTGGAGGCGCTCGCGGCCGTCGCGCCAGCGGGCGAGAAGCCGGTCGGGCGGCAGCGCGGCCCCTTCGTCCGCGCCGTCGTCGACGAAGGAGTCGGGCGCGGCGAGGGCCTTTTCGACCTGGGCGGCGAAGGCGCCGGGGTCGGTGACGGCCAGGAGGGCGGCGGAGTCGGTCCACGCGAGGTGGGCGATCTGGTGCGCGACGCTCCAGCGCTCGGCGGGAGTGGGGCGCGCCCATGCCGCCGGCGCCAACTCGCTCACCAGCCGGTCGAGTTGGTCGCTCTCGCTGAGCAGGTCGTCGAGTACGACGGTTGGGTCGGACACGGTGCGCTCCCTCAGGACACGACGTTGTGTGCCCTGGAGCATGGCAGCGCTCAGGAAAACAAGCAAGCATGCTTGCTTTAGCTCTGGATCTTTTCTGACGACTTTCTGGCCACCTGGGTCCGTACCGCACCCATGCTCGCCGCGATGACCAGCGCGATCGCCAACGCGTCCAGCACGGAAAGGGCTTGATGCAGTACGAGGAACCCGGCCGTCGCCGCGATCGCCGGCTCCAGGCTCATCAGCACCGCGAAGGTCGGGGCGGGCAGCCGGCGCAGTGCGAGCAGCTCCAGCGTGTACGGGAGGACGGACGACATCAGCGCGACGGCGAGGCCGAGCCCGAGGGTGGAGGGCACGATCAGCTTCGACCCGGCCTCGGCGATCCCGAGCGGCAGGCTCAGCACGGCCCCGACACCCATGGCCAGCGCGAGCCCGTCGGCCTGCGGGAACCGCCGCCCGGTGCGGGCGCTGAAGACGATGTACGCGGCCCACATCGCGCCCGCGGACAGAGCGAAGAGAGCGCCCACGGGGTCGAGCCGGTCGAAGCCGCCGCCGCTGAGCAGGACCACGCCGGCGAGCGCGAGGCCCGCCCAGACGAGGTTGATCAGCCGCCGGGACACGATGACCGAGAGCGCGAGCGGCCCGAGGACCTCGAGGGTGACGGCGACGCCGAGCGGGATGCGGTCGACGGCCTGGTAGAAGAGGACGTTCATGGCGGCCATGACGGCGCCGAAGGCGACGACGGTGCTCCAGTCGGCGCGCGAGTGCCCGCGGAGCTTGGGCCGGCAGACGACGAGCAGGACGAGCGCGGCGAGGACGAGCCGGAGGGTGACGACGCCGAGGGCTCCGGCGCGCGGCATGAGCAGTACGGCGACGGCCGCGCCGAACTGGACGGAGAGCGCACCGGAGACGACGAGCGCGACAGGCCCGAGGCTGCCGCGGGAGCCGGGTGTACGGGCGGCGCCCTCCAGGGCGACGGCACCCTCCAGGGCGACGGCGGCTTCCGGCTCGTTGGCGACGACACTGTTGCGAGGCTCGTCCACCGGAAACCTCCCTCGATGCTTCTCAGCGCTTTTCGGCCGACGCCCTCCACGCTACGGGTCTTCGCGCGCTGCGTGAAATGCCGACTGTGCTGCCGTTATGCTCCACGTGCATGAGCATCGAGATACGCCATCTCCGCTGCTTCCTGGCCGTCGCGGAGGAGTCCAGCGTGACCAGGGCGGCTGCCCGGCTGCACCTCACCCAGCCCGCGGTCTCCCGGTCGCTGGCCGCGCTGGAAAAACACCTCGGCACCCGGCTGGTGGACCGATCCACCCATCATCTCGCCCTCACCGCGGAGGGCCTGGTCTTCCGCGACAAGGCGACCGCAGCGGTCGCCGCGTTCGACGAGGCCCTGGACGCGGGCCGGCTGCGCCGCTGGCCGCTGCGGCTCGGCCACGCCTGGTCCGCGCTCGGCCCGTACACCACCCCACTGCTGCGCCGCTGGCAGCAGGAGCACCCGGACACCCCGCTGGAACTCCTGCGCATCGACGACCGCACGGCAGGCCTCGCCCGCGGCGAGGTCGACGCGGCGGTCCTGCGCGGCCCGGTGGACACCCCCGGCCTGATCACCGAGCTCCTCTTCGCGGAACCCCGGGTGGCGGCGGTGACGTCGGACGGCCCCCTGGCGGCGCGCACTTCCTTGGCACTCGCGGACCTGGCGGCGGGACCGGTGATCCTGAACACGGTCTCGGGCCTGACGACGCTGGACCTCTGGCCACCGGAGTCCCGCCCCACAAAGGTGCTCACGGTGGCGAACACGGACGACTGGCTGACGGCGATCGCGGCGGGCCGGGGCGCGGGCGCGTCGGTGGCCTCCACGGCGGAGATGCACCCGCACCCGGGCGTCGCGTACCGCCCGCTGTCGGACGCGCCACCGGCGCCGGTGCTGCTGGCGTGGCGCGAGACGGCGGGGCATCCGGCGATCCCTCAACTGGGGGCGCTGGCACGGGAGGTGGCGACGGCTGAGTCTTCGAGATCATCTATGCCGGAACGGGAATAATCCCAAGTCGGCATGGACGTGGGGAAACACGCTCCGTAGCGTCGATCTCAGGCGGTCCCGCTGGGGGAAGGAACATGGGAGGAGCCGAAGGATGCCGCGGCCTGGCTCGGCGAGCGACTGGCCGAGTACGCGCCCCGCTTCGGCTCCGACTCGGACCGGGACAGCGCTCGCCTGGCCGCGCTGGTCAACTCCACCGCCGGGACACTCCGCTGGGGCGGCGACGTATCCCTCGGCTTCTATCTCGAACGCCCCGCGTTCCTCTCCCTCGCCCTGGTGACGTGCTCACCGAACCGCACCGCGCCCGACCCGGGCTGCCCGCTGCGTCGTCCCGCCCGTGGTAGAGAGGGCCCATGAAGCGCGACGAGCTGATGTGGTTCCTTCGCCGGTACAAGCTCGCCGTCCAGGCGTCCGTCGCCCCGGACGGAGCACCCCAGGCCGCCGTCGTCGGATACGCCGTCAGCGACGAGCTCGAGATCGTGTTCGACACCGTAGAGACCACGCGCAAGTGCCTCAACCTGCACGCCGACCCCCGCATCGCGCTCGTGATCGGCTGGGACGACGCGATCACCGCGCAGATCGAGGGCGTCGCGGACTTCCCCACCGGCTCCGAACTCGAGCGCATTCAGGCGTGCTACTTCACCGCGTACCCGGACGGCCGGGACCGACTCGTCTGGCCGGGCATCACGCATGTGCGGGTCCGGCCGACCTGGGTGCGCTACAGCGACTTCACCCAGGACCCGCCGCTGATCGAAGAACTCACCATCGGAGAGCTCACGACCGGGTGACTCCCAGGCCCTCCGCCAGCACCTCCGCCAGGTGCCTCGCCCGCCTCCCCTCCAGCTGCTCCAGCTGCGTACGGCACGAGAACCCGTCCGCCAGCAGCTCCACCCCCTCCCCCGCCGCCCGCACCGCCGGCAGCAGCTGGTCCTCCGCGCACGCCACCGACACCCCGTAGTGGCCCTTCTCGAAGCCGAAGTTCCCCGCCAGGCCGCAGCAGCCTCCACTCAACTCCCCCACCAGCCCGGACCGTTCACGCAGACGGCGCTCCGCCGCGTCCCCCAGCACCGCATGCTGGTGGCAGTGCGTCTGGCCGGCAACCGCCCGGTCCAGGCGCGGCGGGGCCCAGTCCGGGGCGCACTCCTCCAGCGCCTGGGCGAAGGTCCGGACCGATGCCGCCAAGCGCGCCGCCCGGGGGTCCTCGACCAGCAGTTCCGGCAGGTCCGTCTTGAGCGCCGCCGCGCAGCTCGGCTCCAGGACCACCACCGGGACGGCCAGGTCCAGCAGCGGCTCCACCGTGTCCAGCGTCCGGCGCATCACGGCACGCGCGCGGTCGAGCTGGCCCGTCGAGACGTACGTCAGACCGCAGCAGACCCGGCCCGGTGGCAGCACGATGCCGATGCGCGCCGCCTCCATGACCTTCACCGCCGCCCGGCCGACGGACGGGGACAGGTGGTCGGTGAAGGTGTCCGGCCACAGCACCGCCGTGCGGTTCTTCGCCAGGATCTCCGTCCGGTCACCCATGTGCTCCCGCAGCCAGCGCCGGAAGGTCACCGGTGCGAGCGTGGGAAGTGAACGCTCCGCGGCGATTCCGCCCAAACGCTTCGCGAGCGCCGCCAGCGGGCGGATCCGGGCCACCGCGTTGGCCATCCGGGCAAAGGGAGCAGCCGCCCGCAGCCAGACAGGCAGAAGGCCCATCGCATAGTGCGACGCGGGCCGCGCCCGGCCCGCGTAGTGGTGGTGCAGGAACTCCGCCTTGTACGTGGCCATGTCGACGCCCACCGGGCAGTCGCTGCGGCACCCCTTGCAGGACAGGCACAAATCGAGCGCGTCCCGCACCTCCGTCGAGTGCCAGCCGTCGCGTACCACCTCGCCCGCCAGCATCTCGTGCAGCAGCCGGGCCCGCCCGCGCGTGGAGTGCTGTTCCTCGCCCGTCGCCCGGAAGGACGGGCACATCACACCGCCGCCAGAACCCGCTTCAGTCGTACGGCATTTGGCCACGCCGACACACCTGCGTACCGCCGTCGCGAAGTCTCCGCCGTCGTGCGGATAGCCGAACGCCACCTCCACCGGCTCCTTCGGCAGGACGGAGAAGCGGAGATTGGAGTCGAGCCGGTCGGGGCGGGCGAGTATCCCCGGGTTCATGCCGCCCGCCGGGTCCCACACGTCCTTGAACCGGCCGAAGAGGGCGACCAGTTCGTCGCCGTACATCTTCGGCAGCAGCTCCGCGCGCGCCTGCCCGTCGCCGTGCTCGCCCGACAGCGAACCGCCGTGCGCGACGACGAGTTCCGCGACCTCGACCGAGAACGTCCGGAAGCGGGCCACGCCCTGCTCGCTCATCAGGTCGAAATCGATACGGACATGGATGCAGCCGTCCCCGAAGTGTCCGTACGGCGTGCCGCTCAGACCGTGCTCGGCGAGCAGCGCCCGGAAGTCCCGCAGATACGCCCCCAGCCGGGCCGGCGGCACCGCGCAGTCCTCCCACCCCGGCCAGGCCTCGCCGCCTTCGGCGGTCCGCGTCGCCGTCCCCGCCGCGTCCTCCCGTACCCGCCACAGCGCCCGCATGCCCGCCGGGTCGTCCACCACCGTGCCGTCCAGCGCGTCCGCCGCCCGGACGATGGCGGCCGCGGCGGCCCGCGCCTCGGCCGCCGTGTCGCCGCCCGTCTCCACGAACAGCCAGGCCCCGCCGCGCGGCAGCCCATGCGCGTCCGGCACCAGGTCCTCGGCCATGCCCTCGACGGTCAGCGGCCGGTGCGCCAGCAGCCCGGGCGCCGCGTCGGCCGCCGCGCTCTCGTCCGGGTAACCGAGGACGGCAAGCGCCCGCGCACGCGGCGCGCCGACCAGGCGTACGGCCGCCTCCGTCACCACCCCCAGCGTGCCCTCACTGCCGCAGAAAGCCCGCGCGAGGTCGACGCCCCTCTCGGGCAGCAGGGCGTCCAGCGCGTATCCGGAGATTCTGCGCGGCAGCCCGTCCGGAAACCCTGTCCGCAGCAGCGCCAGATTCCGGCCGACGAGCTCCCGCAGGCCGGTCGGCGCACCGCCCTCCCAGCCCTGGCCAAGGCGGATTTCGTCCCCGCCGTACGTCACGACCGACAGGCCGCGGACGTTGTCGGCGGTCGTCCCCCACGCCACCGAGTGCGCACCGCAGGAGTTGTTGCCGATCATCCCGCCCAGCGTGCAGCGGTTGTGTGTGGACGGATCGGGCCCGAACGTCAGCCCGTCGGGCCGAACGGCGTCGCGCAGCGTGTCCAGTACGACGCCGGGCTGCACCACCGCCGTACGGGCGGCCGTGTCCAGCTCCACCAGCGCGTTCATATGGCGGGTGAAGTCCAGCACCACACCGATGCCGGTGGCCTGCCCGGCGATCGACGTACCGCCGCCGCGCGGCACCACCGGCACCCCGTGCCGCCTGCACACCTCCAGGGCGGCGGCCACGTCCTCCGCGTCGCGCGGCGTCACGACGCCGACCGGGACGCGCCGGTAGTTGGACGCGTCCATGGTCATCAGGGCCCGGGCGGCCGCGGTGAAGTCCACCTCGCCGCGCACCGCCTTCGCGAGCTCCCGCGCCAGCTCGCCGGTCTCGCGCCGGCTCGCCCCGCCTCGCCCCGCCTGTCGCTGTTCAGCCATGTGTCTCAGGATGCCCCTGTCACTCACATCACACCGGCAGGAAACGTGCCGCTTGCGCCCGTTGCGCCGCAGCGCCCGCGAGAAAGCCCAGAGGAACTCCCCAATTGTGATCGCCAACTCTCCTATAGTGACGACCACTTGATCAGGAACAAACGGCTCCAGTTACGCCCTCGCCACCCCGGAAGGCAACACTCGATGACCGGCACTGCCCAGAACCAATGACCCGCGTCACGCGGACGGTCCCCCCGGCGCAGCCCCACCCCGCGCTCCCCGGGACGACCGTCGACGCCCTGAAGATCGTCGTCGTGGGCGGCTTCGGAGTCGGCAAGACGACGATGGTCCGCTCCGTCAGCGAGATCCGCCCGCTGCACACGGAGGAGGTGGTGAACAGCGCGGGCCGCACGCTCGACGACACCAGCCGCGTACGCGCCAAGGGCTCCACCACCGTCGCCTTCGACTTCGGCCGGATCACGATCGACCAGCGCAGCGTCCTGTACCTCTTCGGCGCCCCCGGCCAGGAACGTTTCTGGTTCCTGTGGGACCGCATCTTCGCCGGCACGCTCGGCGCGGTCGTCCTGGTCGACACCCGCTCGCTGCCCGACGCCTGGTACGCACTCGACCGCCTGGAACACCACGGCATGCCCTTCATCGTCGCCGTCAACGACTTCGGCGGCCCGCTGCACAGCGAGGAGCAGATCCGCGAGGCGCTGACGCTGGGGCCGGAGGTGCCTCTGGTGGAGTTCGACGCCCGCGATCACTCCTCCAGCAAGTTCGTACTGATCGCGCTGGTCGAGTATCTGCACGCGCTGTCGCTGGGCGAGGAAGACCGCGAGGAGGACCACAAAGAGGACCGCGCGGAGGACCACAAGGAGGACCACGGTCAGGACCACACGGGCGACTGACGCGCAGGTCAGGACCCGGGGTGCCGTCTCATCGGCCGGACCGCGTATCCGCCGCGTCCCTCGACCGGATACGCTCCGGAACGTGGCTGAGATCCAGATTCCCGCTGACATCAAGCCCGCCGACGGCCGTTTCGGCGCGGGCCCCTCCAAGGTGCGTACGGAGGCGCTGGACGCCCTGGCCGCGACCGGCACATCCCTCCTCGGCACGTCCCACCGCCAGGCCCCGGTCAAGAACCTGGTCGGCGCGGTGCGCGACGGCGTACGCGACCTCTTCCAGCTCCCCGAGGGCTACGAGGTGATCCTGGGCAACGGCGGCTCCACCGCCTTCTGGGACATCGCGACGCACGGCCTGATCGACAACAAGTCCCAGCACCTGTCCTTCGGCGAGTTCTCGTCCAAGTTCGCGAAGGCGTCGAAGCTCGCGCCGTGGCTGGCCGAGCCGACGGTCATCGCCTCGGACCCGGGCACACACCCCGACCCCCAGGCCGAGGCGGGTGTCGACGTCTACGCCTTCACCCACAACGAGACCTCCACGGGCGTCGCGGCCCCGATCAAGCGGGTCGCGGGCGCGGACGAGGGCGCGCTGGTCCTGGTCGACGCCACGTCGGGCGCGGGCGGGCTGCCGGTCGACATCGCCGAGACGGACGTCTACTACTTCGCCCCGCAGAAATCCTTCGCCTCGGACGGCGGCCTGTGGATCGGCGTCTTCTCGCCGGCCGCGCTGGAGCGCGCCGCGCGTATCCACGGCTCGGGCCGCCACGTACCGGAGTTCTTCTCGCTGCCGACGGCGATCGACAACTCGCTCAAGAACCAGACGTACAACACCCCGGCGCTGGCCACGCTCTTCCTCCTGAACGAGCAGCTGACCTGGCTGAACACCCAGGGCGGACTGGACTGGTCGGTCCGCCGCACGGCGACGTCGTCGCGGAACCTGTACGGATGGGCCGAGGCGTCCAAGTACGCGACGCCGTTCGTGGTGGACCCGCAGAAGCGCTCGCAGGTCATCGGCACGATCGACTTCGCGGACGAGATCGACGCGGCGGCGGTGGCGAAGGTGCTGCGCGCGAACGGCATCGTCGACACGGAGCCGTACCGCAAGCTGGGCCGGAACCAGCTGCGGGTGGCGATGTTCCCGGCGATCGACCCGGCGGACGTGCAGGCGCTGACGGCGTGCATCGACTACGTGATCGAGAAGCTCTGAGGGCTCAAGCCCACGAGCGAGGGGCCCGGCGGCATGACGCTGCCGGGCCCCTCGCCGCGTACGGGAGTGCGCGGCGGGGTGACGGCCGGCCCGGGTGGTGCATTGATGGAGGTATGAGCGCGAGTCAGGGGCTCACCCCCTTCGTCGAGCAGTACGCCGTCCTGCTCACCAGCTACAAACGGGACGGCACCGGCGTCGGCACCGCCGTCAGTATCGCCGTCGAGGGCGACCACGCCTACGTCCGCACGTACGCCAAGGCATGGAAGGCCCGGCGGATGCGGAACAACCCGGAGATCGAGCTCGCGCCGTGCACGCTGCGCGGCAGGCCGACGGGGCCGACGATCAAGGCGCGGGTGCGGCTGCTCGACCAGGACAGCGAGGAGTACCGGCACGCGGCGAAGCTGCTGTCGCGGAAGTACCCGTTCGTGCATGGGGCGCTGGTCCCGTTCGCGCACAAGGTGAAGCGGGACAGGACGCTGCAGTACGAAGTGCGGCCGGTGTAGCGACCGCGTCGCCCGCGCGAGTGGCCGCATCCGGGGGCGCCCGCCCGCGTCGGACGCGCCAGGTCGCCTCAGTCGCGGCGCAGCAGCCGCTTCCCCCCGAAGACGAGCGCGGCGGCGCCGACCAGGACGATGAGCCCATACGTAAAGCTGCTCTTGTCGCCGCCGTCGTCGGCGGCCGAACTCCCGCCCTCGGACGGTGACTTGCTTCCCCCGTCCGAGACGGATTCCTTGCCGAGCGGGACCCGCTCCACCTCGCTCTGCTCCCCCTCCGTCCCGAACATCAGCGCCGTGCCGTCAGCGGTGTACGTCACGGACTCGGCCTGCCCCTGAATCGGCGCCGACACCCGGTGGTCGGCCCCGAGACCGCCGTCCTTCCACTCGTACCCGCGCGCGCTGAAGTACGAGCGCAGCACCAGCTCCTTCCCGTCCGGCGAGAAGGCCCCGTCCGTCACCCACGGCACCTCCCCCATCCGCCGGAAGACATTGGTCCGGGTCGGGCTGAGGGTCGCGGGCCCTTCGTACAGCCCGCCGCCGTCCTCGTTCTTCGACGCGATGTAGACGCGGCCGGTCTTGGGATGGACCATCAGCGCCTCGGCGTTCCGCGCGCCGTCCGCGTACTTCACGGTGTACTGCGTCGCGCGGACGGTCATGTCCTTGAGCGCCTTCGGCTCCGTGAAGCGGTAGATCCAGACGTGGTCCCAGCCGCCGTCGAGGTTGTCGCCGATGTCCCCGACGTAGACGTTCCCGTCCGTGCCGACCGAGATGGCCTCCATGTCCCGGGGCTTCCCGACCCCGCTGAGGGTGATCGTCGCGACGGTCTCGCCGGTCTTGGAGTCGACGGCGAAGACGCGCGGCTCGTCCTGGTCGTTGTGCGTCCAGTAGATCCCTGGGTGCACGCGGCTGGCGGCGAGCCCGCTGGACTCCGTTATCCGCGGGTCCTGGATCGTGAACCCGGAGTCGTCGGCGGCGACGGGGGCGGCGGCGAGCACCACGACGGCGGCAGCCGCGGCGGCCCCGGTGACGTACGGAAGCGAACGCATGGCCCCAGCCTGCCACGACGCGATCAGCAGGCACCGTCGACGGCCCGGCCGACCCGGCCGTCCGAGCCGCCCGTGTCCAGCCTCACATCGCAGGTGCGCGGCTTGATCGGCCATGATTGCGCCCATGCGTTTCATGTTCGTCGGCGACTCCATGACCATCGGACGCGCCGGCGACTACACCTGGCGCTACCGCATGTGGCAGCACCTGGCCACGTCCTTCGACGGCCCGTACGAGATCGTCGGCCCGCGCACCGAGCTGTACGACACCGTCGCCAACGCCCCCGTCGGCACCGCGTACGCGGACCCCGCCTTCCCTGCCGACGCCCGCAGGCACCTCGCGGGCTGGGGAGAGGGCTGGCTGCACATGGCCCCGATCGTCCGGGAGACGGTCGCCGCGGAGCAGGCGGACATACTGCTGGTCTCGCTCGGCCTGATAGACCTCGGCTTCTACACGGACAGCACCCAAACCGCCCTGAACGCCCGCCATTTCATCGCCGAGGCCCGCGCGGCCAACCCGCACATCCGGATGGTCCTGCTCCCGGTCATCCCCAACATCCGTGCCCGTACGGACGCCCCCTTCGCGGCGGAGTGCAACCGCTTCAACGAACTGCTGGCGAAGTCGGTCGCGGACCTGGACTCGGCGACCTCGCCGATCCTACTGGCGTCGCGTCCGGAGTCGTACGCCATCAACAGGGACACATACGACGGGACGCACCCGGGCCCGTCGGGCGAACACAAACTGGCGGCGGCGTTCGCGGGGGCGATGCACCAGGCATGGGGCCTGGGCGGGCCGTACAGGTCGGTCAGCCGCGAGTCCGTCAGGTAAGCCAGTCAGGGCGGCGCCACGCGAGTGTGCGTGACGCCGCCCTTTGGCTTTGTGGCTTCCGCCGGCTGTCAGAACACGAACGGGCCGGGAGACTGCGCAGAAGTCGCGGTGCAGTTCGCGGTGATGCCGAAGACCACGACCTCCAGCGACTTCGCCTCCAGGCTGTCGCCCGCGGCGACCGTTCCGTCGAGCGGTCCGGTGGAGACCGCGCCCCCGGCCGGGATCGCCGGGTTGGCGTTGCCGGTGAACGTCGCGGTGCCGGAGCCGTTCTTGGTCAGGGTCAGGGTCGACTTGACCGAGTTCGCCGAGATGGCGATGGGAGACGTAATGGCCGATGTGGACACGCTGATGGTCGCGGCCGTCCCGTCCTGGGTGGCCGTGAGCGTCGCCGTGCCCGAACCGAACGAACCACAGTCGAAGGAGATGGTGGCTGTTTCCGGCGTCACCGCGTTCGCGATGGGCGCCATGGCCAGCGAACCTGCGGCCATCACGCCGATGCCCAGTAATGCGCCGATTCCGAGTCTGCCGTGCCTCATGGGGGTCCCGCTCTCATGTGGGGGGTTACGGGCTGGCGTCGCCGACTGCCACTGCGCGGGCTCGCGGGATCCGTGGGGTGGGGGTGTTGGGGCTGCCCCGGGGCTCGATTCCCGCGCCGACCGCTCTGGGACTGATGGGCAGTCAGTGACAATTGCATTGGGGCACGGGCGCCTCGAGAAGGCAAGGACGTTCGCAGTGAATTTTGGCATGCACCGACCAAATCCGGCCGCTATTCAAGCGGCGCGCGCGTAAGCCGGTTCGCCAGCGTCGACATCGTGTACGTCCCGATGCCCATCACCACCTCCAGCGCGTTCTGCTCCGTATAGCCCCGCGCCAGGAACGCCCCCAGCTCCTCGTCGCCCACCTCCCCTGCCGTACGCAGCACCTCCAGCGTGAACTGCCGTACCGCTTCGAGGCGTTCATCGGCCAGCGGCTTCTGCTCGCACAGCGCGGCGATCAGCCCTTCCCCCGCACCCAGCGCGCGCAGCTTGCCGGTGTGCATCGCCACGCACACATGGCACTCGTTCCGCGCCGCGACCGTCATGACGACCACCTCGCGGGCGACCGGGTCGAGGGTCGTCTGCTCGAACATCGCGCTGAGCTTGAGGAAGCCGTCCAGCAGGTGGGGTGAGGAGGCGAGTCTGGCGACGGCCGGCGGCAGGTGGCCCAGGCGCTTCATCGTCGACTCCATGGCGCGGCGCGAGGCGGCCGGCGCCGATTCCAGAGTGTGTTCAGCGAACATGCGGCGGCTCCTATAATCGACAACGTGGTTGACGACAAAAAGGTAAATCAGGTTGTCGAAGTGCGCAACACCATTGCCGACGTGCCCGGTTACGAGCTGCCCCTGCTGCTCTTCGCCGGGTTCCGCTCCCTCATCGACCGGCTCCACGCGGAACTGGCCGCGCAGGGCCACCCGGACGTACGGCCCGCGCACGGCTTCGCCATGCAGGCCATCGGCGCGCACGGCGCGACCGCCAGCGAGATCGGGCGGCGGCTCGGGGTCTCCAAACAGGCCGCCGGCAAGACGGTCGACCGCCTCGTCGCGCTGGGCTACGCCGAACGCGCCGAGGACCCGGCCGACGCGCGCCGCAAGCTGATCCGGCTGACCGCGCACGGAATGGACGCCCTCGCCCGCTCGGCCGCGATCTTCGACCAGCTGCGCGCGGAGTGGGCGGACGCGCTCGGCGCGGGGCGCGTGGCCGATATCGAGGACGCGCTGCGTACGGTCGTCCCGGCCGAGGCCTTCCGGCTCGACGCCGCGGGCTGGTTCGGCGGCGCGTGACGAGTTCTCGCCACGGCGTGTCATGTCACCGTGCGTATCGTTGTAGTGCGCGGCTGCATGCGATCGAGCGGCAGCAGGGAGGAGCGCCACGATGACCGTCGTAGACACCGACAGGATCGACATGGCCGACGACAACGCCGAGCGCTTGGACGAGTGGTTCGAGAGGCTTGAGCAGATGCCCGTCCCCGAGGGAATGAAGGTTGAGATCGTCGGGGGAAGCGTCTTCATGTCGCCACAGCGGACCGTCCATTGGCAGATCATCCGCAGGATCGTCAGAGCACTGGAAGACAAGTTCGGCATGGATGTCGAGGTGCTGTCGGACGTGCGCATCGATTTCCCCGGCCCGGAGAACGGCTTCTGCCCGGACGTGGCCAAGCTCCGCGACGGAGCGGTGCAGGACAGCCGGGGCCGTTGGCGCTTCGAGGACGTGGAGTTCATCGCCGAGGTTATTTCCAAGGGCACCGCACTCAACGACTACGGCCCGAAGAAGATCGCCTACGCCGTCGCCGAAGTCCCGGTCTTCTTGATCGTCGACCCGTACACCGGTAAGTGCCTCCTCCACACCCAGCCAAAGGACGGGGACTACACGACCGAGACGAAGGTCGCCTTCGGGCAGCCGCTCGACCTCACCAGCACGCCCCTCGGCCTCACCCTCACCACCGGTGAATTCCCCCGCGACTGACCCCGTCCGCCCTTGCCTTGAGCGCGCTCGAAGGCGTTGGCTTGGTACTCATGAAGTACACGCAGCTCGGACGCACCGGACTCAAGGTCAGCCGACTCGTCCTCGGGACGATGAACTTCGGGCCTCTCACCGAAGAGGCCGACAGCCACACCATCATGGACGCCGCGCTCGGCGCGGGGATCAACTTCTTCGACACCGCCAATGTCTACGGCTGGGGCGAGAACAAGGGCCGCACCGAGGAGATCATCGGCAGCTGGTTCGCCAAGGGCAGCGACCGCCGCGACAAGGTCGTGCTCGCCACCAAGGTGTACGCGAACATGGCCGCCGACGGCGACGCCTGGCCCAACCACGACAAGCTGTCCGCACTGAACATCCGCCGCGCCGTCGATGCCAGTCTCAAGCGGCTGCGGACCGACTACATCGACCTCTACCAGTTCCACCACATCGACCGGGACACGCCCGTCGAGGAGATCTGGCAGGCGATCGACGTCCTCATCAAGCAGGGCAAGATCCTTTACGCGGGCTCCAGCAACTTCCCCGGCTGGAAGATCGCGCAGACCAATGAGACCGCCCGCCGCCTCGGCTCGTTCGGCCTGGTCAGCGAGCAGTGTCTGTACAACCTCGCCGAGCGCCGCGCCGAGATGGAGGTCATCCCGGCCGCGCAGGAGTACGGCCTCGGCGTGATTCCGTGGTCGCCGCTGCAGGGCGGGCTGCTCGGCGGAGTCATCAAGAAGGAGACCGAAGGCGGACGGCGTGCCTCCGGGCGGGCCGCGGAAGCCCTCGGCGACGCCGAGACCCGTGCGCAGATCCAGGCGTACGAGGACCTGCTCGACAAGCACGGCCTGGAGCCGGGCGAGACCGCGCTGGCCTGGCTGCTCACCCGGCCGGGGATCACCGGGCCCATCGTCGGGCCGCGTACGGCGGACCAGCTCGCCTCCGCGCTGCGCGCCGTCGAGCTGGAGCTGGGCGACGAGGTGCTGTCCGCGCTGGACGAGATCTTCCCGGGGCCGGGGCCCTCGCCGGAGGCCTTCGCCTGGTAGGGCCTGACAGGCCCGGGACGCGGCCGTGGGTCGGTCAGGGTTACTGACCGACCACGGCCGCCACGGCAACGATCACGAAAATCAGCACGAGTACGCCGGCCATGATCTGGTTTCTGGTCTTGGGGTTCACGCAATGAGGTTAACTCGCCCGTTCGAGCGGCCAGGACCCGACCGTCTCGTACCGCGGCTGCTCGCCCCGTACCCCGCTCACCGGCAGATTGCTGCGTACGAGCGCGAGCTCGGCCACTTCCCAGGGCGTGCCCTCGAAGGTGTCGAGCGCCTCGACGTACGGGCGCAGATCCGCGTCGTCGCGGCTGCGGGCGATCGTGAGATGCGGGTGGTACCGGCGGTGCTCCTCCATGCTGACCCCGGACCGCCGGGCTGCCGCGTCCGCGCGTTCCGCGAGCATGCGCATCTCCTCCAGGCCGCCCGCCACGCCCGCCCACAGCGCCCGCCGGCCGAACCGTCCGCCGCGGTGGAGGCGCAGCCGGAAGGACGCGGTCCGGTGGGCGGCCCGCCCGAGCCGCTCGTGCAGCTCGGGGAGCAGGCCGTCGTCGACCTCGCCCATGAAGGCGAGCGTGAAGTGCCAGCCGTCCCGGCCGGTCCAGCGCAGGCCGTCCGCACCGGGCAGGGTCCTCAACCGGTCGACGGCGAGGGCGAGTTCACCGACGGCCGGGGCCGACGGCAGTACGGCAGCGAAAAGCCTCATGATCCGAGTCTGGCCCAAACGGGGGCGGTACGGGACGGGTGGGACCATGTCATACGGACCGGGGGCCAGAGCCGTACGGACCGCGGGGCCCGACCCCGTACCGACCGCAGGGCCCGGCCCCTACCGACCGTCCGCCCGCTTACGCCGCCGTCGCGAGCTCGTCGCTCGCCCTCGGGACGAACTCCACATGCCTGCGTCCCCGCCGCAGATCTATTTTGAGGCGCAGCCCGCCCACACGGGCGAGCATCACGCCGACTCCGATCGCCGCGACCAGCGCCACCGTGCCACCCGCCGCGAAGCCGATCCGCGGTCCGTACGTGTCGGTGATCCAGCCGACGAGGGGCGCGCCCAGTGGCGTACCGCCCACGAAGACCATCATGAACAGGCTCATCACGCGGCCCCGCATGGCCGGTTCCGTCGCCATCTGAATGCTGGAGTTGGCCGTGACGTTGACCGTCAGACCGAACATCCCGATCGGCACCATCAGCACCGCGAAGATCCAGAACTGCGGCGCGAACGCGGTCACGATCTCCAGGCCGCCGAACAGCACCGCCGCACCCACCAGCACCCGCAGTCGCGAGGTGCCGCGCCGGGCGGCGAGCAGGGCGCCCGCCAGGGAGCCGGCCGCCATCAGGGTGTTGAGCAGGCCGTACGTACTCGCGCCGGAGTGGTAGACGTCGTCCACGAAGGCCGAGAGCCAGATCGGGAAGTTGAAGCCGAAGGTGCCGATGAAGCCGACGAGGACGATCGGCCAGATCAGCTCGGGCCGGCCCGCGACGTACTTCAGCCCTTCCCGCAGCTGCCCCTTGGCGCGCGGTGCGCGCTGGAGCTTGTGCAGCTCGCTGGTGCGCATCAGCAACAGGCCCGCGATGGGCGCGAGGAAGGACAGTCCGTTCAGCAGGAAGGCATAACCGCTGCCGACGGCCGTGATCAGCACACCGGCGACGGCCGGGCCGACCAGCCGCGCGGACTGGAAGTTGGCGGAGTTGAGGCTGACCGCGTTGCCCAGCTGCTCAGGACCGACCATCTCGGCGACGAACGACTGGCGCGCCGGGTTGTCGACGACCGTGACGAGGCCGAGCAGAAAGGCCGTGAGGTAGACGTGCCACACCTGGACATGGCCGCTGAGCGTGAGCACGGCGAGCGCCAGGCCGGTGAGGCCCATCGCGACCTGGGTGGCCAGCAACAGCGGCCGCTTGGGCAGCCGGTCCGCGAGCACGCCGCCGTACAGGCCGAACAGAAGCATGGGCAGGAACTGCAGCGCGATGGTGATGCCGACGGCGGACGCGGATCCGGTCAGCGTCAGTACCAGCCAGTCCTGGGCGATGCGCTGCATCCAGGTGCCGGTGTTGGAGACCACTTGCCCGGTGGCGAAGAGCCGGTAGTTACGGATCTTCAGCGAGCTGAACATGGTTGTAGGGGCGGGTGCGGGTGCGGAGTCTGCTCCGGGTCCCGTACTCAAAAGGGTTCGCCTCCTCAAAGGTGCTTGGTTACAGGTGTGCGAGCTTCTCCAGTACGGGGGCGGCTGCGCGCAGCTTCGCCCATTCGTCCTCGTCCAGACCCTCCGCGAGCGAGGCCAGCCAGGCGTTCCGCTTGCGGCGGCTCTCCTCGAGCATGGCTTCCGCCCGCTCGGTCGGGCTGACCACCTTCTGCCGGCGGTCATCGGGGTGCGGCTCGAGCCGGACCAGTCCCTTGGCCTCGAGCAACGCCACTATCCGGGTCATGGACGGCGGCTGGACATGCTCCTTGCGGGCCAGCTCGCCGGGGGTGGCGGAGCCGCAAAGGGCGAGGGTGCCGAGCACCGACATTTCGGTGGGGCTCAGCGATTCGTCGACGCGCTGATGCTTCAGGCGTCGGCCCAGCCGCATCACGGCCGAGCGGAGAGCGTTCACGGCGGCGACGTCCGCGTCGCTGCCAGGGGACAGGTCAGGCATGTTTGTTAGCATAACTCATTACCCTGCCTAAATACCAGTCGGTGCCACGGCCGGCCAGGAGATAGCTGTGTCACCCATATGAGTGAGACGGATCCGGAAAGTGACACACCGGCCACGGCGGTACGGCAACCCTGGCTGACATGGGATCGACAGTGCTCAGTCTCCGGATAGACGGTGAGCTGCTCGACCGTCTCAGGCACCATGCCGCCAGACGCGGAATGAGCGTCCAGGACTATGTGGTCCGGACGCTCATCCGCGATGACTTCGACGAACGCTTCAAGGCGGCGGTCGACGAGACAGAGAAGTTCTACGGGCGTACGTGAAGCTACGGGCGGACGTGAAGCGCCTTACGTAAGGCCCAGCGCCGGCATCGCGTAGTAGAAGACGAACACCGCAGACACCACGTACATGGCGACGGGCACCTCACGGCCCCTTCCGGCCGCCAGCCGCAGCACGCTGAAGGCGATGAAGCCGATGCCGATGCCGTTGGTGATGGAGTACGTGAACGGCATCATCACCATCGCCAGGAACGCCGGGACGGCGACGGTGAAGTCGTTCCAGTCGATGTCCCGTACCGACCCCGCCAGGATCAGGAAGCCCACCGCCAGCAGCGCGGGCGTCGCCGCCTGGGACGGGACCATCGTGGCGAGCGGCGTGAGGAACAGCGCCACCGAGAACAGCGCACCCGTGACGACGGACGCGAGGCCGGTACGGGCCCCCTCGCCGACGCCCGCCGTGGACTCCACGAAGCATGTCGCGGCGGACGACGAGGTCGCGCCGCCCGAGGCGACCGCGATGCCGTCGATGAAGAGCACCTTGTTGATTCCGGGGAAGTTGCCGTCCTTGTCCATCAGCTTGGCCTCGTCGCCGACGCCGAGGATCGTGCCCATCGCGTCGAAGAAGCAGGACAGCAGCACGGTGAAGACGAACAGCACGCCCGTCAGATAACCGACCTTCCCGAAGCCGCCGAACAGGCTGACCTCGCCCACCAGTCCGAAGTCCGGCGACGCGACCGGATTGCCGGGCCACTTCGGCGTGGTCAGGCCCCAGGACGGGACCGTCGCCACCGCGTTGATGACCATCGCGACGATCGTCATCACGACGATCGAGATGAGGATCGCGCCCGGCACCTTACGGATGATCAGCGCGAGCGTGAACAGCGCCCCGAGGGCGAAGACGAGGACCGGCCAGCCGTCCAGATGGCCGCCCGCGCCCAGCTGGAGCGGGACGGTGGTCATGGCGGCATCCGGGATACGGGAGACGAAACCCGCATCCACCAGGCCGATCAGCATGATGAAGAGGCCGATGCCGATCGCGATGCCCTTGCGCAGGCTGCGCGGCACGGCGTTCATCACGCGCTCGCGCAGACCGGTGGCGACCAGCAGCATCACGACGAAGCCGGCGAGTACGACCATGCCCATCGCGTCCGGCCAGGACATCCGGGGCGCGAGCTGGAGGGCGACGACGGTGTTCACGCCGAGGCCGGCCGCGAGAGCGATCGGGACATTGCCGATGACGCCCATGAGCAGCGTGGAGAAGGCGGCGGTGAGCACGGTGGCGGTGACCAGCTGGCCGCCGTCGAGCTGGTGCCCGTACATGTCCTTCGCGCTGCCGAGGATGATCGGGTTCAGCACGATGATGTAGGCCATCGCGAAAAAGGTGGCGAATCCGCCGCGTACCTCGCGGGCGACCGTGGAGCCGCGCTCCGAGATCTTGAAGAAGCGGTCCAGGTGGTTCTGCGGCTGCTGACCGGGGGCCGGCGGCTGCGGGGCGCCGCCGACCGAGACGGTAGTCATGGGGGACATGCGGAACCTCAGTCGTACCGGGGGGTGGGGGGCTTGGATGTTTGCACGAATAATTCAGGCCAACGGCAAACCGTTTCAGTATGAATGCATATGACGGAGATCGCTATCTCCGCGCGTAGATCCTTGGGACGACCGGCACCCGAACGGCTGGTCGGGTGCCGCCTACACTGTGCGCATGGCGAAGTGGACCCCCAAGCACGAGGCACCCGAGCCCCTGGAGGGGCCCGTCGTCGCCACCATCATCGGCGGCACGATCCTCTGGTTCGTCCTCTTCCTCGTACAGATCCCCTTCTACAGCTGGTTCGACGAGCGCGACCTCATGTGGTGGGTGTGGACATGCCTGGCCGGCGCCGGTCTCGGGCTGATCGGCATCTGGTACGTGCGGGGGCGGGAGGCGGCGCTCAAGCGCTCGCAGGCCGCCGAGGCGGCGGAGGCCAAGGCAGCGGATGACGGTGCGGCTTCCGCAACCGACGAAGGCAAATGACGAAGGTGGGTGACCCTACGGCGCTTGTAGTGCCAGGGGACGATTCGCGTCCTACCCGGGTCTGACTTCGGCGCACTCGGCGGGTGAACCGGTCCTTCCGCCCGTACCGTCGAAACCATGACGCAGCGGGCGAGGATCGACACGGACGGCCCCGAGCCGGGCCAACCCGTCATCGACGCGGGAGCCGAACTCGACCCCGTACACCCGATGAAGCCACCCCCATCAGCGATGGTGCGGCGCTCTTCCGGGCTGACGGCCGCGGAGGTCGCCGAGCGAGTCGCGCGGGGCGAGGTCAACGACGTACCCGTCCGCTCCTCGCGCTCCACCGCCGACATCATCCGCGGCAATGTGTTCACCCGCTTCAACGCCATCATCGGCGTGCTGTGGGTGATCATGTTCTTCGTCGCGCCGATCCAGGACAGCCTCTTCGGCTTTGTGATCATCGCCAACACCGGCATCGGCATCATCCAGGAGCTGCGCGCCAAGAAGACGCTGGACGGGCTCGCGGTCATCGGCGAGGCCAGACCGACGGTGCGACGCGACGGCGTGGCCGCGGAAGTCTCCACCTCCGAGATCGTCCTCGGCGATCTCGTCGAACTCGGGCCCGGCGACAAGGTCGTCGTGGACGGCGAGGTGTCGGAGGCGGACAGCCTGGAGATCGACGAGTCGCTGCTGACGGGTGAGGCCGACCCGGTCGTCAAGCAGCCGGGCGAGAAGGTGATGTCGGGGAGCTTCGTGGTCGCGGGCGGCGGGGCGTTCACGGCGACGAAGGTGGGGCGCGAGGCCTACGCGGCGCAGCTCGCGGAGGAGGCGTCCCGGTTCACGCTCGTCCACTCGGAGCTGCGCAGCGGTATCTCGACGATCCTCAAGTACGTGACCTGGATGATGGTCCCGACCGCGATCGGGCTCATCATCAGCCAGCTGGTCGTCAAGAGCAACAACTTCAAGGACTCGCTGGCCAGGACCGTCGGCGGCATCGTGCCGATGATCCCCGAAGGGCTTGTGCTGCTGACGTCGGTCGCCTTCGCGATCGGCGTCATCCGGCTCGGCCGCAAGCAGTGCCTGGTGCAGGAACTGCCCGCGATCGAGGGGCTCGCGCGGGTCGACGTCGTCTGCCTCGACAAGACGGGCACGCTGACGGAAGGCGGCATGGACGTCACCGAGCTGCGGCCGCTGGGCGACTCGGACGAGACGTACATACGTAAAGTCCTGGGCGCGCTCGGCGAGTCCGACCCCCGGCCCAACGCCTCCCTCCAGGCGATCATCAACGCGTATCCGGACAGCGAGGACTGGCGCTGCACCGAGTCGCTGCCCTTCTCGTCGGCGCGCAAGTACAGCGGCGCCAGCTTCAGCGAAGGCAACGGCGAGAGCTCCACATGGCTGCTGGGCGCGCCCGATGTGCTGCTGTCGACGGGCGATCCGGCCCTGGCCGAGATCGAGCAGCTCAATGAGCAGGGCCTGCGGGTGCTGCTGCTCGCCCGGGCGGCGGGCGAACTGGACGCGCCGGCCGTCGCGGCCGGGGCCGAGTCGGCGGCGCTGGTTGTGCTCGAGCAGCGGCTGCGGCCCGACGCCTCCGACACGCTGCGGTACTTCGCCGACCAGAACGTCGCGGCGAAGGTCATCTCCGGCGACAACGCGGTGTCGGTGAGCGCGGTGGCCGGAAAGCTCGGTCTGCCGGGCGCACAGAACACGGTGGACGCGCGCCGGCTCCCCACGGAGCAGGCAGAGATGGCCACGGCCCTGGACTCCAACTCGGTCTTCGGCCGGGTCACCCCGCGGCAGAAGCGCGACATGGTGGGCGCGCTGCAGTCCCACGGCCACACCGTCGCGATGACGGGCGACGGCGTCAACGACGTCCTGGCCCTGAAGGACGCGGACATCGGCGTCTCGATGGGCTCGGGCTCGGAGGCGACGCGCGCGGTGGCCCAGATCGTGCTGCTCAACAACAGCTTCGCGACGCTGCCTTCGGTGGTGGCGGAGGGGCGCCGGGTCATCGGCAACATCACCCGAGTCGCCACGCTCTTCCTGACCAAGACGGTGTACTCCGTGCTGCTGGCGATCCTGGTGGTCTGCAGCCAGGTCGAATACCCCTTCCTGCCACGGCACTTGACGCTGCTGTCGACGCTGACCATCGGCGTACCGGCATTCTTCCTGGCGCTGGCCCCGAACAAGGAGCGCGCGAAGCCGCACTTCGTACGCAGGGTGATGCGGTACGCGATCCCGGCGGGCGTGATCGCGGCGGCTGCCACCTTTTCCACGTATCTGCTGGCCCGCTCGCACTACAGCGGCCCGGGCGCACTGGACGCGGAAACGAGCGCGGCGACGCTGACGCTGTTCCTGGTCTCTATGTGGGTCCTGGCGATCATCGCCCGCCCGTACACATGGTGGCGGGTGTGCCTGGTGGCGGCGATGGGGGCGTGCTTCCTGATCGTGCTGATCGTGCCGTGGCTGCAGGACTTCTTCGCGCTGAAGCTGGTGGGGACGACGATGCCGTGGGGCGCGGTGGGGATCGCGGCGACAGGGGCGGTCCTGCTGGAGGTGGCGTGGCGGGTGGTGGACAGGAAGTACCCGGCTTAGCCGACCGCCTCAGCGGGCGGGGGCTGCGTCGCTCTCCCCACCCCGAATCGTTGCGGCATCGCGCAGCAGCTGGGTGAGGACAGTCCGGACAGCTCTTCGCGCGGTGCGCTCGGGGCGATGGAGCACGTCGATATGACGTCGAGCATGTACGCCGCCGAGCGGCCTGAGGACCACCGCGGGGTGGGGACGCGCGGTCCAGCGTGGCATCAGGGCGAGTCCCCCGCCGGCAGCGACGACCTCGGCGACCACTGCGAATTCGTTGATGCGGTGACGGATGTCGAGTCGGCGGTTCGCGGCAGCGGCGAGGGCCTCGATGGTGGCCATCAGCGGAAAGCCGTCATGGACGGTGATCCAGGGCTGGTCGGCGACGTCGTGAGGAGTGAGGCGCCGCTTACCGGCCAGCGGGTGATCTTCCGGCATGGCGACGTCGAGCGGTTCGTGCAACAACGCTGTGACGGCCACCGTCTGGGGCCATGGCGGAGCGTGGTCGAGGCGGTGAGCCAGGACCAGGTCGTACTCCCGGGTCAGCGGCGGGAAGTCTTCCTGTGCGACGTCCTCGTCGGCGAGAGTGAGCTGCGGGCACCCCGGCCCGGCGAGGCCGCGTAGCAGGAGCGGTAGGAACGCCGCGGCCGCACTGTGGAATGCCGCCACCGACACACTGCCATCCGGTTCGTCGACGAAGGCGTCAACGGTGCGTCGCGCTCGGGCCAGGGCGGTTTCCACTTCGATCGCCGCGCCGGCCAGGGCTTGCCCGGCAGCGGTGAGTACCAGTCGTCGTCCATCGCGTTCGGTCAACGGGACGGGCATTGAACGTTGCAGCAGCCGTAGCTGCTGGGAGATCGCCGAAGGCGTCACCAACAGCGCCTCGGCGACCGCGGTGACACTTCCCAGCTCGCCGAGTTCACGCAGAACCCGCAACTGTCGCTCATCCATGTTCTCAGTGTAGGGATGCTAAAGATTTACTTGAGGAACTCGTTCTTGGCTTCAGTGTCCGCACGGCGCAGCGTAGAGGCCATGCCCGATTCCCGCCGTACCGACCTGATACTGCTGCTCGTCGCCATCGTCTGGGGTTCCAGCTATCTGTCGGCGAAGACAGCCACCGTAGCCATCCCGGTCCTGGCGATTCTGTTCGCGCGGTACGTGATCTCCGCCCTTGCCTGTATCGCCCTCGTCTCCGCCCGTCGGGGGTCCCGCCACTACACCCGTGACGAGATCAGGTCCGGGTCGCTGCTGGGGGTCACGCAGGCGGCCGTCCTGGTGTTGGAGACATACGGCGTTGCGCACACGAGTGCGGCCAACGCCGGTCTGATCATCAGCCTGACCATTGTGCTCACCCCGCTGTTGGACCGTACGGGCCGCCGAGGCGGACTGCCGCCACGGTTCTTCGTCGCCGCAGGCGTGTGCGTACTGGCTGTCGGACTGCTCATGTCCGGCAGCGGCCTCCACACTCCCGGAGCCGGCGAGCTGCTGATGCTCGCCGCCGCAGCGGTGCGGGCGGTGCACGTCGTGCTCGTTGGACGGCTCACCACAGGCCGCGACCTGCGTCCGCTGCACCTGACAGCCGTGCAGACGGTTGTCGGTTCGGCGCTGTTCGTGTGGCCGGCCGTCGGCCATCTCCCGGTCCTGATGCACGCCGATGCCATGACGTGGACCCAGCTGGTCTACCTCGCCCTGTTCTGCAGCGTGTTCGCCTTCCTCGCCCAGACCTGGGCAGTACAACGCACCTCTGCCAGTCGGGCCAGCCTCCTCCTCGGCACCGAACCCGTCTGGGCCGTCGTGATCGGCATCGGCATCGGCGGCGAACGGCTCACCGTCCTCGCCGCCCTCGGTGCAGTGCTCATGGTCGCCGGGACCTACTGGGGCCAAGCCATCGAACGCGCCCACCGCGCCACCACCAAAGAGAGCCTGGAAAGCCATCGCCACCACCGCCCATACGGTCTTGCCGATGGGGACGCGGGGCATCGCACCCCAGCGACTGGCCAAGGCGTCCACGAGGAGCAGACCGCGGCCTGACGCGTCATCGGGAGAAGGCGTCGACGCATGGGAGGCAGACCAATCCGTCATACGGAGATCCAATCAGGCGGTTCCGGATGGCCTGACGCGGATCAGCGCACGATGGAACGCGCGATGCGGAACCCTACGTCGTCGACCTGGAAGCTCGGGTGGCTGCGGCGCCGCGCGGAGGCCCGGCAGCTCCAGTGCTCGTCGAACCAGCCACCGCCACGGAGCACCCGGTAAGTGCCGTAGACCTCGGCGTCGTAGATGTCCCAGCACCAGTCCCAGACGTTGCCGAGCATGTCGTAAAGGCCCCACGGGTTGGGCTGCTTGCCGCCCACGTCGTGGATTCGCTCGTGCGAGTTGCCGCGGTACCAAGCGATCTCGTCGAGCGGCCCGTAACGCGGTCCGGTCGTCCCGGCACGGCAGGCGTGCTCCCACTCGGCTTCGGTCGGCAGCCGGTACCCGTCGGCGGATGCGTCCCACTCGATGCCTTCGCCGTTGGCATGGAGGTGGTAGGCGGGCGCGAACCCGTCGCGTTGGGACAGGGCGTTGCAGAACCGGACCGCGTCCCACCAGGAAACGCCCTCGACGGGCAACTGGTCCCCATGGGCGGTGCTTGGCCGCCGGCCGGTGATCTGTGCGTACAGCGCCTGGGTGATCGGGAACGCCGCGAGCTGGTAGGGCGCAAGCTCGACCGGCCAGTTGCGCCGAGTCCGCCGGTCCGACAGCGTTACCTGCCCCGGCGGGACAGCGATCATCTCGTTTCCTGCGCTCGCTCCCATGATCAGGAGATGCTACGGGCACCTGCCCGGACGACCGCGCGGCCGGCCTTCCACGCCGCTCACAGCGACCCCGCTACGACGTCGCGTCGAACCAGCGTGCCGTTGCCAGTTCATCCGTGCGCGACGGGTCCTCCAGCAGCGCCGCCACCTCGAAGCGGCGTGGCCACTGGCCCGCCGACCAGGCCAGGCCCGCCGCCACGCCCTCCACCGTCGACGCGTGGATCACGCCGTCCGGGGTGCGGCGCCACTCCAGTTCCGTGCCGGCGGCGATCAGTTCCTCGTGTTCGACGTACGTCGCCGGCGTGGCCGGGCCGAGCAGGACGTGCACCGATTCGGGGACCTCGTGCTCCTCGCCCTCCGTTGTCACCTCCGCCGGGACCGTCTCGCTCAGGCGGCGGACCTGGAACAGTTCCGCCAGTTCCGCCGCCCGCGCGGGGCTCACCGGAAGCAGCGGCATGCCCGCCGTCAGCGGGAGCAGGTCCGGCGCGTCCGCGACCACCGCGTCCGCCGCGTCGACCACGCGGACCTTGCCGTCCACGACCACGCGCAGCTCGTCCGGGAGCGTGACCTGTTCCGGGTCGAGGTCGGCCAGGGCCGTGTACAGCGCGTGGAGTTGGGCCGGGCGCACCGGGCGGTCCGGGTCCGCGAGGCGGCCGAGCAGCTCCGCCGCGCCGCCCGGCTCGTCGAGGAGAGCGGCGACCGAGGTACGTACACCCAGCGCCCGCAGCACCTGCGCGTCGTCGAAGCCCGTCGCGTCCACGGCCTCGTAGAGCCCGGCCAGCAGCGGGTCGCCGCCCGCCGCCCGCAGGCCCGCCGGGCGCCGGCCGTCCAGGACCGGATGGTCCCGCAGCCACCATGCCGTGTACGGGCGCACCGTCTCCGTCGTGCCGTCCGGCAGCAGGATACGTACGGACTGGGTCAGCGCGTCCCGCAGCGGCGGCTGCGCCAGCAGGGCCAGCGCCTGCGGCCAGCAGTCGTCGTCCACCAGGTCCAGGTCGCGGACCGCGACGAGCTCCGTGGCGACCGGCGGCACCGGTGTGTCCGGCAGCCGGTCGAGCACGTCCTCGCACCAGACGTCGATCGCGTCCAGCAGACCCGGGTCGTCGGGCTCGGCGAAGTCCCCGTCGCGGGGCTCCAGTTCGTCGGGGTCGAGAACGACGTCCGTGGTCCGTACGAGCGCGAAGTTCGCCAGCACACCGCACGCGGCGAGCGGCTGCTCGCCCCACCGCTCGGCCAGTTCGGCGTCGCACAGCGCCAGTTCGTCCTCGCGCATCACGGAGGCGAACGGGCTGCCAGGGAGGACCAGTTCACCGGCAGGCGCGAGTTCGCCGTCCTCGTCGGGCAGCGCCAGCGCGCCCAGCCACGGCTCGTCGCCGGGTTCAATGCCCGCGTCCCGTACCAGCGTAAGGACCGTCTCCGCGAGCTCGTCCGCGTCCAGCGCGGCACCGTCCCCGACTCCGTCGTACCAAACCTCGCCCGCGTCCAGCGAGCCCGCGACCGCCATCCGCACTTGCGGCGTCGTCAGCACGGCGCGCGGCGTCGCGGGCAGCGCGCCCAGCTTCTCGAGCAAAGGGTGCGCCGCGTCGGGGTGGACGACCTTCAGGCCGAGGCGGGCCAGCTGCGGCGGAGTCTCGGCCAGCGGCAGCAGCGTCTGGCGCGGCCCGATCGTGGTACGGCCGTCCGCAAGCGGGACGGGAAGCCCGGACAGCCGGTCCGGGTCGACCCCGGCGAGGCTGTCGTACAGCCGCTGCCACCAGCCGGGCTCGCGCTCAAGACCCGCCAGCCGGTCGATCGCCTCGGTCAGCGGCACCCGCGCGACGCCGAGCGTACGCAGCTCGACCCGGCGCTCGAGTCCCGCGGGCAGCAGGCTCGGCATCACTTCGGCCAGCACTTGTACGGTCTCCGCGCCCGCGCCCTCCAGGACCTCCGCCTCGATCGGCCGCAGTCCGGCGGAGATCTCGCGGTCGGGCAGACCGGTGTCCTCGCCGGACGCATCGCGCGGCGCGGCCGCCTCCAGGAACGCCGTGCGCGGCAGCAGCTCCAGGACCGCCGCCCGAAGCGCGCCGTCCAGCTCGCCCTTGCCGAGCGGCCCCGGCACGAGGTCGATGGTGCCGACGCTCACCGGCTGCCAGTTGCCGAGCAGTTCGGCGTACGCGTCCGCCGCCCGCCGCACCAGGAAGTCGGTGAGCGGCCCGGGCGCCGGGTGTCGGCGGGTGGGGTCCAGCGGCAGCGAGGCGATCAACAGCGCGGGCACGCCGAGGGGTTCGTCGGTGGGCGTCGGCGCGTGCACCACCGGGGCGGTGCGCGGCCGGGCGGGCGCGCCCTCGTCGTCCACGGGCACGGCCCAGGTGACGGTCCAGTACGGCCGCAGCCGCTCCTCGACGGGCCGGTCGGCGAGCAGCGCGGGCTCCAGGGAGCCACCGTGGCTGACGACCCGCCAGCGCCGGTCGCCCTGCGTGCTGTCCTCGATGTGTACGTACGCCCCGTGCACGGAGCGCCTCAACTCCCGTACGCCGGACGGGGTTTCGATCACGATCTCGGCGAGCCCGGGCAGCGTGAGCAGCAGCGCGTCGTCGACCCCGGCGAGCAGCCGTTCCACCAGGTCGACCGCGGCGCCGTCCCGCAGCGGCAGGACGACCACGGTGTCGTACCCCTCGGGAGCCGTGCCCTCGGCGGGCAGCGGCAGCCGCAGCAGCGGTACGTGCCCGTCGCGGCGGCGCAGCTCGTCGCCGAGTCCCGGGCTTGCCTGGGCGGCCTGCTGGGTCAGCTCCCTGGCCTCCGCGAGCGACCAGCGCACACCGCCGTGCCGGCCGACGACGGCGGGCTCGTCGCTCACCGCGAGTACGGCCGCGAAGCCGACGCCGAAGCGGCCGACGGCGGACTCGTGGCCCTCGCGTTTGGCCGAAGCGCGCAGGGTGCTCAGGGACTCGACGCCGGTCGCGTCCAGGGGGGCGCCGGTGTTCGCCGCGGCGAGGACGGCCGGCTGATCGCCCGTGGCCGGCCGCAGGGTCAGCCGGAGCCGGCCCGGTACGCCCGCCCGCGCGGCGGCGTCGGCGGCGTTCTGCGCCAGCTCCACGACGAGGCGGTCCCGGTAGCCGCCGAGCGCCAGGTCCTCCTCGGCGTTGGCGTCCTCCCGGAAGCGGGCGGGACTGGCCCCCCACGCGTCGAGCACCCCGCGCCGCAGCCGCGCCGTCCCGAACGGGTCGGCCCACTCGGTCGTCCTGACGCTCACGCTGTGACTCCGCTCTCTCCGGTTGACCCGCGTATGTACCTGTGCGGCCGAAGGTACCCCTGTGCGGGGGGTCGTGGTGAACGCGGGCCGGGGGACGTTGGCAGGACCTGTGCCTCAAACGCCGGACGGGCTTGAAATCAAGCCCGTCCGGCGTTTGAGAACAGATTTCAGAACAGATCCGAGAACTCAGAACAGATCTGAGAGCAGAGAAGACCTAGGAGTGGCCGAGATCCTCCGTGCCGTCCGGCTCCGGGGAGACCGAGCCGCCGTCGCGGACCGGGTGCAGCGGGAACTCGTCCGCGCCCATCGAGTCGAACACCGGCGGCGCGGGCGTGGGCGGCTTCGGCATCACGGCCGCCTCGGAGTGGCCTCCGCAGCCGTACGTCAGGGACACGACGTGCCCGTCGGCCGGGGAGAACTCGTTCGCGCAGACGCCGAAGGCCTGCCGCAGCGAGCCCGCCATCGGGACCAGGAAACCGCAGGTCACACAGGCCGCGGGGGCCGCCTGTGCCATCGGGGTCTTCGCGCCGTGGGACTCCTCCCAGCGGTCGGCCGCGATATGCAGCCCGTACCGGGACAGGACCCTGGCCCGGCGCATGCCGAGCTCCTCGGCGAGCGCCGCGATCGCGCCGCGGCCATTGTCGACGGTGGCGTCGACGGGCCTGCGGTCGGTGAGCTCGGCGTCCTCCGCCTCGACGCGCTCGGCGAGGTCGTGCGACGGCACGGACTCGGCCACCACGGAGTTCGGCGGGGGCGCGTCCTCGCCCGTGAAGCCGGGCTCCAGGCGCAGATCCTCCGCCTCGGTGGGCAGCAGATCGCCGGGGCCCAGGTCACCGGGCCGCAGCCGCTCGCTCCACGGCACCCACTCGGGCGCGAGCAGCGCGTCGGGTCCGGGCAGCAGGACGGTTTCGTCCAGGGTGACGACCTTGGCGCGGGAGGCCCGGGCGACGGTCACCGCCCAGCGCCAGCCCCGGTAGGCGAGTTCCGTGCACTCGAAGAAGTGCGTGACGACGCGGTCTCCCTCCGCGACGAGGGACACATGGTCGCCGACCACTCCCGGGGCCGCGGCCTCCTCGGCCGCCGACCGGGCGAGGTCTACCGCCTCGGCGCACAGGCGGTCAGGGGTACGGCTTCGCGTCGCAGCACTCACAGGTCTCGCTTCTCTCCTACGCCGTCTCACGGGTGCGCCGGCCGATTCACGAGGTACGGGCCGCAGGCGGAGCGGACCAGAGGGCCGCATCGACGTCCGCGCCCAGACCAACCTGTCTCGGGCACACCTACCGTCATCCATTCTGCGGGATGCCGAAGAGGCGCGCGGCCGAGAACAACCGCCGGTGGCGCGCTACGCACGCTACCCCCTCTGTCGCTCCCCGCCCACCTGCCCGCCCCAACAAGGGGCGAACAACACGGCACCTCGGTTCGGCTCGGCGGGGCTTGGGGCACTATGACGGGGTGACAGCCGTGAGGTCGTCAGAGGGAACCGGCCGACTCGGAAGAGCAGGCCGGGCGGTCGGCCGTGCCCTGCATCTTCCGTTCACCGGCACGGCTCGCGGCATCCGCAAGGCGACCCATGCGCACGGCGCGGGCGAGTCGGGCCTGGGCAAACTGATCGAGCTCCACGCGGTGAACGGCGCGGGCGATGTCATGATCACCGTCGCGCTCGCGTCGACGGTTTTCTTCTCCGTGCCGACGGACGAGGCGCGCGGCCGGGTCGCGCTCTATCTCGCCGTCACGATGGCGCCCTTCATTCTGCTGGCCCCCATCATCGGCCCGCTTCTGGACCGCATCCCGCACGGTCGCCGCGCGGCGATGGCGGGCGCGATGCTCACCCGCGCGCTGCTCGCGCTGACGATGTCGGGGGCGGTGGCGACGGGCGGGCTCGAGCTGTACCCGGCGGCGCTGGGCGTGCTCGTCGCGTCGAAGGCGTACGGAGTGGTGCGCAGCGCGGTCGTGCCGCGGCTGCTGCCGCCGGGCTTCTCGCTGGTCAAGGCGAACTCGCGGGTGACGCTGGCGGGGCTGCTGGCGACGGGCATCGCGGCGCCGATCGGGATCGGGCTGCAGCAGATCGGGCCTCAGTGGCCGCTGTACGGGGCGTGCGTGCTGTTCATCCTCGGCGGGTACTGGGCGTTCACGATGCCGCACAAGGTCGACTCGGCGAAGGGCGAGCGCAAGGCACACATGCTCACGCACGGGGAGAAGAAGCCCAGTCTGCGTACGGTCGGGCCGTCCGTACTGCACGGGCTGCAGGCGAACGCGGCGCTCCGTGCGCTGTCCGGGTTCCTGATCTTCTTCCTGGCCTTCCTGCTGCGGGAGCATCCGCTGCCAGGGCAGAGTGCGGCGGTCTCGCTGGGGATAGTGGGCGTCGCGGCGGGCGTGGGCAACGCGCTCGGCACGGCGGTGGGGGCGTGGCTGAAGGCCCGCGGCCCGGAGGTGATCATCGCGACGGTGCAGGCCGTGGTGCTGACCGCGGCGATCACGACGGCGGCGTTCTTCGGCGCGGGCATGGTGGCGGTCCTGGGCGCGACGGCGGGCCTGTGCCAGGCCCTGGCGAAGCTGTCCCTGGACGCGCTGATCCAGCGGGACGTCCCGGAAGAGGTCCGCACGTCGGCGTTCGCGCGCTCGGAGACGCTGCTCCAGATGTCCTGGGTGGCGGGCGGCGCGATCGGCATCGCACTGCCGCTGAACGGCACGCTGGGCATGTCGGTGGCGGCGGGAATCGTGGCACTGGGATTCCTGACGACGATCCGCGGTCTGCTGGTGGCTGCCCGCCACGGCAGCCACCCCCGCCCGCGGATCGCCTAGTCACCGGGTCTTCGCCCCGGAACTCCGATGCGGGTTTGCCGTGGGCCCGGCAGGGACGCGGCGACAGGCTCCGCGCCCGCGCTCGCCTGCGGCGCTTTCCCCCACCCCGCCCTCCCCCAGAGCTTCGCCCGGGTGGGGGTGCCCCCGGCGAAGCCAGGGGGAGTACCCCCATCCCGTAACCGGGGCTCCGCCCCGGACCCTCCCCCTACGCCCTGCGGGCGTAGGGGGAGCCCCACTCCTCAATCGCCGGAGGGGCTGAAATGGTCGGCCCGAACATTCAAGCCCGTTGGGGGTCCCCCCGGACGAAGTCTGGGGGAGATTGAGGACAGACCCGCACGCCGGGACGGCCCGCCCCGGTGTGACGCGCGGGACGGTGACCCCCGCGTGGCGGGAGCCGGTGCGACCGATAGCCTTCGAGCCATGACCGTTGCGTTCTTCTCGGGCAAGCGCCGCCGGGCCGCTGCCGCTCTCGGTGCCGTCTCCGCCGGGCTCCTCGTCCTTTCCGCCTGCGACAAGCCGACCCCGCTCGCGACCGTGACGGTCGGGACGGAATCGGTCCACACCGAGGCGGCCTGCTACAACGACGGCAAGCCGATCAAGGAATCGCTGCTCCAGCGCTGCCTGACCCAGAAGCCCGCGAAGACGGTCAAGGTCGCCTTCGACGACAAGGTCCGCATGGGCGTCGACCCGGAGATCGCCGACAACGGCTGGACCCTGCTCTTCGGTGGCCAGCCCGTCGAGCAGGAGCCGTACAAGAACTCGTACCGGACCATCCCCGGCAACGCCTTCTTCTCCTCGCAGACCGGCGAGCCCACCAGCAAGACCGCGGTCAGCATCATGGAGACCAAGGGCAAGAAGGTCATCGGCATCTGGCACTTCCAGTTCGAGAAGGCCTCCTGACCCGGAGGGTCGTGCCGTGCGCGTACTGGTGGTGACCGCAGTGGCGGCGGAGGCCGACTCTGTCGCCGCGGGGCTCACCGGTCCCGTACTTGATGGCCGACAGCTGCCCGGCGGGTACCCGCTCTCCCGCCACGTCGGCGTCGATGTGCTCATCGCCGGCGTAGGACCCGCGGCCGCCGCCGCGGGCACCGCAACCGCCCTCGCCACCGGTGCGTACGGCCTCGTCGTCTCCGCCGGGATCGGCGGCGGCTTCCCCGCCCACGCCGCCGTCGGCGCCCTCGTCGTCGCCGACGCGATCATCGCCGCCGACCTCGGCGCCGAGACGCCCGACGGCTATCTCCCCGTCGACGAACTCGGCTTCGGCCGCTCCGCGCACCTCCCACCCGCCGAGCTCGCCGCCCGCATCGCCAAGACCCTCGACGCCGTACACGCGCCCGTCCTCACCGTCTCCACCGTCACCGGCACCGCCGCCCGCGCCGCCGAGCTGACCCGCCGTCATCCGCGCGCCGCCGCCGAGGCGATGGAAGGCTTCGGGGTCGCGGAGGCCGCCGCCGCGCACACCGTGCCGGTCGTCGAGATCCGCGCGATCTCCAACCCCGTCGGCCCGCGCGACCGTGCCGCCTGGCGTATCGGCCAGGCGCTGGACTCGCTGCGGTACGCCTTCCAGCAGCTCACCCCCGTCCTCGATGAGGAGCCGACCGATGAGTGACGCCTTGCAGATCGCGTACTCGCCCTGCCCGAACGACACCTTCGTCTTCGACGCGTGGGCGCACGGCCGGGCGCCCGGCGCGCCCGCCATCGATGTGACGTTCGCGGACATCGACATCACCAACGGCATGGCGGAACGCGGCGAGTTCGATGTGCTGAAGGTGTCGTACGCCGTACTGCCCTGGGTCCTCGACGAGTACACGCTGCTGCCCTGCGGCGGCGCGCTCGGCCGCGGCTGCGGTCCGCTCGTACTGACGAAGGAGCCGGGGGCGGACTTGACTGGGCAGACCATCGCCGTGCCGAGTGAGCGCTCGACGGCGTATCTGCTGTTCCGGCTCTGGGCCGCGGACGTCGTCCCGGGAGGCGTCGGCGAGGTCGTCGTGATGCCGTTCCACGAGATCATGCCGGCCGTGCGGGACGGCAAGGTCGACGCCGGACTCGTCATCCACGAGGCGCGGTTCACCTATCAGCAGTACGGGCTGCACTGCCTCGCCGACATGGGCGAGCACTGGGAGTCGACGACCGGGCTCCCGATCCCGCTCGGCGCGATCATCGCGAAGCGGTCGCTGGGCGCCGAGACGCTGAAGCTGCTGGCCGAATCCGCTCGCACGTCGGTGCGCATGGCGTGGGACGACCCGGAGGCCTCCCGTCCGTACGTACTCGAGCACGCCCAGGAAATGGACCCGGCCGTGGCCGACCAGCACATCGCGCTCTACGTCAATGAGTTCACCGCGGACCTCGGCGATGACGGGCTTGCGGCGGTACGGGGACTGCTGACCCGCGCCGCGGCCGAGGGGCTCGTACCGCCCCTCGGCCGCGATGCGCTCAGTTTCGGTTAGCTGCTAGACGTCCAGCTGGTCCGCCACCGCCCGCAGCAGGCCCGCGATCTTCTTGCCCTGCACCTTGTCGGGGTACCGGCCGCGCTCCAGCATCGGCGTGATGTTCTCAAGCAGGGTCGTCAGGTCCTGCACGATGGACGCCAGCTCGTCCGGCTTGCGCCGCTGGGCCGCCGCCACCGAGGGCGTCGGGTCGAGAACTGTCACCGAAAGCGCCTGGTCACCGCGCTGGCCCGCTACCACGCCGAACTCGACGCGCTGGCCGGGCTTTAGCGACTCGACCCCTTCGGGGAGCACCGACGAGTGAACGAAGACGTCGCCGCCGTCGTCGCGGGAGAGAAAGCCGAAGCCCTTCTCGCTGTTGAACCATTTGACCTTGCCGGTAGGCACGTCTGTCCTCGTCCTCGTACTCGTTGGGGCGCTGGGGCACCGGAACTTGGGCACCGAAAAACGGTCCTGGATAGCACTACAGCGGGTCGCCTGACCCGCCACCCCCAAGGCTAATGGTCCCGGGGCTGGTGACAAGACGTCGCCGAACGGTTCCTACGCGCAAGGAACTACCCTGGCCGAATGACTGCTACTCCTCCCGCCCCTGGTGACGGGCTGGTGCGCGTCGGCGTGATCGTCTTCATCGTCGGCGCCGTGGCCACTTTGGTCACCGTGGCCCCGCTGTTCCTGGGGACCGAGCCGTTCCCGTCGGTCGCGTACGCGGTGTGCATGCTGATGGGCGTCGGGTTCCTGATCGCCGCGGCGGGCGTACTGCGCTCGATCGCGGCACAGCGCCGTCAGGCCAAATCCGCACTGTAGGCGCGTAGCCAGGCGGGGAACGCGGTCAGGTCGTCGATGATCACGTCCGCGCCGGCCGCGCGCAGTTCGGCCGCGTCGCACGGCCCGGTCGGCACCGCGACGGAGAGCGCTTCGGCCGTGTGTGCGCCCCGTACGTCTCCGGTGTGGTCACCGACGTACACACTCGCGCCGTGCTCACGCTGGGGGTCCCCCCACCGAAGGTAGGGGGAGCCTCCGCCTTGGCCTCCGCCCACAGCCAGCCGATGACCTCGTCCGGAGCCATCCCGAGATGGGCGAGGTGCAGCTTGGCGTTCGGCTCGTGCTTGGCGGTGACGACGATCGCGCGGCCGCCGAGCTCCTGTACGGCGGTCACGGCCTCGCGGGCACCGGGCAGGGCGAGGGTCGGCTCGATCGCGTATGTGGGATAGATCTCGCGGTACCGGTCACCCATCTCCTGGACCCGCTCGTCGGGGAACCAGTGCGCCAACTCCTCCTCCAGGGGCGGCCCGAGCCTCGTCACAGCCAGGTCGGCATCGATCCAGACACCGGTCTCGGCAGCGAGCGCCCGGTAGGCGGCGTGGATGCCGGGCCGGGAGTCGATGAGCGTCATGTCGAGGTCGAAGCCGATGGTGAGCGGGTGCGTAGCCATAAGGGCCATTGTGCCCATCCGGGCTCCAAGACCCCGCCGTTTAGACTTAGCCAAGCCTTACCAACCATGGGTTTTTTTGTCCTTTTTGTTCTACTTGTTCTTCTGATTGGTCTTCATGTCAGCCAGACGCGCGCTCGTGGTCCGCCGCATCGGCTGGACGGCGGCAGCCGTCGTGGCCCTGCTGCTCGCGATCCTGCTCAGCCTCGCGGTCGGAGCTCGCGCCATCGCGCCGTCCGCCGTCTTCGACGCCCTGCTGCACGGCGGGCACGGTGACGCCGAAGTCGTACGGCAGTTGCGGGTACCGCGCACGCTGATCGGCGTGATGGTCGGGGCGGCGCTGGCCCTCGCCGGCGCGGTCCTGCAGGGCATCACCCGCAACCCGATCGCCGATCCCGGGATTCTCGGCATCAGCCAGGGCGCTTCGGTGGGTGTGGTGCTCGCCATCGCCTTCGCCGGGATCCACACGCTGACGGGGTACGTGTGGTTCGCCTTCGCCGGCGCGGCTTTCGCGTCGGTGGCGGTGTACGCGATCGCGTCGAGCGGCCGCGGCGGCGCGACCCCGGTGAAACTGGCGCTGGGCGGCGCCGCTATCAACGCGCTGCTGGTGTCGGTGACGATGGCGGTGCTGACGACGAAGGCCGCGGCGCTGGACGAGTTCCGCTTCTGGCAGGTCGGCTCGGTGGCCGGGCGCGACGCCGAAGTGGTCGGCCAGATCTGGCCGTTCCTGCTGGTGGGCGTGGTGCTGGTGGTGTCGGTCGCGCGCGGCCTGGACGCACTGGCGCTGGGCGAGGACGTGGCGAAGGGGCTGGGCCAGAAGGTCGCGACGGTACGGATCGTGGGCGGCGTGGGGGCGACGGTCCTGACGGGTGCGGGCGTGGCGGCCGCGGGCCCGATCGCCTTCATCGGCCTGGCGGTCCCCCACATCGCCCGCGCGATCGTGGGCGGCGACCACCGCTGGGTGCTGCCGATGGCGGCGCTCATCGGCCCGGTGATGCTGCTGGTGTCCGATGTGATCGGCCGGGTGATCTTCCCGCCGAGCGAGATCCCGGCGGGCGTGATGACGACGCTGATCGGGGTGCCGTTCCTGGTCACGCTGGTCCGCCGGAAGGCGGTTCCTGCATGAGCGGCATCGGAGCCCACACGGAGATCGTGGACACGGCCGAAGGCCGTACGGGGGCGGTCGCCGTACGGCCGACGGGGTACTCACTCGTGCGGGCAGGGCGCGGGAGCTTCCTCGTGCATCGGCGGGCAGCCGTCGCCGCCGGGGTCCTCGGCGTCGTGCTCGCCGCCGTCTGCGTCGCGTACCTCTGCGTCGGCGAGAGCTTCGTCGCGCCCGGGGAGGTGCTGAAGGTCCTCGCCGGGCAGGACTCGCCCGACGAACTCGTCGTCGGCACCCTGCGGCTGCCCCGCATGGTCACCGGGCTCCTCGTCGGCGCCGCCTTCGGTGTCGCGGGGGCGCTCATCCAGACCGTCGCGCGCAATCCCCTCGCCAGCCCCGACATCATCGGGATCAGCCAGGGCGCGAGCGCCGTCACCGTCGGGGCGATGACCTTCGGGGTCACCTCGTACACCGTGCTGCCGTACCTCTCCGTCGCCGGCGGCATCGCCGCCGCCGCGCTCGTGTACGTCTTCGCCTGGCGCGGCGGGCTGCACGCCACCCGGTTCGTGCTCATCGGCATCGGCTTCGCGATCGCGCTCCGGTCGGTCACCACCCTCTTCATGACCAAGGGCGACTATCTCGTCGCCCAGCAGGCCCAGATCTGGATGACCGGCTCGCTCAACGGCCGCGGCTGGGAGGAGGCGGCCCCGCTCGGCTGGACGCTGCTCGTGCTCGTGCCCGCGGTGCTGTGGGCCGCCCGCGCGCAGCGGACCGTGAGCATGGACGACGACACGGCGACCGCGCTCGGCGTGCGGCTCGGGCGCGTACGGCTCGGGCTCGTGCTCCTCGGAGTCGTCCTGGCGTCCGTGGCGACCGGCGCGGCCGGACCTGTCGACTTCGTGGCGCTGCTCGCTCCGCAGATCGCCCGCCGGATGACCCGTACCGCGCAGATCCCGCTGCTCTGCTCCGCGCTGATGGGCGCCGTCATCGTCGTACTCGCCGACCTGCTTGCGCGAAAGCTCCTGGCGCCCACCGAGCTGCCGGTGGGCGTGCTGACAGCCGCCGTCGGCGCTCCCTATCTGATCTGGCTGATCGTCCGTAGTCGTACCGCTGGAGGCAAGGCGTGAGCAGGCTCACCGCGCGCGAGCTGACGCTCGCCTACGAGGACCACACAGTCGTGCACGAGCTCGACCTGGCCGTCCCTGACGGGCAGGTGACGGTGATCGTCGGCCCGAACGCCTGCGGCAAGTCGACGACCCTGCGCGCCCTCGGGCGACTGCTGAAGCCCCGTGGCGGGGCTGTGCTGCTGGACGGCCAGGAGCTGTCGAAGATCCCCACGAAGAGGATCGCGCAGTCGATCGGGCTGCTGCCGCAGTCCCCCGTCGCCCCCGAGGCGATCACCGTCGCCGACCTCGTCTCCCGCGGCCGCCAGCCCCACCAGCACTGGTGGCAGCAGTGGTCGCAGGAGGACGAGCGCGCGGTCACCGACGCCATGGAGCGTACGGACGTCCATGCGCTCGCCGAGCGGTCGGTGGACGAGCTGTCCGGCGGGCAGCGGCAGCGCGTCTGGATCGCGATGGCGCTCGCGCAGCAGACGGATCTGCTGCTCCTGGACGAGCCGACGACGTATCTCGACATCGCCCACCAGGTCGAAGTGCTGGATCTCGTACGGCAGTTGGCGCATCCGACTCCTCTTGGCTCGCGCGGGCGCACCGTCGTCGCCGTGCTGCACGACCTCAACCAGGCCTCGCGGTACGCCGACCACCTGGTCGCCATGAAGTCCGGCCGGATCGTCGCGGAGGGCCACCCGAAGGAGATAGTCACCGCGGATCTCGTACGCGAGGTCTTCGGCCTTGACTCGGTGGTGGTCCCGGACCCGGTGACGGGGTCGCCGCTGGTCGTGCCGGGCGCGCCGTACTCGCCCTCCCGCGTCGCCGATGTCCCCGCCCCTGCCACCACCCGCTGAAAGGCTCCGCCACCCATGACCGGAAACCTCCGCCGCCATACCCTCGCCGCCGGCTCCGTCGTTCTCGCGGGGGCGCTCGCCCTGACCGCGTGCGGCTCCGGCAACGACAGCAAGGACAGCAAGGACACGTCGCCGGGCGCAGGCGGAACCCACACCGTCAAGACGGCCATGGGCGACGTCCAGGTCCCCGACGCGCCGCAGCGGGTCGTCGTGCTCGACACCGCCGAGCTGGACTCCGCGATCACGCTGGGTGTGAAGCCGGTCGGCGCCGCGCACGCCGACGTCGAGTCGGGCTTCCTCAACTACCTGCCCAAGGACCAGGTCGCGGGCGTCAAGGACGTCGGCGCGATCACCCAGCCCAACCTGGAGGCCGTCGCCGCGCTCAAGCCGGACCTCATCCTCACCAGCAAGGTCCGCGACGGCGACAAGTACGACAAGCTCAGGGCGATCGCTCCGACCGTCATGACCGAGAGCACCGGCCACCCCTGGAAGGAGAACTTCCAGGTGCACGCCGACGCGCTCGGCAAGAAGGACGAGGCCGCGAAGATCGTCTCCGCGTACGCCGCCCACGCGAAGAAGGTCACCGAGGCCCTCGGCGGCAAGGAGAAGGCCGCGGCCACCGAGATCAACGTGGTGCGCTTCGTCGAGGGCGCGGACATCCGCATCTACGGCAAGCAGAACTACATCGCGACGATCCTCGCCGACGTGGGCCTCGGCCGCCCCGCCATCACCGACAAGGCCAAGGACGGCTTCTCGTACGACGTGAGCCCGGAGAAGATCGACCTCGCGGCGGCGGACGTCATCTTCCACTCCACGTACGGCGACCCGAAGAAGGCCAAGCAGACGCAGACCCTCGGCAGCGGTCTGTGGAAGAACCTGCCGGCCGTCAGGAACGGCACGGTCTTCCAGGTCGACGACCAGCTGTGGATCCAGGGCATCGGCTACACCGCGGCCGGCAAGATCCTCGACGAGCTGCGGGCCGACCTCACGAAGTAGGCGCGCCCTAGCGCCTCCGCGCCCGCCACACCAGAAAGAGCGCGGAGGCGACGGCCGCCCCCTTCACCACCCAAGGCCAGGTGCCGGCGAGCGCGTCGCGCATCCCGTCCTGCGGGATCGGCTCGCCCCAGCGCCCGTTGACCCGGCCCCACAGCCAGACGAGTCCGCCCGCCACGACCGCTCCGGGCAGGCCGACGACCGCCCACTTCGCCTCGGTGCGGGACAGCCGGCGCGAGGCGTAGGCGAGGAGCCAGCCGCCGCCGAGGGCGAGCCAGGAGCCGAACACGGCGCCGGCGACCAGCAGAGCGGCGGCGAGCAGCAGGAAGGGGTTGGCGAGGGCGGGGCTCGGCGCGGCCTCTTCGGTACGGCGGCGAAGCCGCGGGCGCCACCGGCGCGGTGCGGCGTCCGCCTCCACCGCGTCGACGCCCTCGCCCTCGCCCTCGTCCTCGTACTCCTCGTCCGGATCCTCCGCCTCGGCGGCCGCGGCCAAGTCCTCCTTGGACGGCGGGGGTTTGAGTATTTCGGGGATCTCCACGCCGCCGACGAACCCGGCCACGCTCTCGCCCGCCCCGAACGGTCCCGGCTCGATCCGCCACCAGTCGGGCTCACTGCCGGAGGGGCCGAGCTCGTCCATCCCCGCGAGGTGCGGGGGCGACGCGCCGGTGGCAGCTCGTGGGGCATCGGGCTGCCCGGGAGCCGCGGACTTGCGCGGCCGCGGGATCCGGCGGCGTACGCGCTGTTCGGGCACGGCGGCCCGCGGCGGCGCCGGTACAGGTGCCTGTGATCCGGCGGAAGGTCCGTCCTCGGACGCGGACGCCACGACCTCGTCCGGCGTACCGAGCCGCCCGAGAATCCGGCGTACCGCCGCCGGGCTGTCCGAGCCGAACTTCGCCCGCTGCCGGTCGATCTCGTTCCGCAGCGACGAGACCAGCCTCATCCGGGTGTTGGACGGCAGCTGATGCTGCTGGGCCAGGTCGCCGACCCGGCTCAGATAGTCGTAGATGAGCTGATCGCTCTCGATCCCCACCGGCGTTTCCCCTGACGTTCCTGCCCGGCCGCCCTGTCTCCCCGGGCCCGCCCTGTCCCCGACCGTAGCGCTCCAGGGACTAACGTGGGGCGGATGGGGACCATGCCCGAAGGAAGCAGTCCGAGCACTCCGCGCACGCTCGCCGAAGCGCTGCGCGCCCGCGGTGACGAGGATCTGGCCGCACTGCTGCGCGCCCGCCCCGACCTGCTGAGCCCCGTGCCGAACGATCTGACGCAGCTCGCCACGCGGGCGGGCACGCGTGCCTCCGTCGTACGGGCGCTGGAACGGCTCGACCGGTTCACGCTGCAGACCGCCGAGGCGCTGGCGGTGGCCCCCGACCCCGCCCCGTACGCGACGCTCCTCGCACTGCTGACCGGCGAGGAGGGCGACCCGGCTATCGAGGAGGCCCTGCCGCGGGCGGTGGACATGCTGCGCGGGCAGGCGCTGGTGTGGGGCGGCGACGACCGGCTGCGGCTGGTGCGCACCGCGCGCGAACTCCTCGCCCCGTCGCCGACCCGTCCGTCCCCGACCGGCCTCGGCCCGACCGTCGCCGAGGCCACGGCCGGGATGTCGCCGGGCCGGCTGCAGGAGATCCTCGCGGCGGCCGGGCTGCCGACCACGCACGATCCGGTCTCCGCGGTCGCCGCGCTGACCTCGTTGTTCACCGACCGCTCGCGGATGGCGGCACTGCTCGACACCGCCCCGTCCGAGGCGCTGACGGTGCTCGACCGGCTGGTCTGGGGCCCTCCGTACGGAGAGGTCACGGCGAACCCCGCGCCGCCCGTGCAGTGGCTGCGCGACCGCGGGCTGCTGCTGCCCACGTCGCTGCGGACGGTCGTGCTGCCGCGCGAGGCGGCGCTGCATCTGCGCGGCGGCCGCGCCCACCGCGCGCCGGAGCCGGAGCCGCCCGCGGTCAGGCCGGCCGCGACGGCGTCGATGACCGAGGGCCGTCCACAGGTTGTGGACAGTACGGCGGCGGGCCAGGCCTTCACCGCGCTGTCGACGGTCGAGGACCTGCTGAAGGACTGGCACGAGGGCGGGCCTGCGGTGCTGCGCTCGGGCGGCCTTTCTGTACGTGACCTCAAGCGCACCGCGGCCGCGCTGGACACAACCGAGCAGATGGCCGCGTTCTGGCTCGAACTCGCTTATGCGGCGGGCCTGTTGGCGGCGGACGGCGAGGCGGACGAACGGTACGCGCCGACGCCGGCGTACGACGACTGGCTCACGCTTCCGGCGGCCGACCGGTGGGCGCGGCTCGCCGCCGCCTGGCTCACCGCGACGCGCACGGCTGGCCTGGTCGGCGGCCAGGACACGAAGGGCCGTACGCTCTCGGCCCTCGGCCCCGACCTGGACCGCTCAGCCGCGATCGAGGTCCGCCGCCGCGTCCTCGACCTGCTCACCGGGCTCCCCGCGGGCACGGCCCCCGACCCGGAATCGGTCCTTGCCCGCCTCCGCTGGGAACGCCCCCTCCGCGGCACCGGAACACAGGACCTGGACACGAACGCGGCCCGGAACGCGGCGACCGGCGTCACGACAGACCTGCGCTCCCGCATCGCGGCCTGGACCCTGACCGAGGCGGAGGTCCTGGGCGTGACGGGCCGCGGGGCCCTGTCGACGCACGGGCGCGCGCTGCTGGGGCGCGCGCAGTACGGTCTCGACGCCCAAGCCGCCTCCGCGGGGAATGGAGAACCCGCCGCGGGCGCCCAAGCCGCCTCCGCCGCCGCGCTCGCGCCTCTTCTCCCCGAGCCCCTCGATCACATCCTTCTCCAGGCCGACCTCACCGCCGTCGCCCCCGGCCCCCTTCAGCGCCCGCTCGCCGAGACCCTCGCCGTGCTCGCCGACATCGAGTCCAAGGGCGGCGCCACCGTCTACCGCTTCACACCCGCCTCCGTGCGCCGCGCGCTCGACGCCGGAAAATCCGCCTCCGACCTGCACACCTTCCTGGCCACGCACTCCCGCACACCCGTGCCGCAGCCGCTCAGCTATCTCGTCGACGACGTGGCCCGCCGCCACGGCCATCTGCGGATCGGCTCCGCGTCCGCCTACGTACGCTGCGACGACGACGCGCTGCTCGGCGAGATCCTCGCCGACAAACGGTCCCAGGGCCTGCGGCTGCGCCGCCTCGCCCCCACCGTCCTGGCCGCCCAGGCCGACCCGGCGACGCTGCTGGAAGGGCTGCGCACCATGGGGTACGCGCCCGCCGCCGAGTCCGCGGAGGGCGACGTCCTGATCACCCGCGCCCACGCCCGCCGCACCCCGCCCCGTACCGCGCCCGTCCCGGTCCCGGACGGCCCGCCGGTGCCGGACGGGACGCTGCTCGGCGCGGCGGTGAAGGCGATCCGCGCGGGCGACATGGCCGCCACCGTCGTACGCAAGCCAGTCCCGGAGCCCGCGAGGAACGGCGAACTCCCCCGCACCACGTCCGCCGAGACGCTGGCCACCGTGCAGGCCGCGGCGATGACCGGCGCCGCCCTCTGGATCGGCTACGTCAACGCGGACGGCGCGGCCAGCCAGCGCGTCATCGCGCCGGTGCGCGTGGAGGGCGGCTTCGTGACGGCGTACGACCACACGGCGGACGAGGTCCGCACATACCCCCTGCACCGCATCACCGGCGTCGCCGAACTCGCGGACGACCCCGCCTGACGGCCTTCACGGGCCTGACGGCTGTCGCGTGCGCGAACCGGCGCCCCAGCAGCAGATAGCCGAGCAGCGCTCCCGACGTGTTGAGGATCACATCGTCCACGTCGAAGGCCCGCCCCTGCACCACCGCGCCCTGCGCCAGCTCCACCAGCGCCATCACCACCACGGTGAGCGCGATCACCCGCACCAGCCGCATCGACCGCGGTACGAAGACGGGCAGCAGCACCCCGAAGGGCACACCGAGCAGAAGATTGCCGCCGACCTGCTTGCACGCCGCGAGGAAGGTGTATTCCTCGGCGTACTGCCGCAGCGACGAGCCCGGGCGGAGGTTGGCCGTGGCGATGTCCGCGGAGGCGTGCGAAGGGGCGAGGGTCAGCCGGGCCAGTACGGCCGAGAAGGCGACCAGGGCCACAAACGCCACCACCATGGCGCACACGCGCAATGCTGTTCTGCCCCTCGCCGTACGGGGCTGTGCTCCCGTTGTCATGGACGTGCGGGTACCCCCGCCGCCCCCCGACAGGCCCGTACGTCGCCGGTGAACAGCGCCACACCTGGCCTGCGAGACCGCTCGATGCGGCAGACTGGAGGTTTGGCCTCACCGAAAGGGCGCAGGTGTGAACGGACCCCTCATCGTCCAGAGCGACAAGACTCTCCTCCTCGAAGTCGACCACGAGCAGGCGGACGCCTGCCGTCGCGCCATCGCGCCCTTCGCGGAACTGGAACGCGCCCCGGAGCACATCCACACCTACCGGGTCACCCCGCTCGGCCTGTGGAACGCCCGGGCCGCCGGGCACGACGCCGAGCAGGTCGTCGACGCGCTCGTGGCGTACTCCCGCTACCCCGTCCCGCACGCCCTCCTCGTCGACGTCGCCGAGACGATGGCCCGCTACGGCCGGCTGACCCTGAGCAAGCACCCCACCCACGGGCTGGTGCTCACCACCACCGACCGCCCCGTCCTGGAGGAGATCCTCCGGTCCAGGAAGGTCCAGCCGCTGGTCGGGGCCCGGATCGACCGGGACACGGTCGCCGTGCACCCCTCCGAGCGCGGGCAGATCAAGCAGACGCTGCTGAAGCTGGGCTGGCCCGCCGAGGACCTCGCCGGGTACGTCGACGGCGAGGCGCACCGTATCGAGCTCGACGAGACCGGCTGGGCCCTGCGCCCGTACCAGAAGCAGGCCGTCGAGGGCTTCTGGCACGGCGGCTCGGGCGTGGTCGTGCTGCCCTGCGGCGCCGGCAAGACGCTCGTCGGGGCCGGTGCGATGGCACAGGCGAAGGCCACGACGCTGATCCTGGTCACCAACACCGTCTCGGCCCGCCAGTGGAAGCACGAGCTGGTGAAGCGGACGTCACTGACCGAGGACGAGATCGGCGAGTACAGCGGTACGCGGAAGGAGATCCGCCCCGTCACCATCGCCACCTACCAGGTGCTGACGACGAAGCGGAAGGGGATCTATCCCCACCTGGAGCTCTTCGACTCGCGGGACTGGGGCCTGGTCGTCTACGACGAGGTTCATCTGCTGCCCGCGCCGGTCTTCAAGTTCACCGCCGATTTGCAGGCCCGCCGGCGGCTGGGGCTCACCGCCACGCTCGTACGGGAGGACGGCCGCGAGTCGGACGTCTTCTCGCTCATCGGGCCGAAGCGATTCGACGCGCCCTGGAAGGAGATTGAGGCTCAGGGGTACATCGCGCCCGCGGACTGTGTGGAGGTACGGGTCAACCTCACCGACTCGGAGCGGCTCGCGTATGCGACGGCCGAGACGGAGGAGAAGTACCGCTACTGCGCGACGACCGAGACCAAGCGGAAGGTGACCGAGGCGCTGGTCGCCAAGCACCGCGGCGAACAGACGCTGGTCATCGGCCAGTACATCGACCAGCTCGACGAGCTGGGCGAGCATCTGGACGCGCCGGTCATCAAGGGCGAGACGTCCAACGCACAGCGCGAGAAGCTCTTCGAGGCGTTCCGGCAGGGCGAGATCTCCGTGCTCGTCGTGTCGAAGGTGGCGAACTTCTCGATCGACCTGCCGGAGGCGACCGTCGCCATCCAGGTGTCGGGCACCTTCGGGTCCCGCCAGGAGGAGGCCCAGCGCCTCGGGCGCGTGCTGCGGCCGAAGGCGGACGGGCACGAGGCACGGTTCTACTCGGTGGTGGCGCGCGACACGATCGACCAGGACTTCGCGGCGCACCGCCAGCGGTTCCTGGCGGAGCAGGGGTACGCGTACCGGATCGTGGACGCGGACGAGTTCCTGAGCCCGAAGTAGCGCCGGGCGGAAGCACGCCCTAGTCGAGGCCGACCAGCACCGGGCCCAGCACCGCAAGCACGTACTGCACCTTCACGGTGTGGGCCCGGGCCGCGCGGGTCATCGCGCTCTGCGGGACGAATACGCCGGCGAGGCCGGTGAGGCCGGACAGGGCGAGCGACCACATGCCGGCGTTGAACAGCACTCCGGCGCGGCCGTCGCCCTCGACCGCGTCGATCAAGGCGAGTACGAGGCAGAACGCGAAGGCGAAGAAGAGCAGGACGAGCCCGATGCCGGCGCCGAAGCGGACGGAGCGGCTGGAAGGGGCGAAGGGGTCGTCCTGGGTCTGTGCGTCGAGTACGGGCGTCGTCGTCATGCTCTCCATCCAAGGGGGCGGGGTAGGGCCGGGGCCTGGGCGGACGTACTCAGACCGCGCCCGTGCGCGTACTCACGTCGCGCTCGCTCAAGCCCTTCGCGGCAGTAACGCGCGGGCCAGACGCGAGAACCGGCGTCGGCGACACTCGCCCGTGCCGCACGGCCAGTGCCAGCAGCACCAGCCCGAGCAGCGGATATGGCGACGCCAACGCCTGCTGCCACCAGGGGAGTTGGAGGTCGGCAGCGCCCTGGTGCGGAACCAGCCACAGGGTGCGGGCCAGGAAGACCGCGGCGACGGCAGCCGCCGTGCGGTGCCGGCCCTCCGCGATCAGCACCGCCAGCAGCGGTACGCACCACACCCAGTGGTGCGACCAGCTGATCGGCGAGACGAGCAGCGCGGTGAGCGCGGTGACCAGGACGCCCCGGGCCCCGCTCGCGGCGCGGCGGGCGATCCACAGGCCGGCAACGGCGGTGAGGGCGGCGGCCAGTGCCCAAAGTGGCCCCGGCTCCGGGGTGTGCAGCGCCCGGGCGAACAGTCCCTGCAGCGACTGGTTGTCGACGATCCACGCCTTGCCCACACGCCCGGTTTCGAAGATGCGCCGGGTCCAGAAGTCGACGCTGGCGTGCGGGAGTACGAGCGCGCCCAGCAGCATGGTGCCGATGAAGGAGGCGAGGGCGGTGAGCCCGGCCCGTACCCGCCCGGTGATCAGCAGATAGAGGATGAACACGGCGGGCGTGAGCTTGACGCCGGCCGCCACGCCGAGCGCGAAGCCCTTGCCGATGGCTTCCTCGTCCCGGGACAGGTCCCACAGGACGAGGCAGACGAGGGCGAGGTTGATCTGCCCGAAGAGGAGCGTCTGGAAGACCGGTTCGAGCCAGAGGCCCGCGGCGACGGCGGCCATGACCAGCGGCGGGCGCGCGGGCAGTCCGGCGAACCGGCAGGAGAGCCGCACCAGCAGGGCGAGCAGAGCCACGTTCCCGACGACGAAGACCACCTTGAGCGCCGGGACGGGCAGCCAGGTGGTCGGTACGAAGAGGATGGCCGCGAAGGGCGGATACGTGGCGGGCAGTTGCCACTCGGTGACGGTGAATCCGTAGAGATCGGTGCCGTTCGCGACGGCTGCCCCCTCGGCCCGGTACACGAGGGTGTCGGCCATCGGGATGCGCTGGCCGATGCAGAGAGCGGCGAGCGCGGTGAACGAGAGGGCGAGAGCGAGGGCGGTTACTGCGGTGAGTAAACGCGTGATCACGTTCCGGTACTTCACGGCCGCGACCCTACTAGGGGGGCGGTGGATCCGGTGTCAGCACCAGGGGTCGGTGGATCCGGTGTCAGCGGCGGCGGACGCCTGCCTCCTCGGCGTACTCCCCAAGGACGGCGACGCTGAACACGGCGCCTGCAAAGACCTTGACGGCGCGCAGTGCGTTGCCGACGAGGTGCGGGGAGTGCGGAGTGGAGCCGGTGGCGGTCGCTCCGTGGTGTGGGTGGGGGATGTGGGTGCCTGGGGTGAAGGTTGCTGTGCTCATGTCTCCATGATGGGCTCCGGGCCTGCTGAGCACATCGATCTGCGGACTGAACCGGGCGCCTGCCCGCGTACGACTCCAGGCATAGGCCGTCCCCTACGGGGAGGACGCGGGGGTGGGCCCGCGGAAAAAATCATTCGCCCGCCACCGGCCCGCTGACTAGAATCGCCGCTCTTGCCCGCCTCCCCCGAGGAGCGCCGCCGCCCGGACGGAAACCGGCCGGTCCGCCATGTCGTGATCCACGCAGCACCCGCCGGAGGCAAACCCGTGCCCGCGCACGCCCCAGACCCTGCCCCACCCGTCCCTGACCCACCCGTCCCTGCCCCACCCGTCCCTGCCCCACCCGTCCCTGACCCACCCGTCCCTGACCCACCCGTCCCTGACCCGCTCGCGCGCGAGCGTGCCCATCTCACCGCCTCGCGTGCCGCGCTCCGTGCGATGCGCGAGGACGTCCAGGCCCTCGACATCCGCGACGTCACGGCGAACTGGGTCAACGCCGCCGTCCTGCAGGCGCAGATCGAGGGGCGCATCCAGGCGCTGGCCGACCTCTCCCACACCCCGCTCTTCTTCGGCCGCCTCGACTATCTGCACACCACCCAGGAAGGGCAGGGCTTCTACATCGGCCGTCGGCACGTCCACGACGCGGACGGCGACCCGATGGTCATCGACTGGCGCGCACCCGTCTCGCAGCCCTTCTACCGGGCCTCCAGGAAAGACCCGCTGGACGTCGGTCTGCGCCGGCGCTTCGGTTACACGGGCGGCGACCTCACGGCGTACGAGGACGAGCATCTGACCGACCCCGCGGAGCAGAACCGGACCAGCAAGCTGCTCCAGGCGGAGATCGAGCGCCCGCGCGTGGGCCCGATGCGGGACATCGTCGCCACCATCCAGCCGGAGCAGGACGAGATCGTACGGTCGGGCCTGTCCGGGACGGTGTGCGTGCAGGGCGGCCCGGGCACCGGAAAGACGGCGGTGGGCCTGCACCGGGTCGCGTATCTGCTGTACGCGCACCGGGAGCGGCTGGCCAGGACGGGCACGCTGGTCATCGGCCCGAACAAGTCCTTCCTGCACTACATCGAGCAAGTGCTGCCCGCGCTGGGCGAGTTGGAGGTGAAGCAGGCCACGGTCGACGACCTGGTCGCGCATGTGGAGGTCCGGGGCGCGGACGAGGCAGCGACGGCGGTCGTCAAGGGCGACGCAAGGATGGCGGAGGTGCTCCGGCGGGCGGTTCGTTCGCATGTGACGATGCCTGCGGAGCCGCTGATGGTGGTGCGGGGATCGCGGCGCTGGCGGGTTCCGGCGTACGAACTCGAAGAGATCGTACGGGAATTGCTCGACCGGGACATCCGCTACGGCGCGGCCCGCGACGCCCTTCCGCAACGTATCGCGCACTCGGTGCTGGTCCGGATGGAACAGGCGGGCGAGGCGCCGGACGACCGGGTGCAGGACGCGGTGGCGCGCAACCCCGCGGTGAAGACGGCGGTGAAGGCCATCTGGCCACCGGTGGACCCGCCGAAACTGGTGCTCCGATTGCTGTCCGACCCCGACTTTCTCGCCACACACGCCGAGGGCGTCCTGAGCCCGGACGAGCAGAAGACGATCCTGTGGACGAAGCCGGCGCGCGGTGTCCGGTCGGCCAAGTGGTCCTCGGCGGACGCGGTGTTGATCGACGAGGCGAACGACCTGGTGCAGCGCACGCACTCGCTGGGCCATGTCGTGATCGACGAGGCGCAGGACCTGTCCCCGATGCAGTACCGCGCGGTGGGCCGCCGCTGCACGACCGGCTCGGCGACGGTCCTGGGCGACCTGGCGCAGGGCACAACCCCGTGGGCGACGGCGAGTTGGCCGGAGGCCCTGTCCCACCTGGGCAAGCCGGACGCGACGGTCGAGGAGCTCACAGCAGGCTTCCGAGTCCCCCGCGAGGTGATCGCGTATGCGTCGCGGCTGTTGCCGCACATGTCACCGGGCCTGGCGGAGGTGAAGTCGGTCCGCGAGTCGCCGGGCTCGCTGTCGGTCCGCGAGGTCGAGGCCACGGACCTGACCGCGGCGGTCCTCGCCGCGTGCGCCGAGTCGCTGGACAACGAGGGCTCCATCGGCCTGATCGCGGCGGACGCCCGCATCCCGTCGCTGGCCGAGGCCCTGACGTCGGCGGGCCACTCGTATCTCGCCCCCGGCGAGGAAACAACGGCCGAGTCCCGCCTCACTCTGGTCCCGGCGTCGCTCGCCAAGGGCCTGGAATACGACTACGTAGTGCTGGACGAGCCCGCGGCGGTCGTCGACGGCGAGCCCGACGAGCGGACCGGTCTGCGCCGGCTGTATGTCGCCCTCACCCGAGCCGTATCAGGACTGATCCTGCTGCACGCTGCCCCGCTGCCCGCCCAACTGGGCCGGTAGGGGCGGCTCGTGCCGCGGGCGGCGGGGCTGTGCGGGTCGGCCGCTGCGTGCTGTTACGCGTTGCACGAGTGTCGTGCCCGGCACCTGGCAGGTACCGGGCACGACACTTGACTTCAGGCTTCCGACGGAGGGTTTCCCGGCCGTCGGGTCATCTCGCGCCTCAGGCGGGCTGCGGGACGATCAAGGTCCAAGGATCGTTGCAGTCGATGTCTGGGGTTGCTACGTCTACGTCACAGATCGTCTGCCACACATCCCCAGTCGTGGTCGTGACCTCGATGAATGCCTCGGCCCCCATCGTCTCGATCGTGGCATCGCAGGCGCCCGTGATCGTGACCGGGGGAGTACCGAGTGTGGTGATGTTGTCCCAGTCAGTGGTGCCGGGAGGCGCGGGGTCGAGGTCCCTGATACCAGAGAAGATTTGCCCGGCATCGACCACTGCGAAGAGCTGCAGATCTCCCATGAGCGCGGAGTGGATGCTGTTGCACGTCGCGGCACCGGTCGCGCCGGTCGCACCCGTCGCGCCGGTCGCACCCGTCGCACCCGTCGCGCCGGTCGCACCCGTCGCGCCGGTCGCGCCCTTCTTGCCGTTCTTGCCGTTCTTGCCGTCCTTTCCGTCCCTTCCGTCATGGCCGTCCCGGCCGTCCAGGCCGTCCAGGCCCTCAGGCCCGAGCTCGTCCGTCGCGGAAATGACGTGGGACTGCCCATGTGAGACGGCGTGGACGGGGAACGAGATCCCTCCCAGCGTGGCGGTCAGCAGCGCAAGCATGCTGCCCGTCACCAACCCGCGCCTCTTACGAAGAAACGCGCGCGAGCTCCTGTTACCAGGAATCATGCAACTCTCCTTAGTCCTTGGCGGAGACATGTTGAGGTCGATCCGCTACACCCTGGCAAATCGGGCAGGGAGGCATAAACCTTGAACTTTCATCTCGGTTTATCACCTGGTCGGCCCATGTACTTGCGCCAAAAATGCCGCTGGATGGGGGATCGGCGTCAGCAGACTCGCGATGCGGGCGCCGCGGCATCCGGGGAGCAGTCCGGCGTCCGTCTCCGCCGCCAAGGCGGGCGGACCGACCGCCTGAGAACCGGCTACATCAGGCGAGCGCCTCGCGCCACTCCGCCACCGCCGCCGGGTCCACCGGGCCGTCCCAGCCGCCCGGGCGGGCCGCCCCACCGATGTGGAACCCGTCGATGCCCGCGGCCCGGAGCGCGGGCAGGTGGTCGAGGCGGAGGCCGCCACCCACCAGAATCCGCGGGCCGTAGCCGGGCTCGTCCCGCCGCGCAACCTCGGCCAGCAGCGTGGGCAGGCCGTCGTCCACACCCTGTGCGGAGCCGGCGGTCAGATAGGTGTCCAGGCCCGGCAGGTCCGCGAGCTCCTTGCGCAGCGCATCGCGGTCCGCCGCCCGGTCGATCGCCCGGTGGAACGTCCACCGGCATCCACCGAGCGCCGCCACGACCCGTTCCACCGTCACCAGATCCGGGTTCCCGTCCTCGTCCAGGAACCCGAGTACGAACTCGTCCGCGCCCTCCGCCCGCAGCTCCCCCGCCGCCCGCACCAGCGCGTCGACGTCGCCCGCCGCGAACCCGTCGGACTGGCGCAGCATCACGCGCAGCGGGATGTCGACGTTCGCCCGGATCCGGGCGAACGTCTCCCTCGACGGCGTCAGCCCGTCCGCCGCCATGTCGGTGACCAGCTCGAGTCGGTCCGCCCCTCCGGACTGGGCCGCGACCGCGTCCTCCGCGTCGAGAGCGATCACCTCCAGGACTGCACGGTTGCTCATGTGACCCCATTCCTTCAGGAAGACGACTACAGGCCTTACAGGTCTAGTCCAATACCCAGCCTAATGCGCATGTACCGCGAAGGCATCAGTGCGACCCCGCCCGCCCTGCCCCCTGCGCGGAGCAGCTCATAGAGTCAGCTGTATGACCGACGACTCCGCGGAGCTGCGCGCCCGCTGGTCCCAGACGCTGCTCGCCGCCCGCGACGGAGCGAGCGGGCCGGACCCGCTGCCGTACGCCGAGAATCTGCTGGCCCGCTGGTCGGAGCCGCAGCGCCGGTACCACACGGTCGACCACCTGGCGGCGGTCCTGAGCCACATCGACGTACTGGAGGAGTACGCCACCGCCCCGGACCTGGTCCGCCTCGCGGCCTGGTTCCACGACGCGGTCTACCTCCCCGACCGCTCGGAGAACGAGGAACGCTCCGCCCGCCTGGCCGAACTCGCCCTCCCCGAGGCGGGCCTGCCCCCCGCGCATACCGCGGAAGTCGCCCGTCTGGTCCGCCTGACGATCACCCACGCGCCCGATCCGGGCGACGCCAACGGCCAGGTCCTGTGCGACGCGGACCTGGCGATCCTGGCGTCGGGCCCGGAGCGGTATGCGGCGTACACGGCGGCGGTACGGGAGGAGTACGGCTTCGTCCCGGACGAAGCCTTCCGCGAGGGCCGCGCGGCGGTGCTGCGCCAACTGCTCGACCTGCCACGGCTGTTCCGCACGCCGTACGGGGAGCGGGAGTGGGAGTCAGCTGCCCGTCAGAACCTGTCACTGGAACTGGAGTTGCTCACGCGCTGACGGGGCTACGGTGACCCCTTGCGTCTGCGCAGCCCCGCCTTCGTCAGCAGTTCGACCACCTCGCGGCTCGACACCTGCACCGCGCCCGCCGCCACCGCGTCCCCGTACCGGTGCGACGGCACGTCGTAGTGGTCCCGCTCGAAGGCGCGCGGCGGACAGCCGATCGACGCCGCGAACGCGTGCAGTTCCTCGTACGAGACATCGCTGACCAGGTGCGACCACATCCGGCCATGGCCCGGCCAGGTCGGCGGGTCGATGTAGACAGTCACGAAAGGCCGCCTACGGGGGCCACCACGACGCCCGCCTTCGAACAGACCCAGTGCGGGTCCGGCCCCAACTCCGGTTCGACGTCCAAAGCGTGCGGGTCGCCGGCGTCGCAGACCGGGCACAGCGGCCACCGGCCGTACCGCTCCAGCAGCGCGTCCTGGACGTCCTGGGCGACCAGGCCCGCGACGTACTCGACGCCCTCCGGCCACTGCTCGACCCACCAGCGGCGGTGCGTCACCGCCTCCTCGACCAGCGACACGACTCCGGCGTCCGCCACATCGCGGGCGGCCAGATCGGCGAGGACCAGGGAGCGCGCCGCGTGCAGAGCCTGCTCCAGGGGGTTCGCGTCGTCCATGGAGCAATTGTCACCCCATGCGCCACGGCTGTGACCGCAGGGGGTTGACGATGAACGAAGGGCGAAAATATCTTTCAAGGGTGACCAATCCAGTGAAGGAAATTTTCAGCGGCGACGCCCCGCCCGCCCCCGCCGCCCTCGCGGCCAAGGTGCGCACCCTCGCGCCGTCCATGACCCGCTCCATGCAGCGGGTCGCCGAAGCCGTCGCCGACGATCCGGCCGGCTGCGCGGCCCTCACGGTCACCGGTCTCGCCGAGCTCACCGGCACCAGCGAGGCCACCGTGGTCCGCACCGCTCGCCTCCTCGGCTACCCCGGCTACCGCGATCTGCGCCTCGCGCTCGCCGGGCTCGCCGCCCACCAGCAGTCCGGCCGGGCCCCCGCCGTCACCGCCGACATCGCCGTCGACGACCCCATCGCGGATGTGGTCGCCAAGCTCGCGTACGACGAGCAGCAGACCCTCGCCGACACGGCCGCGGGGCTCGACACCGTACAGCTGGGCGCGGCCGTCACCGCCGCCTCGACCGCCCGCCGCATCGACATCTACGGCGTCGGCGCGTCCTGTCTCGTCGGCATGGACCTCGCCCAGAAGCTGCTGCGCATCGGCCTGATCGCGCACGCCCATGCCGACCCCCACCTCGCCGTCACCAACGCCGTGCAGCTCCGCTCCGGCGACGTCGCCATCGCCATCACCCACTCCGGCTCGACGGGCGACGTGATCGAGCCGCTGCGCGTCGCCTTCGACCGCGGCGCGACGACGATAGCGATCACCGGCCGCCCGGACGGGCCGGTGTCGCAGTACGCCGACCATGTGCTGACCACCTCCACCGCGCGGGAGAGCGAGCTGCGCCCGGCCGCGATGTCGTCCCGCACCAGCCAACTCCTCGTCGTCGACTGCCTGTTCATAGGCATCGCGCAGCGTACGTACGAGACGGCGGCGCCTGCCCTCGCCGCTTCGTACGAGGCCCTCGCGCACCGGCACAGCCCCCGCACCCGCTAAGGCGCTCCAACCCCCCACGGACCGAGAAAGCAGAGCCGCTTTTCATGACCTCCACCCAGGACTACTCCAAGCTGCGCGCTCAGCTGGCCACCCTCACCACCGAGGCGTTCCGGCCCGAGCTCGCCGACATCGACCAGTTCCCCACCCTCGAGATCGCCCGGATCATGAACGGCGAGGACGAGACCGTCCCCGCCGCCGTCGCCGCGCAGCTGCCGCGGATCGCCGCCGCGATCGACGGCACCGCCGAGCGGATGTCCCGCGGCGGCCGGCTGATCTACGCGGGCGCGGGCACGGCGGGGCGGCTCGGTGTACTGGACGCGAGCGAGTGCCCGCCCACCTTCAACACCGATCCGGACGAGGTCGTGGGCCTGATCGCGGGCGGCCCCTCCGCCATGGTCAAGTCGGTCGAGGGCGCGGAGGACAGCAAGGAGCTGGCCGCCGCCGACCTGGACGCGCTGGAACTGACCGCGGACGACACGGTGGTCGGGATCTCCGCGTCGGGCCGCACGCCGTACGCCATAGGCGCGGTCGAGCACGCCCGCGCCCGTGGCGCGCTCACCATCGGCCTGTCCTGCAACGCGGACAGCGCGCTCGGCGCGGCCGCCGACCACGGCATCGAGGTAGTCGTCGGACCCGAACTTCTCACCGGATCAACGCGGTTGAAGGCCGGTACGGCGCAGAAGCTGGTCCTCAACATGATCTCGACGATCACGATGATCCGGCTCGGCAAGACGTACGGAAACCTGATGGTGGACGTCCGCGCCTCCAACGAGAAGCTGCGCGCCCGCTCGCGGCGGATCGTCGCGCTCGCCACCGGCGCGTCGGACGAGGAGATCGAAGCCGCGCTCGCCGCCACCGACGGTGAGGTGAAGAACGCGATCCTGACCATCCTCGGTTCGGTCGACGGCCCCACGGCGGCCGACCTGCTGGCCAAGTCTCACGGCCACCTGCGCGCGGCGCTGCAGTCAGCCCGTACGCATTGAACTTCCCCCCACAGCAAGGCACCCCCCACCCATGGCATCAGACTCCGCAGACAAGCACAGCGCAGACAAGAACAGCGCCACCGCCGCCGCGATCCTTCCCCTCGTCGGCGGCGCCGGGAACATCTCCTCAGTAGCCCACTGCATGACCCGCCTCCGCCTCGGCCTGCACGACCGTTCCCTCGTACAGGACGAGGCGCTCAAGGCCCTCCCGGCCGTCATGGGCGTGGTCGATGACGACACGTACCAGATCGTGCTGGGCCCGGGCACGGTCGCCCGGGTCACCCCGGAGTTCGAGGCGCTGGTGGCGGCGGCCGCCGTGACCGCGCCCGGGACCGCCCGTGCGGCCCGGGACGTGACCGCCCCCGGGACCGCCGAGGACCTTGCCGCCCAGGGCGCCGCCATCAAGGCGGCCCGGAAGGCGAAGAACTCAACGCCCTTCAAGCTCTTCCTGCGCCGTATCGCGCACATCTTCGTGCCGCTGATCCCGGCCCTCATCGGCTGCGGCATCATCGCCGGTCTGGCCGGGTTGCTGACCAACCTCGGTCTGCTGCCGACCGTGGTCCCCGCGCTCGCCGCGATGGCGTCCGGCTTCATGTCGCTGATCGCGGTCTTCGTCGGCTACAACACGGCGAAGGAGTTCGGCGGTACGCCGATCCTGGGTGGCGCGGTCGCCGCGATCATCGTCTTCCCGGGCGTCGCGAACATCGAGGCGTTCGGCCAGAAGCTCTCCCCGGGCCAGGGCGGCGTGCTCGGCGCGCTGGGCGCGGCGGTGCTCGCGGTGTACGTGGAGAAGTGGTGCCGTCGCTGGGTCCCGGAATCCCTGGACGTCCTCGTCACGCCGACCCTCACGGTCCTCTTCTCCGGCCTGGTCACCATCTTCGGCCTGATGTTCATCGCGGGTGAGGTCTCCACCGCGATCGGCGACTTCGCGAACTGGCTGCTGGCCAACGGCGGCGCGGGCGCGGGCTTCGTACTCGGCGGCCTCTTCCTCCCGCTGGTCATGCTCGGCCTGCACCAGGCGCTGATCCCGATCCACACCACGCTGATCGAGCAGCAGGGGTTCACGGTCCTGCTGCCGATCCTCGCGATGGCGGGCGCGGGCCAGGTCGGCGCGGCGGCCGCGGTCTATCTGCGGCTCCCCCGCAACACCTCGATCCGCAACACCATCAAGTCCGCGCTCCCGGCCGGTTTCCTGGGCGTGGGCGAGCCGCTGATCTACGGCGTCTCGCTCCCGCTGGGCCGCCCGTTCGTCACGGCCTGCGTCGGCGGGGCGTTCGGCGGCGGATTCGTCGGCCTGTTCAACATGCTGGGCGACAAGGTCGGTTCCACGGCGATCGGCCCTTCGGGCTGGGCCCTGTTCCCGCTGCTCAACGGCAACAGGGGGCTGGGCGAGACGATCGCGGTGTACGCGGGCGGGCTGCTGGTGGGCTACGCGGTGGGGTTCGTCGCGACGTACTGGTTCGGCTTTACGAAGCGGATGCTGGATGAGTTCAACGGCGCGGCTGCCGCGGAGGACAACCAGGGCTCCGCCCCAGCCCCCGCCCCTCAAACGCCGGCGAGGCTGACCATTCGGCCCTGACCGGGGCTCCGCCCCGGACCCCGCTCCTCAATCGCCGGAGGGGCTTGATTTCGCCCGGGCGGACTTGAAGTTCCCGCCGGACGGGCTCCATTGGAGCCCGTTGGGGGTCCCCCCGGACGAAGTCTGGGGGAGATTGAGGACACGGCCGGAGGCCGTACGGGGGGTGTGGGGGCTTGCCCCCAGTTCAGGAAGGGGCGGGGTGGGGGCAAGCCCGCCGCAGGCGCAACCCGCCGCACCGCCACGCCCTACGCCGCCCCCGCCGCCCTCTCCGTAATCGTCACCCGCCCCTTCCGGATCACCGCCGATCGCGACGGCGGACAGCGGGGACGCCGCCGCCTACGCCGAGCTGCTGGCGGACTTGGGCACCCAAACGCCCATGCCCTTCGCCCGCCCCCTGAGGGACGGGGTGTACGAGCTCCGACCCACTCTGGACGGAGACGACACGAGGATCACGTACTGGTTCGCGCCAGAGGGTCGCATCGTGCTCCTGACGGTCTTCCGCAAGACCAGGATGCGGGAGACAGCTCAGGTCGCCCGCGCGGTGAGCGCCCGTATGGTGTGCGGCATCGAGCACAAACCGGCCCACACCACGTACAGCCGCTGCGAGAAAGGGGATGCACAATGAGCCACACGCGTTGGAGGCTGGCCCGCGAGCGGACGCTCACTGAGGGGTACGCCGAATCGCCGGAGGTTACAGCGGAGCGCGCGGAGGCCCGGCTGGCGATGGCCTTCGCCGAAGCCGTGTACGACCGCCGCAAAGAGCTCGGGCTGTCCCAGGCCGAGGTCGCCGAGCGCGCCGGTCTCACCCAGGCGAAAGTCTCCCGCATCGAAGGCGCCGACGCCGTCCCTACGCTCCTCCTGCTGCGCCGCCTGGCTCAGGCGCTCGACGCCTCGCTGAACATCGCCCTCGACAGCGACCACGAAGAGGTCACCTTCACCGCCCACCCGGCGGCGTGACGCCAGTACGCATAAACCGCACCAGATCGGCCACGCTGTACCCGAGCCGAGGCCCGCGCTCGCCAGCCATCAGCAGCAGCAGCTGCCCGACGATCTCCGCGCCCCAGCCGTCGGTGCCGTCCTCGGACCACTCGTCCAGCTTCTCAATGTCACGGTCCTGGCCCCGTCGTCATCGAAGGCCTCATGGCGCTACGGTTCCACCCGCCACTGACAACTGCCGCACGTCACGGCAATCGCCCCTGGGCGTTGATCTCCCGCACCCTCGCCCGCAGCACTTCGCCCGGCGGAGCCGGCTGCACGTCCTCGGGCGGGCAGTCCCACTCCATGCCCCCGCCCGGCGGTCTCAGCTGTACGTATCCGCCTTCGCGCCCCATCACCTGCCCGACCCGTCCGTTGCGTACGTCGACGGCGTACGTCCCGGGCCTCACGCGCTGTCCAGTCCGTGGAGCACGGCGGCGAGCCGCAGCGCCGTGTCCAGGTTGCAGCACCCCAGGTCCACCAGCGGATAGGGCGCCTCACTCGCGAGCGACACCACGTCGACCCGCAACGACGGCAGGGTCACTGCCACCACACCGAGCCCGTCCCGGAGTTGAGCCACTACCTCTTCGGCAGCCCGCAGACGCTCCGCCGATCGCACCACCATGACCAGGCACCTCCACACTGAGTGTTCTCTTTCCTCACCCAGCGTGTCCGGCACGGGCTAGCCTGAACAGTGGCGGCAGCCCAACAACCCCACCTGTCAACCAGGGAGTTGCCATGCCCGGACCCAAGGATCTCGATCCCTCCACCTCCCCTCGCGCCCTGATGGGCGCGGAACTACGCCACGCGCGCGACCAGGCGGGCCTCACCCAGGACGAGTTGGGGCGGCCCCTCTTCGTCAGCGGCTCGTACATCGGCCAGATGGAGGCGGGCACACGCCGGATGCTGCCTGAGTACGCACGCCAGATAGACGAGATCCTCGGTACGAACGGCTTCTTCACCCGCAACTGCGAGGTGTCGAACAAGTCGCGCTATCCCGACCACTTCGCCGAGGCGGCGGAGGCGGAGGCAGCCGCGACGACGATCAAGGAGTACGCGCCGCTGCTGGTACCGGGCCTGTTGCAGACGGAGGCGTATGCGCGCGCAGTGTTCCGGGCGTATCAGCCGACGGCGACGGAGGAGGTCATCGACGAGCTGGTCGAGGCACGGCTGGATCGCGCGCGACTGCTGTCCGATCCAACAAAGCCGTTGTTGTGGGCGGTTCTGGACGAGGCTGTGTTACGCCGGAAGGTCGGCGGGGCGGGGGTGATGACGGAGGCGCTGGAGCATGTGGCGGCGCTCGCCAGGAGGCACCGGATCATTGTTCAGGTGCTGCCGTTCGAGGCGGGGGCGCACATGGCACTTGGCGGCCCGCTCAAGCTGATGAACTTCCCGGATGCCCCTCCGCTCGCGTACGTAACCGGATTGGAAACAGGACGGCTGGAGGACGATCCCGCCACGGTCGCCCGCCATGACCTGACTTACGATCTGGTCGGGGCCAGTGCACTGTCACCAAAAACGTCCTTGGCCCTGATCTCATCAGTGGCGGAGGATTACGCACATGAAGATCAGCAGCCCTGAGTACGACCTGACTACAGCCACCTGGCGCAAGTCCACGCACAGTGCCGGCGACGGCGGCGACTGCCTTGAAGTCACCGACATCCACCCCGGCATCGTGCCCGTACGCGACTCCAAGAACCCCGACGGCCCGAAGCTCCTGTTCCGGGCCGTCGCCTGGTCCGCCTTCGTCACCGGCCTGAAGCGCGACTAGCAGGACGCGTCACGGGCCGGGCGCTCGCCGGTGAGCAGGAAGTCGGTCACGGCATCGTCCCCACAGGCGTTGCCGTTGGCGCGGTAGGCGCCGTGCCCTGCACTGCGGCCCTTTCCCAAATAAGTTTTGCAAAATTACTTTGGGGAAGTCCCCGATCCGCCTTACCCTCCCCTCATGGTCAGCGAAGATCGGAAACGCGTCCTCGACCCCGAGCGGGACGCAGCGGCCCTGAAGGCCCTCACACACCCGTTGCGCATCCGGCTGCTCGGGCTGCTGCGCCAGGACGGCCCCGCCACCGCGAGCGAACTCGCGGTCAGGACCGGGGAGTCGTCCGCCTCCACCAGCTACCACCTGCGGGTCCTCGCCAAGTACGCGTTCGTCGCGGAGGCCCAGCAGCGCGACGGGCGGGAGCGGCGCTGGCAGGCGGTGCACTCCGTCACCGCGTGGAGCAACGCGGCGATGGAGGGCTCGCCCGGCAGCCGCGCCTTCGTCAACGTCTCGCGCCGGGTTCAGATCGAGCACCTGGAGCGTTCCCTCGGCCGGCACGAGGCGGATGTCGCGGCAGGCCGGCTCGGCCAGGAGTGGGTGGAGCCGTCGGGCATCACCGATCTGGTCCTGCGGCTGACCCCCGAGTCGCTCACCGAGCTGTGGGAGGTGTTCGACCGCGCGGCGGAGGAACTGGCAGCTCGCGACGAGGGTGATCCCCGCGCCGAGCAGGTCGTACTCGTGGCCGCCGGACTCCCCCTCGCGTCATGACCCGGCCCCTGGACCCCCGTACCGCACGCCGCCGCTTCGTCGCCGTCAACTTCCTCTTCTGGCTGCCAGTTGGCCTGTACATACCCTCGCAGGTGCTGCTCCTCACCGAGCGCGGCATGAGCCTCGCGGTCGTCGCCGGACTCTTCGCCGTGCACTCCCTCACCGTCTCCGCCCTGGAACTGCCCACCGGCGGCCTGTCCGACGTCATCGGCCGCCGCACCGTGCTCGCCGCCGCGGGCGTGCTCAACCTGGGCGCCCTAGTCCTCCTGGCCCTGGGCACCACCGTCTGGGCGCTCGGCATCGCCATGGCCCTGATGGGCTCCGGCCGCGCCCTGTCGAGCGGACCCGCCGAGGCCTGGTACGTCGACACCGTGCAGGCCCACTCCGGCCCCGGCGCAGAACTGCGCACCGGACTGGCCCGCGGCGGCACCGCCTCCGCGGCCGCGCTCGCCGTCGGCACCCTGCTCGGGGGCAGTCTGCCCCTGCTGCTCGGCCTCGGTCCGGACCTGGGCGCACGGCTGACCGCCGCCACCTCCGGACTGGTGCTGCCACTCTCCGTCCCCGCGCTGCTCGGCGCGGGCGTCGGACTCGTCTTCGTGGCGTACGTGTTGACCGCCCTGCCCGAGCCGCCCCGGCCCCGGGCCACCCTGCGCGATGTGCTGCGAGGCGTCCCGGCCACGATGCTCGACGGACTGCGCCTGGGCGCGCGGGACTTCTTGATCCGCCGAGTGCTGCTGACGGCCGGCGCGACGGGCGCGGCCCTGGCCACCATCGAACTGCTCACGCCAGGACGCGCCGCCGACCTGACCGGCACCCCCGAGTCGGGCGCGGTGCTCTTCGCCTCGCTCGCCTGCGCCGGCTTTGTCTGCACCGCTCTCGGCAACCACTGCGCACCACTGGCCGCACGGCTGACGGGCAGCGGCGAACGCGCCGTCATGGCGGGCATCGGACTGAGCGCGACGGGGCTGCTGCTGCTCGGCCTGACCGTCCTGTGGAACGGCCCGGCCGCACTCACCCTCGCGGCCACCGGCTACGCCCTGGTGTACTTCGGACTCGGCGCGGCGGGCCCGAACAAGAACGACCTGCTGCACCGCCGCGTCGACAGCACGGGCCGGGCCACCGCCCTGTCCGTACAGTCCCTCGCCCTGCAATCGTCCGGCGCCCTGGCCGGCCTGGTCGCCGGTGCCCTGCCGGCCGGCCCCCTGCCCTGGCTGCCCGGCGCCGCACTTCTGCTGGCCGGTGCCCTGCTGTGGGTCCGCCGCGCTGGGCAAAAGCCCGAGGGCGGCACCCCCCTGGGAGTGGGGGTACCGCCCTCGGTCCGTACAGCGTGAACCGCCGATCCGCGCAGGATCAGAAGTCCATGTCACCGCCCGGCATGCCGCCCGGAGCGGCCGCAGAGGCCTTCTCCGGCTTGTCGGCGATGACGGCCTCGGTGGTCAGGAACAGCGCGGCGATCGACGCGGCGTTCTGCAGCGCGGAGCGCGTGACCTTCGCCGGGTCGATGATGCCCTCGGCGATCATGTCGACGTACTCGCCGGTCGCGGCGTTCAGACCGTGGCCGACAGCCAGGTTGCGCACCTTCTCGACGATGACGCCGCCCTCGAGACCACCGTTGACGGCGATCTGCTTCAGCGGGGCCTCCAGCGCGAGCCTCACGGCGTTGGCGCCGGTCGCCTCGTCACCCTCGAGGTCGAGCTTCTCGAAGACCGAGGAAGCCTGGAGCAGGGCCACGCCACCACCGGCGACGATGCCCTCCTCGACGGCGGCCTTGGCGTTGCGCACCGCGTCCTCGATGCGGTGCTTGCGCTCCTTGAGCTCGACCTCGGTCGCGGCGCCGGCCTTGATGACGGCCACGCCGCCGGCCAGCTTCGCGAGGCGCTCCTGGAGCTTCTCGCGGTCGTAGTCCGAGTCGCTGTTCTCGATCTCGGCACGGATCTGGTTCACGCGACCGGCAACCTGGTCGCTCTCACCGGCACCGTCGACGATCGTGGTCTCGTCCTTGGTGATGACGACCTTGCGGGCGCGGCCCAGCAGGTCCAGGCCGGCGTTCTCGAGCTTGAGGCCGACCTCCTCGGAGATGACCGTGCCACCGGTGAGGATGGCGATGTCGTTCAGCATCGCCTTGCGGCGGTCGCCGAAGCCCGGAGCCTTGACGGCAACGGACTTGAAGGTGCCGCGGATCTTGTTGACGACCAGGGTCGACAGGGCCTCGCCCTCGACGTCCTCGGCGATGATCAGCAGCGGCTTGCCCGACTGCATGACCTTCTCCAGCAGCGGAAGGAGGTCCTTCACGTTGCTGACCTTGGAGTTGACGATCAGGATGTACGGGTCGTCGAGCGACGCCTCCATACGCTCCATGTCGGTGGCGAAGTACGCCGAGATGTAGCCCTTGTCGAAGCGCATACCCTCGGTGAGCTCCAGCTCCAGACCGAAGGTCTGGGACTCCTCGACGGTGATGACGCCTTCCTTGCCGACCTTGTCCATGGCCTCGGCGATGAGCTCGCCGATCTGGGTGTCGGCGGCGGAGATGGAGGCCGTCGAAGCGATCTGCTCCTTGGTCTCCACGTCCTTGGCCTGCTCGAGCAGGGCGCCGGAGACGGCCTCGACGGCCTTCTCGATGCCGCGCTTGAGGGCCATGGGGTTGGCGCCGGCCGCCACGTTGCGCAGGCCCTCGCGGACGAGCGCCTGGGCGAGGACGGTCGCGGTGGTCGTACCGTCACCGGCGACGTCGTCCGTCTTCTTGGCGACTTCCTTGACCAGCTCGGCGCCGATCTTCTCGTACGGGTCCTCGAGCTCGATCTCCTTGGCGATGGAAACACCATCGTTGGTGATCGTGGGGGCGCCCCACTTCTTCTCGAGGACGACGTTCCGGCCCTTGGGGCCAAGGGTGACCTTGACGGCGTCGGCGAGCTGGTTCATCCCGCGCTCGAGACCGCGCCGTGCCTCCTCGTCGAACGCGATGATCTTGGCCATGTGAAGTGGTCCTCCCGGACTGGGGTGGATTCTCCGGACCGCGCTGGCGCCCGCGACGGACGGCCTGCAAGCCCTGTGGTTCCTTGCCCCACCTGGCCTGCGGACCTCACCGGCCCGGTCCTCGTTGTCACTCTCACTGTCAGAGTGCTAACGCAATGATTAGCACTCGACCCCCGAGAGTGCAAGCGCCTTCGAAGAAGCCTCGACGAGGGGTGGTGGTCGGTGGGGGCACCTCCCAGCGGTAGTTGGGGGAGGGAGGGCGCAGCGGCTTCGAAGGAGCCTCGACGCGAGGGCGCAGACGCACGAGGGGCCCGCATCCCTCGTGGGATGCGGGCCCCTCGGCGTGAGTGCGTCGGTGGCCGATCGCGCCGAGATCAGACGGCGAGCTTGACCATGTCCGCCTGCGGACCCTTCTGGCCCTGCGAGATCTCGAATTCAACTCGCTGACCCTCTTCAAGGGTGCGGTACCCGTCCATCTGGATCGCGCTGTAGTGGACGAAAACATCCGCACCACCGTCGACCGCGATGAAGCCGTACCCCTTCTCCGCGTTGAACCACTTGACGGTGCCCTGAGCCATGCCTAACTCCCCTATTACTGGCCCTTGCGCAGGACCGCACTTCGCGGACCCGGGTCAGACCTCCACCCCATGGGTGTGCGCCGGAACGCGTCGACCGCGGCTGAATGTATCTGTCCAACTGCCGTCTGCAACAGGTCAATCGGACGAGAAATCTGCGCAAGCCCGAACGGATAATTCATGTGAATTCTGTGAATTCCGGGGCAAGTCGGGCCCGACAAAAGGCGCCTACGCGACAATTCGATCGACCACTTTGGCTGACTCTTGTCGCGCGGCGACGCATTCTCATATGCGTCCGGCACAAGCAGCGGAGGGGGCTTCCCAAAGCCTACCGCGCTCAACCCTATGGAATTGCCCCCTCCGCTTCTCTTGCGGAGGGGGCAATAGCGGTAACTCTGCGAAGTCAGCAGCCGCCGGCGACAGCCGGAATGATCGAGACGCCCGCGCCGTCCGGTGTCGCGGTCTCCAGACCCTGTTCGAAACGGACGTCGTCGTCGTTCACGTACACGTTGACGAAGCGGCGCAGCTTGCCCTGGTCGTCCAGGACACGCGCGGCGATGCCGGTGTGGTTCTTCTCCAGGTCGGCGATCACCTCGGAGAGGGTCGCGCCCTGAGCCGAAACCTCGGCCTGGCCGCCCGTATACGTACGGAGAATGGTGGGAATGCGGACGTTGACGCTCATGCTGCGTGCCTTCCTTGAGTCTCGGGTGGTCGGTCAGCCGGCCAGGCCGGCGTCGCGAAACGCGTCCAGGCTCGGGCGGATCGTCGCGGTCGGGCCGGTCGTCGGCGCCACCGCGTCCAGCGTCTTGAGACCGTCACCGGTGTTGAGGACGACGGTGGTGAGCGCCGGGTCGAGCACGCCCTCCTCGATCAGCTTCCTCGTGACACCCACGGTCACGCCACCCGCGGTCTCCGCAAAGATGCCTTCCGTACGGGCGAGCAGCTTGATGGCGTCGACGATCTGATCGTCGTTGACGTCCTCGACCGCCCCGCCGGTGCGGCGCGCGATGTCCAGCACGTAGGGGCCGTCCGCCGGGTTGCCGATCGCCAGCGACTTGGCGATGGTGTCCGGCTTCTGCGGGCGTACGACGTCATGCCCCGCCTTGAAGGCCGTCGACACCGGCGAGCAGCCCTCCGCCTGGGCACCGAAGATCTTGTACGGCTTGTCCTCGACCAGACCGAGCTTGATCAGCTCCTGCAGCCCCTTGTCGATCTTCGTGAGCTGCGAGCCCGAGGCGATCGGGACCACGATCTGGTCGGGCAGCCGCCAGCCGAGCTGCTCGCAGATCTCGTACGCCAGCGTCTTGGAGCCCTCGCCGTAGTACGGGCGGAGGTTGACGTTGACGAAGCCCCAGCCCTCGCCCAGCGGGTCGCCGATGAGCTCGGAGCAGAAACGGTTGACGTCGTCGTAGTTGCCCTCGATGCCGACCAGCTCTCCGCCGTACACCGCGGCCATGACGACCTTGCCCTGCTCCAGGTCGTGCGGGATGAACACGCAGGAGCGGAAGCCGGCCCGCGCGGCGGCGGCGCCGACCGCGCCCGCCAGGTTGCCGGTGGACGAGCAGGACAGGGTGGTGAAGCCGAAGGCACGCGCGGCCTCGACGGCGATGGCCACGACGCGGTCCTTGAAGGAGTGCGTCGGGTTGCCGGAGTCGTCCTTGATGTACAGGCCGCCGGTGACGCCCAGCTCACGGGCGAGATTGTCGGCCTTGACGAGCTTGGTGAAGCCGGGGTTGATGTTCGGCTTGTCGGCCACGTCGGCGGGGACGGGCAGCAGCGGGGCGTACCGCCAGATGTTGTTCGGACCCGCTTCGATCCGCTTCTTCAGCGCCTCGGGGTCTTCGCCGGGGAGGTCGTACGCGACCTCGAGCGGCCCGAAACAGGACGCGCAGGCGAAGATCGGGCCGAGCCCGAAACGCTCTCCGCACTCGCGGCACGCGAGCGCCGCGGCGGGTCCGAGGTTCACGGGAGTGGTGCTTGCGACAGTCTGCACAGCCATGGAGGCGAGGCCCTTTCTCCTCATCTTCCCCGTGGCGCATTTCGCCACGAGACGGAATTGGCACCTTCCCCACCGTGACCTCGCGGTCGGCGGGAGGGTTGCCGGGGCTTCAACGGGCCGTTCCCTCTGCCCCTCTGGATGAGCGGTATTCGATTGTCAGCGTGACGACCCCCGACATGCGACGGTCATCCGCGTTGTTCAAGACTGTAACCGAAGGCCCGGATGGTTGAGATAGTCGTCCGAACCTCGAGATGGACCATCCGACCGGAAGTCTAGGGAGACGCGCACGTGCTCGATGAGGTGGAGCGCTGGCTGGCCCGGCGGTCCTGGGCCGCGGCCGACCGCCCACTTGACCTGCTGCTTACCGCCAAACGCTCGACGACGGTCAGCGTGGTGCTCCCCGCCCTGAACGAAGAGGCGACGGTCGGCGAGATCGTCACCGTGATCCGCCGCGAGCTGATGGAGGCCGTGCCGCTCGTCGACGAGCTGGTCGTCGTCGACTCGGGCTCGAGCGACCGTACGACCGAGGTGGCCGCGGCGGCAGGCGCGCGCGTGGTGCACCGGGACGCGATCCTGCCCCGGATACCCGCGGTCCCCGGCAAGGGCGAGGTGCTGTGGCGCTCGCTGCTGGCGACCAGCGGCGACATCGTGTGCTTCGTCGACGCGGATCTGCGGGAGTTCTCCGCGGACTTCGTCTCCGGGATCGTGGGCCCGCTGCTGACCGACCCCGATGTGCACTTCGTCAAGGCGATGTACGACCGGCCGCTCGGCGACCACGCAGGTCAGGGCGGCCGGGTGACCGAGCTGGTGGCGCGTCCGCTGCTGAATCTGCACTGGCCGCAGCTGGCCGGGTTCGTCCAGCCGCTGGGCGGGGAGTACGCGGCGCGGCGCTCGCTGCTGGAGCGGCTGCCCTTCCCCGTCGGTTACGGAGTGGAGCTCGGCCTGCTCGTCGACGCGCTGCACACGGTGGGCCTGGACGCGCTGGCGCAGGTGGACGTCGGCTCGCGCAAGCACCGCCACCAGGACGGGCAGGCGCTGGGCCGGATGGCCGCGGCGATCTACCGTACGGCTCAACTCCGGCTCTCCCGCGGCCACTTGGTCCGTCCTGCGCTCACGCAGTTCGAGCGGGCCGAGGGCGGCTTCGAGCCGCGGACGTACCCGGTGGACACGGAGGAGCGGCCGCCGATGCGCGAGATCGGTGAGTACGCGGCGCGTCGCGCGGCATAAGCATGGATCGCTGGTCGCTTTGTCTACATTTCCCAGTTATGGGCATGAGAGACGTACGACACACGAGGACGGCACGACCAATGACGTACGCACGTTTGAGCGTTTGTGGGACGGGCTAGGTTTCGCGACATGGTCTCCGAGCACGCTGCTGCCCAGGTCCTCGTCGCGTCGAACCGCGGCCCGGTCACATACACGCTGAGCGAGGACGGTTCGCTCGACGCGCGCCGCGGCGGGGGCGGGCTGGTCTCCGGCCTGTCGGCCATCGGCTCCGAGGCGGCGGCGCTGTGGGTGTGCGCCGCGCTCGGTGACGGCGACCGCGAGGCGGTGCGGCGCGGGGTCGGCGAGCCCGGGGTACTGATGCTCGACATCGACGAGGCCGTCCACTCCGACGCGTACAACGGCATCGCCAATTCCGTGCTGTGGTTCGTCCACCACATGCTGTACCAGACGCCGCTGGAGCCGGTCTTCGATCAGGAGTTCCGCCGGCAGTGGGCGTCGTACGAGACCTACAACCGGGCCTTCGCGGACGCGCTCGCGGCACAGGCCGCCGAGGGGGCGGCCGTCCTGGTGCAGGACTACCACCTGGCGCTGGTGCCCGGCATGCTCCGCGAGCTCCGTCCCGATCTGCGGATCGGGCACTTCACGCACACGCCGTGGGCGCCCGTCGACTACTTCCGGATGCTGCCCGACGACATCGCGGAGCAGTTGCTGCGCGGCCTGCTCGGCGCGGACCGCGCCTGTTTCCTGACCCGGCGGTGGGCCGATGCCTTCGTCTCCTGCTGTACGGAGCTGTTGGGCGGCACCGGCAGCACGACGATCGGGGTGCACGGGCTGGGCGCGGACGCGGACTTCCTGCGGGAGCGGGCGCACCGGCCGGACGTGGACGAACGGCTGGCCACGCTGCGCGAGCAGGTCGGCCCGGGGCGCAAGACCATCGTGCGCGTCGACCGCACCGAGCTGTCCAAGAACATCGTGCGCGGGCTGCTGGCGTACCGGCAGCTGCTGGAAACCCGTCCCGAATGGCGCGAGCGCGTGGTCCATGTCGCCTTCGCCTACCCCTCCCGGCAGGACCTGGCGGTCTACCGCGACTACACGGCGGAGGTCCAGCGCCTGGCGGACGAGATCAACTCGGCGTACGGGACGGAGACTTGGAGCCCGGTCGAGCTCCATGTGAAGGACGACTTCGCGCGCTCGCTCGCCGCGTACCGGCTGGCGGACGTGGCTCTGGTCAACCCGATCCGGGACGGCATGAACCTGGTCGCCAAGGAGATCCCGGTCGTCTCGGACGAGGGCTGCGCGCTGGTGCTTTCGCGGGAGGCAGGGGCGTACGAGGAACTGCGCGAGGACGCGGTGACGGTGAATCCGTACGACGTGACGGGCACGGCAGACGCGCTCCACGTGGCGCTGACGATGCCGGACGACGAGCGGTCCCGGCACACCAAGCGGCTGGCGGCAGCGGCAACCGCGCTGCCGCCGCAGAAGTGGTTCCTGGACCAGCTGCGGGCGCTGCGCGAGGGCGCGTAGGAGGCCCGGGTCCGGCGCGCCTTGCGCGAGGGCGCGTAGGAGGCCCTGGCACGCACAAAGCCCGGACCGGCGCGAGCGCGACCGGCTGCCCGGGCCGACTACAGGTGCTGGGCCAGCGAGCCCAGGAACTCCACCACCGCAGGCGGTCCCGGCAGCAGCAGGTCGGCGCGGTCCGCGAGTTCCGGGACCTCCGTGCTGCCGCTGCACACCAGCAGGCCGGGCACGCCGTCCGAGCGGAGCTTCTCGACGGCCGCGAAGGCAGGCAGATCACCGAGGTCGTCACCGGCGTACAGCACCGCCTCGGCTTTCACCTCGCGTACGTACTCCGCCAGGGCCACGCCCTTGTCCATGCCGGGCGGGCGCAGCTCCAGGACCATGCGGCCCGGCTCCAGGATCAGTCCGTGACGCGCGGCGAGCTCGGCGAGCGGGCCCCGCAGCGCCTCGAACGCCGCCTGCGGGTCGGACGCGCGGCGCGTGTGGACCGCGACCGCCTGGCCCTTCTCCTCGATCCAGGTGCCCTGCCAGGCTCCGGCTTTGTCCAGGACACCGGGCAGTTCGGCGCGGGCAGCCGCGACCCCGGGGTGCGGGGCGGGCGTTTTGACCGTGCCGCTGACGGCGTCCCAGCGCTCGGCGCCGTAGTGACCGAGGACGACCAGGTGGTCCAGGCCCGGCACTCCGGCGAAGCCGCCGTACCGGACCGCCACACCCGCGGGCCGTCCGGTGACGACAGCGACAGAGGCGACCCGTGGCGCGAGCGCGGCGAGCGCGGGGACGGCGCCGGGGTGGGCTCGGGCCTGTTCGGGGTCGGGCACGATCTCGGCGAGCGTGCCGTCGAAGTCGAGGCCGACGACTGCCTTCCGCGGCCGGGCGAGAACCGCGGCCAGGCCGTCGCGGCCGGCGGGGGTGGACGGCGTTGGCAGGGGATGCGCGTGCGAGGAGCTGCCCATGCCCCGACCCTATCGGCGACTTCGCCTGTCGTCCCTGACACGGCGGAGCCGATTGACGGTCACCGGGTCATGGGCGAGGGCGCGCTCGTCGTCGATCAGGGCGTTGAGGAGCTGGTAGTAGCGGACCGGGGAGATGCCGAGCTGCTCCCTGATGGCGCGTTCCTTCGCGCCGGGCCCCGGCCAGGAGGTGTGCTCCATGGCCAGGACGGCACGGTCGCGCTCGGAGAGCACCTCGCGCGCCCCCCGCGTCTCGATCGCCTCGATCGCCTCGTCGTCGGTCATACGATCCAACATATCGGCGGCGCGGCACCCCGGCGGGCCGCCTACTCCGCGTTCTCCGCGAGGGTGGCGTCCCGGCCGATCTTGCCGAGGACGGATGCCGGGACGCCTTGAGGCTCGACGGCCTGGCCGATGTTCTTCTTGATGTTCTCGCTGACCGCCGCCCACGACGTCTTGCCGACCGGCGGAAGCACCGAGGTGGGGAGCTCGTCCAGGAACTCCTTGAGGTCCTGGTGCTCCGGGTCCTTCTCCATCGCCTCTGACGCGGAGACCGTCACCGGCAGCAGATCGTTCTGACCGGCGAAGTCGAGGACGTTCTTGTCGCTGAAGACGAAGTCCAGGAACTTGCCGACCTCGGCCCGGTGGCCGTTCTGCTTGAAGCCCATGATCCAGTCGGCGACGCCCATCGCGGCCTTCGGCTTGCCGTTGCGGCCGGGCATGGCCACCTTGCCGACCTCGATGTTGGCCTTCTCCGCTTCCTGCATCAGGGAGGGGTGGCCGTTGAGCATGCCGACCTCGCCGCGGGTGAAGGCGGCGAACGCGTCCTTGCGGTTCAGCTTGGCGGGGGCGACCGGGCCGGTGAGCCCGGCGTCGACGAGGTTCGTCTTCAGCCACGTGAAGGTGGCTATGTTCTGCGCGGAGTCGATGGAGTACTTGCCGACCGGGTCGGTGTATCCGTCGCCGCCGCCGAGCAGCCACATCATGGTCTCGGCCTGGGCCTCCTCGGGCCCCAGCGGCAGGGCGAAGGGGTACTTCGCGTCTGTGTTCGCCTTCAGCTTCTCCGCGTCTTTCCTGAGGTCGTCCCAGGTCTTCGGGTCCTCCTTGATCCCGGCCTCTTTGAAGAGCTTCTTGTTGTAGAAGAGCAGCCGGGTGGAGGCGACGAACGGCAGACCGTACTGCACGCGCTTCATCTCGCCCGCGTCGGTGAGCGGGGTGAGGAAGTTGGACTGTACGGGGATGGAGAGCAACTGGTCGGCGGAGTACAGCTTGCCGGCCGCTGCGTAGTCGGCGTACGCGCCGATCTGGGCGATGTCGGGGGCCTTGCCTGCCTTGACCATCTCGGCGACCTTGCGGTCGACGTCGTTCCAGGACTCGATCTGGACGTCGATCTTGATGCCGGGGTTCGTGGACTCGAACTCGGTGGCGAGGTCGGCCCAGTACTTCTTGCTGCTCTGGCCGCCGGCCACGTCGTAGTCGGCCGCCACCAGTTTGAGGGTGACATCGCCGGAACCGCTGGAGCTGCCACAGCCCGAGAGGGCCACCGCCATGCCAAGTGCGGCGATCGCCGCGGTCAGACCCGAGAAGCGACGCTGCACCGCTCTTCCCCACCCTCTGCTGTTGCGTGCCCGTGTGGTCCCAGTCGGTCCCCCGTGATGTCGTCTGAGATGAGCTGCGATTTTCCACCATGCGGACTGATGAGGTCTACTCCAATGCATATCACTTCTACAACGCCTGTCCCTGGGCCGGCGGGCATTGCCCGGGTGCGCCGCGGCCTGCTAAGCACGTGGCGGCACGAAGTGGTCGGTGTGCCGGTCCCGAGTTACGCGTACGTCGCTAGGAGCCTTGCCGCATGTCCCGTACCGCAGCAGAGATAGCCACCCAGCCCGCCTGCTGGCGCCGAGCAGCCGAAGCCGCCGCCGCCTTCGAAGGACTGCCGGAGCCGGGTGAGCGGGTCGCCGTCACCGGGTGTGGGACGTCCTGGTTCATGGCGATCGCGTACGCGGCGCTGCGGGAGGCGGCGGGGCAGGGCGAGACGGACGCCTTCGCCTCGTCGGAGTTCCCGTCGGGGCGTACGTACGACCGCGTCGTCGCGATCACCCGCTCGGGGACGACGACGGAGGTCCTGGACCTGCTGACCGAACTGCGCGGCAAGGTGCCGACGCTGGCGCTGACCGCGGACCCGAAGACGCCGGTGATGGACGCGGCGGACGCGGTGGCGGTGCTGGACTGGGCGGACGAGGAGTCGGTGGTCCAGACCCGTTTCGCCACGACCGCGCTGGCCTTCCTGCGGGCCGGTCTGGGTGACGTCCCCGGGGTGAAGTCGGTCGCCGAGGCGGCGGTCGACGCGGAGCTCGCGCTCACGGAGCCGCTGCCGGAGGCGGTGGTCGGGGCGGAGCAGTGGACGTTCCTGGGGCGGGGCTGGACGTACGGGCTTGCGCTGGAGGCGGGCCTGAAGATGCGCGAGGCGGCGGGCGCGTGGACGGAGTCGTACCCGGCGATGGAGTACCGCCACGGCCCGATCTCGATCACCGGCCCGGGCCGGGTGGCGTGGGTCTTCGGCGCGCTCCCGGAGGGCCTGTCCCTGGACGTCGCGCGGGTCGGCGGCACGCTGGTGGCCCGCCAGGAGGCGGACCCCCTGGCGGACCTGATCCGCGCGCAGCGGCTCGCGGTGACGCTGGCGGAGTCGCGGGGCTTCGACCCGGACCGGCCGAGGAACCTGACGCGCAGCGTGATCTTGAGCTGATGGAGTGGGGTGCGGGGGTCCGTTGCCCGGATCGCGGGGCCTGGGGGCGCTGCCCCCAGGCCCCCTGGCGCGAAGGGGTACGGGGGGTGCGGGCGCGGACTTTTCCCCCACCCCGCCCCTTCCCGGCTGTGTCAATTTGCGGCTCCGCCGCGCGGGGGGGGCGCTGCCCCCAGGCCCCTGCGGGGGGAAAGAGTACGTGGGGGCTGACGCCCCCACACCCCCGTGCCACTCCGGCGGCTTCGCCGCGGAGCCCAGAAAAGCGGGGGCTAGCCCCCGGCCACTCCGGCGGCTTCGCCGCAGAGCCCGCGAAGGCGGGGCTGACGGACCCGCATCCCCGGCCGCTCGGGGCGGCTTCGCCGCGGTGCCCACAAGGCGGGGGCTGAGGCGTCCACCCCTCGGGCGGGCCCGTACCGGGGGTGCCTCCCGGTGGGGAGGGGCCGTGCAGGGTCGTCCCCGCAGGGGATCGGCGGCCGGACCCGGTGATCAACACGAACCCCTTCACGCCGCCGACCCCGAGGAGTCGAGCCCGGAGGGGCCCCGGAACCCGCACCCCACGACACCGGACAACCCCACGACCCGCACCGCGGAACCCCGCACCCCACGACCCGCGCAACGCACGCCCGCACCCCACGACACCGGGCACCCCGCACCGCGGACCCCGCAGCCCGCACCGCGGACCCCCGCACCCCATGCCGCCGTTTGTATGGCGGCGCAACAATCCGGCGTAGTGGACTAGACCTGTCGCCCGTCCACCCTTCAGACTGTCCACGTGAGACACGTCATCGCCCTCGATGTGGGCGGCACCGGCATGAAAGCCGCCCTGGTCGGGGTGGACGGCACCCTCCTGCATGAGGCCCGTCGCCCCACCGGGCGCGAGCGCGGGCCGGACGCCGTCGTCGAGTCCATCCTCCGCTTCGCCGCAGAGCTCCGCGCGTACGGCCAGGAGCACCTCGGCCAGAGCGCGCTCGCCGCCGGCGTCGCCGTCCCCGGGATCGTCGACGCCGACCGCGGCATCGCCGTCTACGCCGCCAACCTCGGCTGGCGCGACGTACCCCTGCGCGCCCTCGTCGCCGGCCGCATCGGCGGCGTCCCCGTCGCGCTCGGGCACGACGTCAGGACCGGCGGGCTCGCCGAGGGACGGATCGGGGCCGGCAAGGGCGCCGACCGGTTCCTGTTCGTGCCGCTCGGCACCGGGATCGCCGGCGCCATCGGCATCGCCGGGCGGATCGAGGCCGGCGCCCACGGATACGCCGGCGAGATCGGCCACATCGTCGTCCGCCCCGACGGCCCCGACTGCGGCTGCGGCCAGCGCGGCTGCCTCGAGACGCTCGCATCCGCCGCCGCGGTGACCCGCGCCTGGGCCGAGGCGAGCGGCGACCCCGACGCAGACGCCGCCGACTGCGCGAAGGCCGTCGAGTCCGGTGACCAGCGGGCCGTACGCGTCTGGCAAGACGCCGTCGACGCCCTCGCCGCCGGCCTAGTCACCGCGCTCACCCTGCTGGACCCCCGCACACTGATCATCGGTGGCGGTCTCGCCGAGGCGGGGGAAACCTTGTTCACACCACTGAGGGTCGCTGTCGAGGAGCGAGTGACGTTCCAGAAGCTGCCCGCCATCGTCCCGGCAGCCCTCGGGGACACCGCCGGATGCCTGGGCGCGGGGCTGCTCGCCTGGGATCTGCTCGCCACCGACTCGGAGGTAACCGCCTAATGGCCGCACGCGCCGCACGCGCCGAAAGCACCGTTCTCGCCGGCGCCCGGGTGGTCCTGCCGACCGGGACCGTCGAGAACGGACGGCTCATCGTCGAGGGCACGAAGATCGTCGGCGCCGCGCCCGCGGACGCACCTGCCATCGACCTGACCGGCCACTGGGTAGTCCCCGGCTTCGTCGACATCCACAACCACGGCGGCGGCGGCGCCTCCTTCACCTCCGGCAGCGCCGAGGACGTGCTGAAGGGCGTACGGACCCACCGCGAGCACGGCACGACCACGCTCGTCGCGTCCACCGTGACCGGCGAGATGGACTTCCTCGCCCACCGCGCCGGCTTCCTCTCCGAACTCGTCGAGCAGGGCGACCTCGCCGGCATCCACTTCGAGGGGCCCTTCATCTCCCCGTGCCGCAAGGGCGCCCACAGCGAGGAGCTGCTGCGCGACCCCGACCCGGCGGAGGTGCGCAAGCTGATCGACGCGGCACGCGGCACCGCGAAGATGGTCACGCTCGCCACCGAACTGCCCGGCGGCATCGACTCCGTACGGCTGCTCGCCGAGCACGGCGTGATCGCCGCGATCGGCCACACGGACGCGACGTACGAGCAGACCGTCGAGGCGATCGAGGCGGGAGCGACCGTGGCGACGCACCTCTTCAACGCGATGCCCGGCCTCGGCCACCGCGCTCCGGGCCCGATCGCCGCGCTCCTGGAGGACGAACGGATCACGGTCGAGCTGATCAACGACGGCACGCATCTGCACCCCGCCGCCCTGGAGCTCGCCTTCCACCGCGCGGGCGCGGGCCGCGTCGCCTTCATCACGGACGCCATGGACGCGGCGGGCTTCGGCGACGGCCGCTACCAGCTCGGCCCGCTCGCCGTCGACGTCAAGGACGGGGTCGCCCGGCTGGTCGACGGCGGCTCGATCGCCGGCTCTACGCTCACCCTGGACACCGCGTTCAGGCGCGCGGCGACCATCGACAGGCTGCCGGTGGAGGAGGTCGTCCAGGCCATCTCGGCCAACCCCGCGAAGCTGCTCGGCGTGTACGACAAGGTCGGCTCGCTGGAGCCGGGCAAGGACGCCGACCTGGTGGTGCTCGACGCGGAGTTCACGCTCAAGGGCGTGATGCGTAAGGGCGAATGGGTGGTTGAGCCCCAAGTGGGGTGATTTCTACGTAACTTATGGCACGGCGGTTGGCCCAGGGGGCTGGGCCAACCGCCTTCCGTTTGGCATGATCAGGGCCCGTACGAACACGGCAAGCGCGTTCTGTGGGGGGTGACACAGGTGATCCTGACGGTCACGCTCAACACCGCCCTGGACATCACATACTCGGTCCCCGCGCTGACCCCGCATGCCAGCCACCGCGTCGGCGAGGTCCGCGAACGCCCCGGCGGCAAGGGCCTCAACGTCGCCCGCGTGCTGGCCGCGCTGGGCCACGAGAGCGTCGTGACCGGCTTCGTGGGCGGCCCCGTCGGAGCCGTACTGCGCGATCTGCTGGCCCGGCTCGCGCCGCACGACGCGCTCGTCCCGATCGCCGGGACCACCCGCCGCACGCTCGCCGTCGTGGACGACGCGAGCGGCGACACCACCCAGCTGAACGAGGCGGGCCCCACGGTCAGCCCCGCCGAATGGGCCACGTTCCTCTCCTCGTACGACTCTCTCCTGCGAGAGGCCCGGGCCGTCGCCCTGTGCGGCAGCCTGCCGCCGGGCATCCATGTGGGCGCGTACGCCCAACTGATCCGCCTGGCCCGCGCCGCCGACGTCCCCGTACTCCTCGACACCAGCGGCGAACCGCTGCGCCGCGGCATCGCCGCCCGCCCCGACCTGGTCAAGCCGAACGCCGACGAGCTCGCCCAGCTCACCGGCTCCCGCGAGCCGCTGCGCGCCGCCCGCGACGCCCGCCGCCGCGGCGCGCACACGGTGGTCGCCTCGCTCGGCCCGGACGGCGTGCTCGCGGCCACCCCCGAAGGCGTCTGGCAGGCGATCCCGCCCGCCCCGGTGAAGGGCAACCCGACGGGCGCGGGCGACTCGGCGGTCGCCGGACTGCTCTCCGGGCTCGTGGAGCGGCTGCCGTGGCCGGACCGGCTGGCCCGCGCGGTCGCCCTGTCCGCGGCGACCGTGCTGGCCCCGGCGGCGGGCGAGTTCGATGCCGTGGCGTACGAGGACCTGCTGCCGCGCATAGCGGTGACCGAGCGCGCGGCCGCGGCGTGAAACCCCACAGCGAGCGCACAATCGGGCACAGCCGCCCGGGAATTGGGGGGCACCATGCCACTCGTCAGCACCGGTGAACTCGTCTTGGCCGCCGCGGCCGGCGGCCACGGCACAGCCGCCTTCAACGTCATCACCCTGGAGCACGCGGAGGCGATCGCCGCCGGGGCCGAGCAGGCCGGAGCGCCCGCGATCCTGCAGATATCCGAGAACGCGGTGAAGTTCCACGGCGGAAGGCTCTCCGCGATCGCCGCCGCCGCATCCGCCGTCGCCCGCGCGTCCACCGCCCCGCTCGCCCTCCACCTCGACCATGTCGTCTCCGCGGACCTGCTGCGGGCGGCGGCCGACGAGGGCTTCAGCTCGGTGATGTTCGACGCCTCGAAGCTGCCGTACGACGAGAACGTCAAGGCCACGGCGGACGCGGTGCGCTGGGGCCACGAGCACGGCATCTGGATCGAGGCGGAGCTCGGCAGGGTCGGCGGCAAGGAGGGCGAGCCCCCGCTCGACGCCCACGCCCCGGGCGTCCGCACCGCCCCGTCCGAGGCCGCGGCCTACGTCGCCGACACGGGCGTGGACGCGCTGGCCGTAGCGGTCGGCTCGTCCCACGCGATGACGCAGCGCACGGCGTCCCTGGACCACACACTGATCACCGACCTGCGGGACGCGGTCCCGGTCCCCCTGGTCCTGCACGGCTCCTCCGGCGTCCCGGACGCGGAGATCCGCCGCGCGGTCGCCGCCGGCATGGTCAAGATCAACGTCGGCACGGCGCTCAACACGGCGTTCACCGGCGCGGTCCGGGCCTTCCTGGAGGCCAACCCGTCGACGGTGGACCCCCGGAAATACCTCGTCCCGGCTCGCGAAGCGATGGCCGGGACGGTGGCGGGTTTCCTGCGGACGATCCGAGCGGATCCGAACGTGATCAGCCGTTCCTGACCTCGAGCCAGTCGAGAATGGCGTTGCACTGGTTGCCCTGCTCGCAGGAAATCTTGATCTCGTTCTCGCCCTGCTTCAAGGTGACCGGCGCCCACGTGGTCTGCCAGTTCTTGTCCCAGGCCGGGTCCGTGGACTTGATGAAGTTCTTCAGCCCCAGCGGGTTGCTGTTCGCCTTGCCGTTGACGGTCAGCGTGGCGTTGGCGTCCTGCGCCGGGATGGCGTAGCGCACATACAGCTTGTACGCGCCGGGCGACGTGACTTTCGCCTTCCAAGTGACCGAGGCGCCCACCGAGTTGAAGCCGGTCACAAACGCACCGCCCGCACCCTCCGCGCCCTCGATGTCCTTCGCAAGCGCGGCAGGCGCTCCGAGCTGCAATGTCGCCGCATCCTGCTTCGGCAGCGGCTCCTGCACGTCCTCCGACGCGGACGGCTCATCGCTCGGCTTCACGGACTGGCCCGCCGTCGCGCCGCCGTTCCCGCCCGACCGGTCGCCCGCCTTGTCGTCCTCGCCGCCGGCCGACATCAGCGCCACGCCGATGGCGATCACCACGACCGCGACCACTGCGATCGCGCCGATCAGCAGGCCCTTGGTGTTGGGGCCGCCGGCGCGGCCGCCACCGTGGCCGCCGCCGTGCTGCTGGGGCACGGTCTGGCGGGTGGGGGCGCCGCCGGGGTACGTCTCGGGCGCCGCGTACTGCGCGGTCGGCTGGCCCTGCGGTGCGTGCGCCTGCTGCGGCACCTGGCCGTACTGGCGCTCGCCGACCGTCCGTACCTGGTTGTACGAGGTTCTGGGGACCCCGGGCTGCGCGGCCGGACCCGGATAGCCGTAGCCGCGGCCCTGGCCGGGCGGTGTCGCGCCCGCTGCCCGTCCGTCCTCGTACAGGTAGCCGAACGGATCGTCGTCCTCGGGCGTGCTCGCGCCGCTGTTCCCGGCCGTCATCCCTAGTCACTCCTCACCATGTCGTCAGCACATCGCCGACGCGGGCGAGCCTACCCGGTTCGGAGTAACCCAGAGGGTGTCGTTGCCCTCAGCCGGCCCGCCGGTGCACCTTCGCCCGCGACCGCTTCTCGATGTACATCCGCTGGTCAGCTGATTGCAGGACCTCTTCCACGGACATCCCGCAGCTCGCCCAGCCGATCCCGAAGCTCGCCCCGACGCGGACCCCCCTGCCGCCGACCCGGATCGGCAGGATGATCGCGTTCCGCAGGCGAACGGCCAGGTCGGCGGCGTCCGCCGCGCCCAGGCCGTCGGCGAGGACGACGAATTCGTCACCGCCGAGCCGGGCGACTGTGTCGTTGTCGCGTACGAGGTTGGTGAGCCGGCGCGCGACCTCGACCAGCACCGCGTCACCCGTCTGGTGCCCGAACCGGTCGTTGATCGACTTGAAGCCGTCCAGGTCGCAGAAAAGGACCGCGAGCCCCTTCGTCCCGTCGTCGATCTCGCTGTCGGGCGCGATCGCGTGCACATGGTGGTCGTACGGCACGCCCGTCGTCTCGAAATCGAAGCCGTCACCGCCGAAGATGTGCTCCGTGTCGGACTCGTAGGCGGCGTCGAGCGCCTCGATGGCCGTCTCCCGCGCCGCGTGCGGCCGCTCGCACAGCCGGGAGCTGAGCCGGGCGCGCAGCTCGGCGCTGTTGGGCAGGCCGGTGAGCGAGTCGTGCGAGGCGCGGTGGGCGAGCTGCAGCTCGTGGCGCTTGCGCTCCTCTATGTCCTCGACATGGGTGAGCAGAAAACGGGGCCCGTCCGCGGTGTCGGCGACGACGGAGTTACGCAGCGAGACCCAGATGTACGTCCCGTCCCGGCGGCCGAGACGCAGCTCGGCGCGGCCGCCCTCCGCGGACGTACGCAGCAGAGTGCCGACGTCCTCGGGGTGGACGAGATCGGCGAAGGAGTACCGGCGCATCGCGGCCGCCGGGCGGCCGAGCAGCCGGCACAGGGCGTCATTGGTGCGCAGCAGCCGGCCGTGCTGGTCGCCGCCCATCTCGGCGATGGCCATGCCGCTCGGCGCGTACTCGAAGGCCTGCCGGAAGGACTCCTCGCTGGCGCGCAGGGCCTGCTGCTCGCGCTCGAGTCTGACCAGGGCGCGCTGCATGTTTGCTCGCAGCCGGGCGTTGCTGATCGCAATGGCCGCCTGGGACGCGTACATCTGGAGCGCTTCCTGGCCCCAGGGTCCGGGGCGTCGTCCATTGCGCGGCCGGTCGACGGAGATGACGCCGAGGAGCTCACGGCCGCCGCCCGATGCGTACATGGGGGCGTACAGCCGGTCCTGCGGGTGCCACTCGTCCTCGAAGCGGGGATCGGGGCCTTCGGTGTGCCACTGCGGGACGTCGTCCTCTATGAGCACCCAGCCCTCGGTGTGCGGGATGAAGCGGAGCTCGCCCCAGGCCTCACCCATGGACAGCCGCCGCTCCCAGGAGGGGCGCGAGCCGACCCGCCCGGTGATCAGGGCTTCCGCGGCGGCGCTGCCGGCGAACGCGGCAACGACGAGGTCACCGTCGGGGCGTACGAGATTGACGCAGGCCAGTTCGTAGCCGAGTCCTGCGACGATGCCGTCGGCGACGGTCTGCAGAGTGTCGGCCAAGCTCCGGGCCGTGTTGAGGTCCGCGACGACCTGGTGCAGCTGCCGCAGGGTCGCAAGACGGACGTAGGGCTCCGACTCGGTCTCCATCGCTCGCTCTCCCCGAGACCTCGACAGCAAACTCCAGGGTTCTCATCGGCTTTCTTGTTGCGGTATCACGGCCACTGAATCACAGCGAGCTGTCCACTCGGTACACAGGGTCAACAATTACTGCACTCTGTGACTCAAGTCACATCAGATGATGAAGGGTTGCAAGTGGGGGGTTGGAGCGCTCCATGCCTTTCTTGAAAGCAAATTCGGTTACGCCGGTCATGCGCCCGGCGTGCGCCGTTCCCGCGCCGTCGTGTCTCGGTCCCGCGCCGTCGTGCACCGGTCCTCCGTCTGGGTCCTAGGACTTGGCTGGTCCCCTGGGCCGATGCGGGGCCGGGCGGCCGAGGTTAGCGTTCTCGTGTGTTGCAGACGACCCCTACTTCCGCCGCTGATGCCATCCCCCATGCTGAGGGGGTGAGCAACGAGGAGTTCCGCGCCGCCATGTCCCGGCTGGCCGCGGGTGTGGTGCTGGTGACCGCGCACGACCCCGACGACGGCCCGCGCGGCGAGGACGTCGGCATGACCGCGACTGCCTTCATGTCGGTGTCGCTGGACCCCCCGCTGGTGCTGGTGAGCCTGCGCAACGGCTCGCGCATGGACGACTTGCTCGCTGAGCAGCCGCTGTGGGGGGTGTCGGTGCTCTCGGAGAGCCAGCGGCACGTCGCCGGGCGGTTCGCGATGAAGGGGCGGGTCAGCGACCGACTGCTGTTCGAGGACATTCCGTACACGCGGGGCGAGGTGAGCGGAGGGCTGTTGGTCCGGGGCGCGCTGGCGACGCTGGAATGCCGTACGGAACAACGGATCGAGGCGGGCGACCACACGCTGGTGATCGGCCGGGTGCTGGCGGCGTCGCTGCCGAGCGGGGACGGGGGGCCGCTGCTGTATTTCCGTGGCCGGTACCACCAGTTGGGCTGAGGCGGCTTTCCCCCACCCCACCCCTTCCCGGCCCCACTCCTAGTGCCGGGCTTCCTAGTCCCAGGCGCGGCCCGTGCGGCCCCGTTTCGTTTCTGCGCGTTGCTTCTTCTCGCGCAGGCGGCGCTCATTGATGCCGCGCGGGATCTTCGTCGCACGGCGGGGCCGCGGTGGCGGCGCCGTCGCCTCCGCGAGCAGCGTCGCAAGGCGGACCGCCGCCGTCTCGCGGTTGCGCCACTGCGAGCGGTGTTCCGACGCGCGTACGGCGATCACCCCGCCGACCAACCGGCCCGCGAGCCGCTCCAGCGCGCGGTCCTTCCAGACCTGCGGCAGCGCCTCGGTCTTCGCGAGGTCGAAACGGAGCTCCACCTGCGAGTCGCTGGTGTTGACGTGCTGGCCACCCGGTCCCGACGACCGCGAGAAACGCCACATGAGCTCGGCCTCCGGCAGGGAGACCGAACCGCGGATGATGTAGGGCCCGGACATGCCTCCATGGTCGCGTGCCCGCGCCGTTCGCGTCACCCGCTTTTCCGCGACTCGGCAAGGACGAGCACAGCAAATAAAGAAAGGCGGGTGGAACTTGGCAGTCCCCTGCCTGCGTTATGACGGGTGACGGTAGCTTCGGGAGCGCTCGAAGCCCGCACACCACCACGAAGGGGACTTCCCAATGGCAGTAAGCCTGTCCAAGGGCGGCAACGTCTCGCTCACCAAGGAGGCACCGGGCCTGACCGCCGTCACGGTCGGCCTTGGCTGGGACGTCCGCACCACCACCGGCACCGACTTCGACCTCGACGCCTCCGCCATCGGCGTCAACCCCGGTGGCAAGGTCGCCTCCGACGCCCACTTCGTCTTCTTCAACAACAAGGCGACGCCCGACCAGACCATCGTCCACACCGGTGACAACCGCACCGGCGAGGGCGGCGGCGACGACGAGCAGATCAACGTCAACCTGGCGGGTCTGCCGGCCGACGTCGACAAGATCGTCTTCCCGGTCTCGATCTACGACGCCGTCAGCCGCAGCCAGAACTTCGGCCAGGTGCGCAACGCCTACATCCGCATCGTCAACCAGGCCGGCGGCACCGAGATCGCGCGCTACGACCTGAGCGAGGACGCCGCCACCGAGACCGCGATGGTCTTCGGCGAGCTCTACCGCAATGGCGCCGAGTGGAAGTTCCGCGCGGTCGGCCAGGGTTACGCCTCGGGGCTTGAGGGCATCGCCCGCGACTTCGGCGTCAACCTCTGACGTTCACCGCAGTGTTCAGGGAGCCCCCGGCCGCGCGGCCGGGGGCTCCCTGCGCTCCCCGCGCGCGCTCTGCTACGGCCGCGCCGGCTTCTCCGTGCCGTACAGCCAGGTGTCCCACACCTCCTCCCTCAGGTCCTTGCCGGACACCTCCTCCACGTAGGCGGTGAAGTCGGCGGTCGAGGCGTTGCCGTGTTGGTGCGCCTTCGCCCAGCCCCGCACGATCTTGTAGAACATGTCCCTGCCCACCGCCTGGCGGATCTTGTGGATGACCATCGCGCCCCGCCCGTACACCGGCGGGTCGGAGACCTCGGCCGCGGACGGCGGATCGGCAGGCGGGAAAGCCCAGTTGTCCTCGTCGGCGAAGGCCTCCTCGAAGCTCTCCTGGGCCGGGGTTTCCTCGAAGTCCTCCGCCCAGATCCACTCCGCGTACGTGGCCAAGCCCTCGTTGAGCCACATGTCCTTCCAGGACTCGGGTGTCACGGAGTTGCCGTACCACTGGTGCGCGATCTCGTGGACGAGCGTCCCGACGTCGAATTGTTCCGCCGGGAAGACGGGCCTGGTCTGGGTCTCCAGGGCGTACTGGACCTCCTTCGTCGGGACGACGATCGCGCCGATGGAGGAGAAGGGGTACGGACCGAAGTTCTCCGTAGCCCACTTCATGATCTCGGGGATGCGGGCGAGCAGGTCCGCGCTCTCGTCGGCCACAGTCGGGTCGACGGCGGTGAGGACGGACAGGCCGGAGGGGGTGCGGGAGCGCTTCACGTCGTACGCGCCGATGGCGAGCGTGGCGAGGTAACTGGCCATCGGATCCTTCGACTTCCAGGCGAAGGTGATGCGGCCGCCGGTGGTGCGCTCGCTCATCAACTCCCCGTTGGAGATGGCCTTCAGCCGCTCGGGGACGGTGACCGTGATGTCGTACGCGGCCTTGTCGCTCGGGTGGTTGTTGCTGGGGAACCACGCCATCGACCCGGTGGGCTCGCCGACCGCGAGCGTGCCGTCCGTGGTCCTCAGCCAGCCTTCCGCGTCGCCGTCCTCCTCGTCGCCGCCTTCGTTGATGATCTTCTGCGGCTCTCCGGAGTAGCGGACGACGGTACGGAAGGTCTTGCCCTTGTCGATGTCGCGGTGCGGGCGCAGCGTCAGCTCGTCGCCCGCCTGGTTGGCGGCGGCCTTCTTGCCGTCGACGGTGGCACTGTCGACGGTCAGCGCGTGGAGGTCGAGATTGAAGGCGCTCAGGTCCTGGGTGGCGCGGGCGGTGATCTCGGCGGTGCCCTTGAGGCGGCCGGTCTCCGGCTCGTAGTCGAGGTTCAGGGCATAGTGCTGGACGTCGTAGCCGCCGTTGCCGAGATCGCGGAAGAGCGGGTCGCGTACGCCTGATGCGCCCGGCTTGCCGTGCACGGCCGCGCCGCCGTCGGTGCAACCCGCGAGGAGGAGCAGGGCGACGACGGGCGTCAGGGTACGCAGCGTCAGGGTGCGTAAGCGAGTTCGCTGATCCACGCAGTTGATCCTACGGGGGCCGGTGTGAACAGCGATTGCTGCCGTAGCCCGGCGGGGCGGGCGGGCCGGGGGCGGGCGGGCTCGGGGTGGGGCGCCCCCCATGACACCATCACCCCGTGCTCGACATCGGCTACTCCCTCTCCCGTCGCTTCCCCGACCCCCCGCAGACCGACTACCGCCGTGCGGACGTCCAGGCCCTGCGGCACGACCTGTTCTGCGGGGACGTCTATCTCGCCGACTCCAAAGAGGACCGCGAGGTCTCCACAGCCTGGGGATGGGTGCCGGTTCTCGACTTCGCCTGGGCGTTGTGCGACATCGTCGAGCAGCTCGACCGCGACCCGCTCGGCAGCCGCGCCGCGAAACCCCAGTACGCCGAACTGGACTTCACCGAGTCCGCCGACCGGATGCTCTTCGAGCGGCGCTTCGGCTGGGTCGATGTGGAGGCCGACTGGATGCCGGGCGACGAGCCGCCCCTCACCTTCGGCCACGCCGAGCTGCGCCGCGAGGCCCGCGACTTCTTGCACGATCTGATCGCGGATCTGTCCGACATGCACGAGGGACTCGACGACAACCCCGTCGTCTGGGACCTCCAGGCCCGTTTCCCGCGCCTGTAGCCAGGCGCCCAGGCGGACAACAGCGGCTCTTGACCTCAAGCGGGCTTGAGGTTGAAGGGTGTTCCCCGTAACCACCGAGTCAGCTCACGAGTCAGCTCAGGGGAGCCCGCCATGCACGCCATCCGCCTCCACGCCTTCGGCCCCGCCGAGAACCTTCGCTACGAGCGGACCGAAGACCCTGTCCCCGGCCCCGGCCAGGTGCGGATCGCCGTCGCCGCGGCCGGCGTTCATCTCCTCGACACCGCCCTGCGCGAGGGCATGACCGGCCCCTACCCCGCCCCCGCCGAACTGCCCACCATCCCCGGCCGCGAGGTCGCGGGCGTGGTCGAGTCGCTCGGTGACGGGACCGACCCGGGCTGGCTCGGCAAGCGGGTCGTCGTCCACCTCGGCATGGCCCCCGGAGGCTACGCGGAGCTCGCCGTCGCCGACGCCGCCCGGCTGCACGAGATCCCGGGCAACCTCGACGAGGCCGAGGCCGTCGCGATGATCGGGACGGGCCGTACGACGATGGGCATCCTGCAGTTCACCGAGCTCGGCCCCGACGACATCGCGATCGTCCCGGCCGCGGCCGGTGGCATCGGCACGCTCCTCGTGCAGTACGCGAAAAACGCCGGCGCCCTCGTCATCGGACTCGCGGGCGGCTCCGCCAAGGTCTCCCGGGTCGTCGAGAACGGCGCCGACCTGGCCGTCGACTACAAGGAGGCCCACTGGCCCGACCAGGTCCGCGGCTACCTCGGCGAGCGCCGCGCGACCGTCGTGTTCGACTCGGTGGGCGGGGCGACCGCCCGCGCCGCCGTCGACCTCCTCGGCAAGGGCGGCAAGCACATCGTCTTCGGCTGGTCGGGCGAGGGCCTGCACGACGGTGCGCCGCTGACCTTCACGGACGAGGAGCTGGCGGAGCGCGGCATCACCTCCGAGGGCGTGCTCGGCCCGGTGATGACCCAGAAGGCGGGCGGCGACGTACGCGCTCTGGAAGAGCGGTCCCTCGCCGAGGCCGCGTCGGGCCGGCTGCGTCCCGCCGTGCAGCGCTTCCCGCTCGCCGAGGCGGCCGCGGCCCACCGCGCGCTGGAGACCAGGGGCACGATGGGCAAGGTCGTCCTGATCCCGTAAACGCCATGAAGCCCGTAAACGCCATGAACCGAGAACGCCTATGAACCGAGCTTGGTGAGCGCCTCGTCGGTCAGCCGGTAGACCGTCCACTCGTCCTGCGGCTCCGCACCCAGTGCGCGGTAGAAGTCGATCGACGGGGTGTTCCAGTTCAGCACGGACCACTCCAGACGCTCGTAGCCGCGCTCCACACAGATGCGCGCCAGCTCGGCCAGCAGCGCCTTGCCGTATCCGCCGCCGCGCAGCCCCGGCCGTACGTACAGATCCTCCAGATAGATGCCGTGCACCCCGCGCCACGTCGAGAAGTTGAGGAACCAGAGCGAGTAGCCCGCGATCTCCCCGTCCGCCGTCTCCGCGATATGCGCGAAGGCGGCGGGGCGGTCGCCGAACAGCGCCTCGTGCAGCTGCTCCTCGCTCGCCCTTGCCTCTTCCAGGGCCTTCTCGTACTCGGCGAGTTCGCGGACCATGCGGTGGATCTCGGGGACATCGGCGGGTGTGGCGTGACGAATCATGCGGTCAGGATGGATGCCGACCCGGCTACCGTGCCAGCAGCTTCCGACCGATGGACACCTGTTGCTCCTGGAGACGGATCTCTCCGCCCTTCACGTCCCACAGGCTGTTCTGCAGTACGCGCCCGAGCGTCCAGGCCCGCGCCCGCTCGCGGTCGAGGCCCAGCACCTCCGTCATCAGATCGAAGCGCCACAGCACCTCGGCCGGGTCGAAGCGGTTGCCGAGGGCGGGCAGCAGGTCGAAGCCCGGATCGCCGGCGAGCGGCTTGGGGTCGATGGCGAGCCATGGTTCACGCGCGGATCCGGGGTGCGCGGCCAGCACGTTGTCGTAGTGCAGATCCCAGTGCAGCAGCCGGTCGCCGGGCTCGTCGGCGACCTCCCGTACCGCCGCGGCGCAGTCGTTCAGCAGCCGCCGCTCGTCCTCGTCCGCGAGGGCCCTCAGCGCGCGCGGCACGCCGTCGAGCATCCGGGCCGCGATGTCACCGAGCCGCCGCAGCCCGTCCGGCGCCGGTACGGACGTCAGCCGGGCCAGCAGCTCGGCGAGGATCCGCACCGCCTCCCGGCTGTCGGCCACCACAGACAGATGACGCGACGCGTCCAGCCGCTCCAGCAGCATCGTGCCGGTCTGCTGCTCGTACTCCAGCAGCCGTACGGCCCCGTCCCCGTCCCAGGTCCGCAGCGCGAGCGGCTCCGCCTCGCTTTCCTCGTCGACGGCCTGGAGCTTGAGCGCGGCGGGCATACCGTCCGCGCGTTCCACCGGCAGGACGAGCGCGCACCAGCCGTGCATGGGGCGGCCGGTCTGCTTCAGGTCCCAGCACTCCAGGAAGTCGGCGGCCCGCCGCGGCAGCGCGGCAAGGAAAGCACGGCCCGCGTCGCCGCCGTACTTGATCTGCGTGGCCGCCAGCTCTTCCGGAATGTCGATCACGTCCAGATCCTACGGACGCGCGGTTCGGCCGGTCCCGGTGTTCTCGAGGGCGACCGCCGAGGCCGACCGCCGGGGCCGTCGGTCGCCGGCCCGCGGCACTGCCGGTACCCTCCCGCCCATGAGCACGAGCACCGTCAACGGCGGCATAGCGTTCTGGTACGCGCAGGAGGGCACCCCCGTCCCCCGGGAGCCCCTCCCCGGCGACGCCACCGCGGACGTCTGCATCGTCGGCGGCGGATACACCGGTCTGTGGACGGCCTACTACCTCAAGAAGGCCGTGCCCTTCTTGAACATCACGGTCCTTGAGGGCAAGTTCTGCGGCTACGGCGCCTCCGGCCGCAACGGCGGCTGGCTCTACAACGGCATCGCCGGCCGCGACCGCTACGCCCGGCTCCACGGCCACGACGCCGCCGTGCGCCTCCAGCAGGCCATGAACGACACCGTCGGCGAGGTGGTGCGCGTCGCCGCTGAAGAGGGCATCGACGCCGACATCCACCAGGGCGGCGTACTCGAAGTCGCCCGCACCCCCGCCCAGTTGACCCGCCTCAAGGCCTTCCACGCCGTCGAGATCGCCTTCGGCGAGAAGGACCGCGTACTGCTCGGCGCCCGCGAGACCGCCGAACGCGTACGCGTCACCGGAGCCGTCGCCTCCACCTGGACCCCGCACGGCGCCCGCCTGCACCCCGTGAAGCTCGTCAAGGGCCTGGCGGCGGCCGTCGAAGCAATTGGCGTCACCATCCACGAGTCGACGCCCGTCACAGAGATCAAGCCCAAGCACGCCATCACGCCGTACGGCACGGTCCGCGCCCCGTACATCCTGCGCTGCACCGAGGGCTTCACCGCGAACCTCAAGGGCCAGAAGCGCGACTGGCTCCCCATGAACTCCTCCATGATCGCGACGGAACCCCTCCCCCGGTCCGTCTGGGACACCATCGGCTGGGACGGCCGCGAGAACCTCGGCGACATGGCCCACGCCTACATGTACGCGCAGCGCACCGCGGACGACCGCATCGCCCTGGGCGGCCGGGGCGTCCCGTACCGCTTCGGCTCGAAGACCGACAACGACGGCCGCACCCAGCCCGCCGCGATCGAAGCCCTCCGCGAGATCCTGGTCCGCTTCTTCCCGACCACCGCGGGCGTCCGCATCGACCACGCCTGGTCGGGCGTTCTAGGCGTCCCCCGCGACTGGTGCGCCACGGTCACCCTGGACCGCTCCACCGGCCTCGGCTGGGCGGGCGGCTACGTCGGCTCCGGCGTGGCCACCACCAACCTCGCGGCCCGGACCCTGCGCGACCTGATCCAGCAGGACTCGGGCCAGGCGGGCGGCACCGAACTCACCTCGCTGCCCTGGGTGAACCACAAGGTCCGCAAGTGGGAGCCGGAGCCGCTGCGCTGGCTGGGCGTGCAGGGCATGTACGCGGCCTACCGCGCGGCGGACCGCCGCGAGGCGGGGGCGCGCACGGCGGAGACCGACGGCATCGCCCGGGTGGCGGACCGGATCGCGGGCCGGCGCTAGGGAGTTGCCCGGCCGCCTGGCCGGACACGGCCGGCCCGACATGGCGTTGTAGCCGCCCCAGCCGCTCCCGACCCTGGTCCGCGCGTAGCGGTTGGCGCTGTTCGCAGGGCCCCCGGCGATCCGCCAGGGGCCCCGTCCACCACCGACTGCCTGCGGCTACGTCAGCGCGTCGAACCGGTCCCAGTCCCTGGCGGCCTGGGCCCGCGCCTTGAACGGCAGTGCCGCGTCACCCGTGCCCATGTACATCCACATCACCCCGGCCGCGTCCCGGGCTACCAGCTCCGGATGCCCGTCGGCGTTGATGTCGCCGAGCGGCACCAGCGAGTTGTAGATGTTCCAGCCGCTGCCGATCTTCGTACGCGGCTTGAGCGGCAGGGATCCGTCCCCCGTGCCCTGGTACAGCCACAGGTCACCGGCGCTGTCCCGTGCGATCAGATCCGGCTTTCCGTCGCCCGACACATCGATGCCGCCGGTCAGCGAGGTGTAGATGTTCCACCCGGTCCCGATCTGCACCCGCGCGGCGAACGGCGTGGCCCAGCTGCCCGTGCCCTTGTAGAGCCAGAGCGCACCCGAGCCGTCCCGCGCGATCAGATCTGCCTGGCCATCGCCGTTGAGATCACCGGCGCCGCGCAGCAGGCTGTACGCATTCCAGCCGCTGCCGACCCGTACCTCCATTCGCATGGGGGTGTTCATGTCCAGACCGGGCATCTGGTAGTGCCAGAGCACGCCCTCCTTGTCCCGGGCGACGACGCCGCCGCCGAGGAACCACTCCTTGATCGGGGAGAGCTTGGTGAACGCGTTGTACTTGTCCCAGCCGTTCAGGCGCCAGAAGTAGCGCTCGACGTCGAGGCCGTGCACTCCGTACGCGCCATGCATGGTGAGAGCGCCGGTGCCCTTGTCCCGGCCGAGGACGAGGTAGTCGTCGGCGACCGGGACGGAGCTCTGGACCGCGAAGTCGCTGGTCGTCGTGGCCAGGATGTCCGAGCCCACGCTGAAGCCGAGGTGAGCGGTGAGCTTCCAGGCCGGAGTGTTCGCCGCCGCCTTCACGGTGTACGCCACGGTGGTGGTGCCCTCGGGGAGCCTGCAGTGCAGGGACTCCTCCACGACGTCCGACGGGTAGGAGCAGTCCGCGGTCGACCCGTCGACGGCGGCGACGCTGAGCCCGGTGCCCCACCGGTCCTCCTCCCGCCAGGAGCGCTGTCCCTTCTCCGTGGTGAACCGCAGGTCCAGATCGCCCGCGATCGTGGTCCGCACGGTCACCCGGTGGGTGACCGTGCCACCGGCCGCGACGTCCGGTGCCTCCACCGTGAACTCGGCCGATTCGTCCTCCACCGTCGACGCGGCCGCCGTTCCTGCCAGTCCGGCGACCAGCAGCGCCACCGCCCCCGCCATGGCGGCAAGGCGTCGTCCGCCCCCGCCTAAGAATCCACGCGCCGTACGCACAGAACGTCCCCCTGTCGCTCCCCGATGGGCGGCATCCCCTGCCGCTCCTGCACCAGGTGTCCCCCGGCGCACATATGAACGTATACGGGAAAGTCCCGGAGCGCGGTTCACTCCGGGACTTTCCTGCGCGTAAGCACCGTCTGACGAGCGTGGGTCGTTGACGGGATTGGTGAGGGCGAGCTGTATAGGGTCTTGGCAACCGTCCCCCTCGGCGAGGCCCGCCCGCCCCGAATCAGACGGACTTTCCGGCAGGCCGTAAGCGCAGACTTGACCGATCGTCAGGAGTGCTGCCGTGCGACCCATAGAGACATCATCTGAGCCCGGCGGCCTCGGTTGGAACCGTGAGACAACGATGCTGGCGCTCCTGTCCTTCGCCATGCTGATCGTTTCGCTCGACCAGTACATCGTGGTCGTGGCACTCCCCGACATCGCACGCGACCTTGGCTATTCCGCGCAGACGCTCCAGTCGGTCATCAGCGCCTATGCAGTGGCCTCGGCCGGCTTCCTGCTGTTCGGCGGGCGTGCCGCCGACCTGCTCGGACGACGCCGCATCCTGGCCACCGGCCTCGCACTCTATGCCGCGGCATCGCTCGCGGGAGGATTCGCGACCGGCCCCGGAATGCTCCTCGCCGCCCGCGCATTCCAAGGTCTCGGCGGAGCCCTCGTCTTCCCCACCACCCTGGCACTCATCAACACCACCTTCGTCGAAGGCCGCGCCCGCAACCGCGCATTGGGAATCTGGGGAGGGTCAGGCGCGGCAGGACTCGTCATCGGTGTGCTGCTCGGCGGTCTGCTGACGCAGGCGTTCGGCTGGGAAGCGGTCTTCCTCGTCAACGTCGCCCTGGCCGGCCCTGCGCTGCTGTTTGCCTTCGTATTGATCCCCCGAGACGGTGAACGCGAAAAGGGCCGCAAGTTCGACCTACCCGGTGCGCTCAGCGTCACTCTCGGCGTCACACTCATCGTGTTCGCCCTCGTGCAAGGCCCCGGATTGGGCTGGCTTTCGCCGGGCATCCTGGTCAGCGCAGCGGCGGGCCTACTTCTGCTCGGAGCTTTCGTCATCATCGAGCGGCGCAGCCACGACCCGCTCATGCCACCCCGGCTGCTCTCCAACCCCAACCTGATCACCGGCGTCGTCATCGCGTTCATGTTCATGGCGACCTTCGGCTCCGTGCTCTACTTCCTGTCCATTTACTTCCAGGAGATTCTGGGCTACGACGCTTTGCAGACCGGCGCCGGCTTCCTCATCCCCACGGCAGTGGTGGTGGCCGGTTCGACGACCGCAGGCAAGCTCGTGACGCGGTTCGGTCTCAGGCGTGCGTTGGCCGCCGCCCTCGCCGTCGGTGCGCTCGGTGCGGTCGCACTCGGCCTCGCGATCTCGCCGAACGGCACATACATCGAACTCATCCCCGGCCTCGTGGCGCTCGGCATCGGCGACGGGGTGGTCTTCACCACCATGTTCATCGCCGCCGCCACCGGAATCTCCGACCGACAACAAGGCATCGCCTCCGGCATTGCCTCCACCGGCTCAGGCGCGGGCGCAGCTGTCGGCCTCGCCCTCCTCGTCCTGGTAGCGACTGCCGGCCTCGATGGCCTCTCCGGTGAACAGCTTCGAATCGCCACCGCAGAGGGGATCGGCACCACGCTCTTCGTCGTGGCAGGCGGAATCGTGCTGACCTTCCTCGTCGCCTTGAGCAGGTGCCCGACACCGCCCGAACCGGTACCCGCCCCCGTGCCGTACCAGACCCGTCGCTGCTGACAGCGTCCAGGACCTGCCTGGACGAGGAAAGCGGCTCTCAGCGACTCCGACAGTCGGTCGCTGCGAACAGCTGCGCAAGTTGTCAACGTTGGTCGCCCCTGATTGCCTTCGGACGGCCCAGGAACAGCCCAGCTTCAGCCACCGAGCGCCGACCGGGATGCAGACGTGCCGGATACGCGGGTGGCCCGCCGACGCTATGCCGCCTTCCTGGGCCAGCGTGCCCCTGCCGGCTTGACGATACGGTCACCGACAGCGAACAAGGCGTACACGTCGTCTTTCACCTGCAAGGTGAACTGCCGGCCGTCGTCAGCACGGATCGTCAGCAGGTAGTCGGTGCGCATGCCGGTGGTCAGCGTGACGCGCTGGACCGAAAGGGCGATCACCTCACCGGCGAACTGGCTGTCCACCTGCTCGTTCACTTGTCCCGCGAAGATCCACAGGAGCAGAGCCATGGGCAGCAAACCCAGTACGAAGAAGATCCACATAACTGCCCCCGCCTGCCGCCCACGGCGGGGATGACCGCCGCGTGGGTTGAACGTAACGCCGATATGCATCGCCGCCCAGGTACGGGAGGCTTTCATCGGCGCGCCCACTGGGGCCAGGTGAATCCACCTGAGCGGGCAGCTGAGGCCGAGTCCTAGCGGGCATGTGGCACGTGTGTGGCACGGCCGCGATCACGTGAAAGGGCCAGTTCGTAGGGCTCAACCCTCCGAACTGGCCCTTCGTCGTGAGCCTCCTGTCGGGTTCGAACCGACAACCCCCGCATTACAAGTTCGATCGGGCGCCGATGTGGCCCAGGCATCCGCCGTCATGACGACCGGACAGGGGCGCCCATGTACGCCCCTGTCCGGCGTCGTTGACGTCAGCAGTGGATGTCAGAGATTTCCTGATCCGTAGCTCTAGCCGGATCGGTCAGCGGCGGGAATTCCGGCCGCCATGAGGCCCTGGAGGGACGGTAGCGGACGGGGGCGGTTGTTGAGGTTGCGGTACTTCGCTGCTGTACGCCCGCCGCAGACTACTTGCCCGCTAGGACTAGCCGCAGATCTTCGCGAATGTCGGCGCGGGGGCTATCTTGGTCGATCCGTTCACCGTGAGGTGCACGGAGTTGTGGTAGGTGATGTTGCAGGGAACGGTGATAGTGGGCCCGAAACAGCCACGCTGGAAGCCAGGGTTGAGGACCGAGTCGGCGCAGGTGACGTTGCTGCCGAACTGAGACGAGGTCCAACCGCCGATGTTGACGGCCTTGGGGCCCTGGTTGTTGACCACCAGAACAGCTTGTGCGTCTCCGTTCTGGTTGGCCACGACGCAGCCCTGGAATTTCACCTGAGGATACGTTGCGTGGGCGATGGTGGCCTCACACCGCCAGTTCGAGTTCGGGCTGATCTCCTTCCAGTTGACTGTCGCAGCCGACGCGGGAGCAGTGCCTGTAGCTAAAGCGGCTACGGCCGCTACAGCAATGCCTGCTCCGCGAACAATCTGACGAAGTGTCATTTTCCATCCAAAATGAGTGCCATCGCGACCCCCAGTGACGTCCGAGGCATACCTGACGTCCGAGGCTTACGCTAGGTAGACGTCGCGAGCGGAGCGGAATGTTGCATCCCACTTCAGGCGGGCCCGACCGGGGTGGCCCATCCACCCGTTTCAGGAGCCGAACCCTGATGAAGGGGCGTGGCTGATCCAGGTCGGCGGAGTCTCAATCCATCTGTTCAAGTGGCTCCGCGCTAACACGCAGCCCTTCGTGGCCGGCGTCGATACCTACACGCTCACGTCAGAGGCCGGCAGCATGAGCGTCCTGGTGGTCGACGTCCCGGCGAGCGCGATGGCACCGCACTTCATCCTGGGCAGCACACCACGTGAGAAGGAGCTCCGGGCGTTCGCAGTGCCCTACCGGTATTCGGACCACACTGGATGGCTTGCAGAGCACGAAATCGATCGCGCGTACCGCGACCGCTTCGCCAGGCTGGCAGCAGCTGACCAGGCCCCAGGATGCCTACACGCCGGTGGAAACCAGGGCGGTACAGGTCGGTGCGTGCGAAGTGGTCGCCCTCTCGCACGAATCTCGGCGCGTGCGGCGTATTGACAGCAGCACCGATCTGGCGGCCGCGCTCGTCTCAGTGGAGAAGTCACCTGCGCCCGGCTTGCCCTTCCCTGGGTATGCGCCAGTCATCGAGAACCACGGCTTCCTGGATGTTCCCTCAACCGCCCGGTGCCCGAAGAAGATCCTGCGAGTGGGCTCAGAGTTGCCTCCCGCCGCCGACCGAACGGCACTGCGGGACTGTGCTCAGTCCCTCGCTTCTGGGCTGCTGAACCAGTTCGGCCTGGAGTCGATTTTTCCGTAACGCTCTGGGCGCAGGTGTTGCCGGACCTCATCACCCGCCGTCGTCTGAGACCTCATATGAGGCACCCCTGGTACAACGCGCCCCAGCACTGGGAGGTGTCCCACCTATGGGTGGGGGCGGTTGTCCGGCCGCGATCGGGGATGGAGCCAGGCACGGTCCGCTGTAGCGCGGTCGCGCGCTTCGAAGGGTCGGCGACCGAACCAACCCTGTGATGCGGTCATTCAGGGTCCCAAGCGGCGCTGAAGAGGGCTAGTTCGAGGACGTCCGGGGCTGCGGGCCAGTTGATCAAGGCGGCTGTCAGTCGCTCATTGGCTGCGTACATCCACCGGAGATACATGCCGTATCGGTGGGAAGACCAATTGCTGTCCCGCCAGATCCGATTCGCGATCGCCTCGGACCACTCGTAGCCAACCGCACGTCCGATCTTCGTGGCGTGCCGACGGAGAACCCCGGCGAGCACGCTGTCGAGGATGAGCGGGCGCGGTCCCTTTACCTCTGGCAGCGCCAGGCCTGCGAAGTAGATGAACTTGGTGAGGAACGCTGGCCCAAGGCCATCTAGCGTGTTCAGCCTGTCGTAGGCTGCCATCGCGCCTTCGTCCACGAGCAGGGACACCGCTTCTGCGATGGCGGCCTCAGCGTTGGGCTGGGCAAGTACCTGGCCCGTGCGGTACGGGCCGTACCCCGCGACACCGTAACCCCACACCTGGCTGGCAACGAAAGCCTCTGCCCACCGCTCTGATTGTTTCGCGGCCCTGACCATGGCCACGACGTCGGCCCGGCTTACGGAGGCCGAATTGGCTGCCGCTCGGTCGGCAAGGGTGGTGGGCCAGGGGGCTATGGCCACCCAACTGGAGGGCTTATACACAATGGTGTGAGGGCCACTGCCATTCGCGTACTGCAAGCCCCTCTCCGGGGCGGCCAGCCAACTGCCCAGTGACTCCACTGCGTCTTCCGGCAGCAGCAGTTCGAACATCGTCGCGTCGAGCTTGTTCGCAAGGCTCTGGTCAAACCTCATGGAAACGCCGCTCCTCCTTGCGTGCCATGTCTGGCCACGGTGAGCCAGTCTGCTGCAAAGCAGATGGCGATCGTCGCAGTGCAGCTTTTGGCTCCTACCCCCTGGCACGAGGCGGCGCTCACGCTCACTGCGCCCGCCGCGTGTGCCACTGGACTCCGGGATAGGCGCGGCGCAGGGACCGGAGAGCGGCTGAGGCAAGGCCGCAGCGCGTACCACGTACTCGACCTCGAAAGCCAGATCGGATCCGAAGTATGCCGCTCGGATGCGCCAACCCGTCCGGAAGCTGTGGACATCTAGGCCCCGTTCTGGTGGCTGACCCGGTCGAACGACCCCGTCGATGGTCTCCGCCGTCGCGGTTGCTTTCACCGTGATTCTCCGCTGGTCACCACTCGATCTGGTCCGCTTGTGGTGCGTCCTGTCTCCGCATCCCACCGCTCAACAGGTCCCCGTAGCTGCCTGGACAGGGCTCCGGTCGCCGTAGCGGCGGTGAGCCCTGAGCTTGGGAATCGCCGGGCGATCAATCCCTCAACCCGGCCTGAGCTGCGGAAACTCAAGCCTGGTGGATGCTGCCCAGTCTCTCGCTGAGCCCGCGGTTCACCAGGGTCCCCCCGGCATCGGGCACGCAACGGGCACGGGTCACGCTCATGCCGGCAGCCCCAACGGCACCGACCCGCTGTTGCCGGGAACCCCTGGGTGAAGTTGGGACGCGCTGGCAGCATGTCCTTACACCTTGCGACCGCCGCGCGGCACCGGAATCACACAACTAGCCCTCCAATCCTCGTGCGGGCCCTACGCTGGTTGAGTGCTAAAGAAGCTGACCCTGTCGCATTTTAAGGGATTTTCTAAGTTCGATATCCAATTCGGCAAGCAGTCTGTCCTTGTCGGCCCGAACAATGCTGGAAAGAGCACGATTATTTCAGCCCTACGGCTAGCCGCTGAACAAGTCAACTACTCCCGTAGGCGAAATAGCACCGACAGATTCAACCTTGATGGCAATGCCTGGGCGAAAGGGCATGTACTCTCCAGTACTATTGGGAACCCTTCGGGGTTTATTGGTGAGAACATTAGGCATGAATTTCGCGAAGCCGAGAGTCGAATGGTGGTCGAATTTGATTCAGGAACCACTCTCAGATCGGTTTGGCCGGTCGAGGAGCTACCATTCTTCTGCCTCAGTAAGCCGGATGGCTCCTTTGTTACTACTGCTTCATCGGCTCGGTCGGTGAGTCCGATAATTGGCGTCGTTCCCACACTGACACCTGTTCAGCATCGCGAGGCCATGCTTACCGAAAAACATGTGAGGGAGAATCAGTCGACTCGCTTGGCGAGTTCGCACTTCAGGAACCACCTCTACCACTTGAGAAATTCTGATCGTGATTCATTTGAGGAGCTCATTGACTTCATCGTTGACAACACCCCGGAAATTCAGAGCCTCAGTCTGGCCACTAGCCCAGGCGAAAAGGCAACTGAGCTAGACCTATTCTTCATGGAAACCGCTACTCGGTCAGAGAAGGAAGTGTTCTGGGCGGGAGATGGATTGCAGATCTGGCTCCAGGTTCTGACGCATCTTTTCAGGCATCGGACCGCCAAGACAGTCGTGCTCGATGAACCTGATGTCTTCCTGCATCCGGATCTACAGCGTCGACTGATCAACGTCCTCGAGGAACGCCCTCAGCAGTGGATCATGGCAACGCACGCCCCGGAGGTGCTCGCAGAGTCGCGGCGGGACTCGGTCATCTGGGTGGACCGAACCAGAACGAGAGCAAAGTCCCTAAGGGATTCACGATCCTTTGACCAGGCCAGTCAGCAACTAGGTTCGGGGTTCAATCTCGGAGTCGCTCGCGCCCTTCGCTCTAAGGTTGCGCTCTTCGTTGAAGGCCAGGACATGAAGATCCTCAGAAACGTCGCTCGCAAAGTGGGTGCAGTCAAGCTTGCAGGTGAAAAGGGTGTTGCGGTGATCCCGCTTGGGGGTTTCGATAACTGGACTCACGTCGGCGCCTTCGCCTGGCTCAATGACAATCTGCTGGATAAGGCCGTTTCTACATACGTGATCTTGGACCGTGACAATCGTACGGATCAGCAAGTTTTCGACGTGCTTAACGAGTTGTCGTCTGCTGGAATCCATGGTCACGTATGGGAAAATAAAGAGCTTGAAAGCTACTTCTTGATAACGTCTGTCATTTCTCGCCTTTCGGGGGCGAGCCTCGAAGTAACGGAACGGATGCTGGCCGAGGCGATCGAAGAGCAGAAGGTTGACACGCAGGCGCAGTTCGTCCATCGCAGGCAGACGTCCATGGTCTCCGCAAGCATGCACTTGATGGATGTATACCGGATGGCTCTGCCTCAGTTCGAGAATCTTTGGGGAAACGAATTGGAGCGTGGCAAAATGTGCCCGCCCAAAAAAGTGATGTCAAGTCTGAACAGAAAGCTCGCATCATCCGGGCATAAAACCGTCTCGGCCCGGTCAATTTCCCACAATATGCGGGCGGAAGAAGTCACAGCCGAACTCAGAGACCTGCTCCTGGGGATCGAGTCTGCCATCTCAGGCGCTTAAGTCCTGGTCGGTGGAGTCTTCCTGACCGAGTCAAGGGGCCCTGCTGGCCTCGGGGCTGTCAGAGGTCTTCGCTGGCAGCCTCGAGTAGTTCCATCGCCTGGTTGTGGAACTGGCGCTCGGCCTGGCGGCAGGGGGCGGCGAAGAACACGCGTTGAGCCTCCGGAAGACCGCAATCCAAGAGGCCCATGGTGACGAGCAGGGCCTCGGCACCGTGGCAGTTGTGGTCCATCAGCCATTGCTGAAGCGCGTCTGTGTCACGCGTTGCTTCCCAGGCCGGTCGGACCGATTCGAGCATGGCTGCGATGCGTGCTGTTCGTTCTGGTCCCACGCTCACTGGCTTTGCCTCCCGGTCGACCGCAGGTTACCGGTGAAGCCAGTGGGGTGCTGGTGCCGTGGTCAGGCAGGACGGACGAGTTGTGGTTGGGCGGTGAAGAGCCTCCGTCCCGGAGCAGTGCCCAGAGCACGTTGACGCGTCGGCGGGCGAAGGCGATCACGGCTTGGACGTGCCGCGCCTTGGCGCGCACCTCTGATCTCTGATCAGACTGCTACCGCAGTTCAGGAGATCGGGAATGCAGACGTTCGATGCGTCAACTGTGGTGTTCTCCCTAGCGTCAGCCTCCCCCCGGGCCTGGTGCGCTGGTGTCGTTGGCGTCTTCTGGGGGCCACTCGGGTGCATGGCGGGCGTGGGACAGGGCCGGTCCCGTGTGGCTGGTCTGCGCTGGCGGCTGGGTTGGCAATGATCCACTCACGGCCCGAACGCCAGTCGGACAGCGAGCGCAGCGAGCCTTGATGATGTAGGGAAACTCTGTCCGCGTGCTCCGCCGGAACCGATGTCCGGTCCCGGTAGATGCTTGACACTCCAGTCCCAGCTGATGGTTGACGGTGGCCGTGATCGGCTATGTCGTGCGCGTCCTTGTGGCGCGTTGCGGGAGGCCGGGATTGGCTCTGGTGGAGTTGTCGGTCGTCGAGCAGAGGTATCGGGCCGTGCTTGCGGTGCTGGCCGGGGCGTCGGTGACGGAGGTCGCGGCTCAGTTGGGGGTGTCGCGGCAGACTGTCAGTTCGTGGAAGTCCCGTTATGCCGTTGGTGGGTTGGCCGCTTTGGCGGATCGTTCCCGGCGGCCGGTCTCGTGTCCCCATCAGGCATCTGCGGAGGTGGAGGCGGCGGTGTGTGACCTGCGGCGCAAGCATCCGGGGTGGGGGCCGCGGCGGATCGCGCATGTGCTGGAGCGGTCAGGAGTGGTGTCCCCGGCCCCGTCCCGAATGACCGTCTATCGGATCTTGGTGCGGCATGGGCTGGTGGAGCCGCGGGTGCGGCGCCGGAAGCGGTCGGATTACAAACGCTGGCAGCGTGATGCGCCGATGCAGTTGTGGCAGATGGACATCGTCGGCGGGGTGATGCTGGTCGATGAGGTGACCGGGGAGCTGACCGAGGCGAAGATCGTGACCGGGGTGGGTGATCACTCCCGGTATTGCGTGGTCGCGTCGGTGGTGGCGCGGGCGACCGGGCGGGCGGTGTGTGCGGCGTTCGCGGGCGCGTTGCGGGAGTTCGGGGTTCCGCAGGAAGTGCTGACCGATAACGGCAAGCAGTTCACCGACCGGTTCGGGCAGGGTGGCGAGGTGTTGTTCGACCGGATCTGCCGGGAGAACGGGATCGCGCATCGGCTGACCCAGCCGGCATCGCCGACCACGACGGGCAAGGTCGAGCGGTTTCATCAGACCCTGCGGCGTGGACTCCTCGATGACTGTGGGCCGTTCACCAGCGTTGCCCTGGCGCAGCAGGCGCTGGATGTATGGGTGGCGGAATACAACACCGAGCGGCCCCACCAGGCCTTGGAGATGCAGGCTCCGGTGGAGCGGTTCGTGCCGGTGCCTGAGACGGAGCGGGCTCTGCTGGGGCTGCGGGTGCCCGCAGTGTTGGCGGTTGTTCCTGTGCCCAGGACCGCACCGGTTGCGGACACGCATGCGGGCTCGGTCCCGGACGTCCAGGTGGGAGCGGCAGTTGCCCTGCCGGCAGTGCAGCCGGGCGGGGCGGTGGAGTTCGAGCGGGTGGTGCCGCCGAGCGGGAATCTGCAGGTTGCGGGCAAGCAGTTCTGGCTGGGCCCGGCCCGATCAGGGCTGACGGTGACGTTCTGGGCCGACACGGCCGTGATCCATCTGCTGGTTGCCGGAGCACGGATCAAGACCGTGCGCTCGCACCTGTCGGTGGCGGATCTGGCGCAGCTGGCCGCTCGGGGTGGGCGTGCGGCCGGTCCGTCTCCGCTGCCGTCCGGCGATGGGTGCGCGTTCGAAGTGGACCGGGTTGTGAACAACAGTGGGCTGGTGGGCCTGGGCCGACACCAGGTGCTGGCGGCGGAGATCCTGGGCGGCCGTCGGGTCTCGATCCGGATCGACGAGGCCACGCTGTCGTTCTTCGACCCGGCCTCGCGAGAGCTGCTGAGGGTGCGACCCAACCCGCTCAGTGGAGAGGAAGTCCGCCGCCTGCGCGGCCTCCGGCCGGCCGGACCGCTGCCACGACCGTCTGTCGAGCCGGTCCGGGTTCAGCGGCGGATCAGCTCGACCGGCACGATCATGGTCTGCCGGCAGGTCGTCTCGCTCGGGCGGACGTACGCGGGACAGACCGTGACCGTTCATGTCGCGGACTCGACGATCACCGTCGAGCTGGACGGCCAGGCCCGCGTCATCCAGCGCACCACCGACACACCAGTCCGCAACGTGAAAGCGAACAAACCCTACGAAGCTTCCGATGTTGTCTAGGCCCACCGTCAAGCATCACCTGGGACCAAAACGTCGGGCATCAACTGGGACTAGACACTCCGCCGGAACCGATGTCCGGTCTCGGTTGATGCTTGACGCGGTGGCTTCACCTGATGCTTGACACCGCTTTCCTCGGCTTGGCTGTGCGCCTGGGTTGGGCGCATGGGGAGGGCCGGGGCCGTGCTGGTGGAGTTGAGCGTGGCCGAGCACCGGTATCACGCGGTCATGGGGGGCCGCAGGAATTCCGGTCACTCAGGTCGCAGCACGGTATGGGGTCTCAAGGCAGTCGGTGCACTCCTGGACTCCGCTGGCCGACGGCGACAGGCGGTGCGGTGGCAGGTGGTCAGATGCCGAACTCCTGCGGGGACAGGCCGAGCACAGAGCATGCTTCTCGCAGGACCTGCTCTTCGGCCGACGCGACGAATCCGTCCGCACCGGCGACGACGAAGCCGGTCTGCACGACCGCCCTGGCCTCCGTCGGCTTCTTCGCCGCCTTGGCGATTTCCTGCATGACCTCCGCCTTGCCCTGCTGGAAGTTGAACGCCAGCTGGTCGACGTGCTTGTTGAACCGCTGCCGCAGCTGGTCGGAGGGGAAGTTCTGCAGGACGTCGTTGTTCAGGATCAGCGACTCCACATGCTGCCGCTCGGCGGGGTCGACATGCCCGTCGGCGGCCGCGACCAGGGCGCACATCGCCATGCTGGCGTCCCGGTAGGCGCCGCTCTTCAGCTCCGCCTTGAGGGAGGTGAGCTGGGACTTGAGCGTGTTCACCAGTTGAGCCCGCGATCCGCCGGCGGACCCCGCACCCGGCCGCCCGTGGCCGCCAGAGCCCCGCGTCCCCTGCGACTGCTGCAGATTCTTGGCCTGGTCCTTGATCCGATCCCACATCGCCACTCGTGCCACCTCGGCTTCTGCCCGTGTCGTTCCGGTCGTCCGCGCGCTTTCCGCCCGGCCTCGTGCCAACGCCTCCCGGCCCCCCGAAGTTCCGCGGCCGCGGTCTACGTCCTCCAGCCGGACGGCACCCGCGCCCGGAAGTTCGCCTACGGCAAGACCTGGGCCGAATGCGACGCGAAACGCCATGACTAGCTCGACAAGGTGGCAAGCGGCACCCCCCTTGTGCCCAGTCGATCCGCCAAGCTCTCGGAGTGGCTGTCGTACTGGCTGGACGATGTGGTCAAGCCGCGCCGCAAGCTCAGCACGTACGACAAGTACGAGGCACACGTGCGCCTCTGCCTCACCCCGACTCGGTACGAAGCGGCTGGAGTCGCTGAGCGTCCCGGACGTTCGGCGCTTCCTCCTCCGGCACGAGAAGCAGACCACCGCGGCGACCGCCATGGAATCTCACCGCGTGCTGCGTACGGCCCTCTCCGCGGCCTGCCGCGAGGAGCTGATCACCCGGAACGTGGCCAAGCTCGTAGGGCCTCCACGAGCCGCCGCACGGGAGCTTAGCCCTGGTCCCTCGACGAGACCCTGGACTTCCTCGCAGCGGCTTGCGGGGACCCGCTGTACGCCGCGTTCGTGCTCGCCATCGCCATGGGTCTCCGGCGCGGGGAGAGCGTTGGTCTGCGCTGGCAGGACATCGACCTTGAGAACCGCGTGCTCCTGGTGCGGCAGCAAGTGCAGCGCCGCCGCGGTGTCCTCTACAACGACGAGACCAAGGGGCGTCGCGCCCGCGCCGTGCCGCTGCCCGCGATGTGTATCGCTCCCCTGCGCCGGCACCGGATGCGGCAGCGCGCGGTGTACGAGGGCGCCGGGATCGACTGGACCGGCACGGGCTACGTCTGCACGACGCGGACCGGCCGACCTATCGAGCCGCGGAACCTGCACCGGTCCTTCGTCCGCGTCAGCGAAGTGGCCGGCCTCCGGCTCGTCCGGCTGCACGACGCCCGGCACGGCTGCGCCACGCTGCTGACCGCCGCTGGCGTCGCTCCCCGTGTGGTGATGGAGATCCTTGGGCACAGTCAGATCAGTCTCACCATGGATGTCTACACGCATGTGGTGCAGGACACACAGCGCGAGGCCATCAGTCACATGGACCGACTGCTCAAGCGTCGCCCGCGCCGTGAGTGATCAGGGCCGTTGATGTCACATTTGGATGTCAAAGACCCCCAGCCTTGATCGGCTGGGGGTCTTTTCGCTGGAGCCTCCTGTCGGGTTCGAACCGACGACCCCCGCTTTACAAGCGAGGTGGGGCGAATTTGGTGCTCACCTGGGTAACGCTGGCTTCGGCGCCTGCGACATCTGAGCTCCGCTGGTAGCCGCCGTTCCCCGTGAGTCCCCGCTCCATCTGGCACGCCTGTGGCACGGGCTGACCCTCTGGTCTGCTCGGCTGGTCAGTCGGTCGTCTGAGGCCGATGCCGGTCGGATGCGGTCGCGGTGGTTGCTGTACCTCGCTGCTGTACAGCACAGCGGGCTGACCACGGCCTTAGGAGTTCGCTCAGGCGATCGTCACGGCGAGCAGTACACGATGGCAGTAACAGTGGTAGACACGCCGTCGGTTCGAGTGTTTTGGGCCTCAACAGCCCAGGTGTCGACGTCTTCCCGCTGGTCGACAACCGGGAAAGTGGAGGCGCTCGCGACGAAACCGCCGGAGATCGCCGTCTGACCGGTAGCACAGTCGGCACGGGACGTGCTGGAACCGCCCGCAGGCACCGTGGCGGGTTCGCCGGTTACTGCAGTGAGGGTGACGGTGCCGGGCGGGCCCGTTGGTCCGGTCGGACCCGTCGGGCCGGTGTCACCCTGCGTGCCCGGCGTGCCCGGCGTGCCCGGGTCGCCCTGCGGCCCCGTCGGACCCGTCGGGCCGGTGGCACCGGCCGGGCCAGTGGCACCGGTCGGGCCCGTCCCTCCCCTGCAGTGGTCCCTGTCGCCGAGGATCGACACGCCCTCGCACTTATCGTCTCCGCCGCCCGGGCCGCTCGACGCGCTCACGCGTTCACCCATGCTCTGAGCCGCGGCCGCGACCGGACTGACCACCCCGGCGGCCAGGACCAGCGTGAGCGAGACGATCGTGCCGCGGGCCTTCCACTTGTCTCGACGGGGCACAGGCCCCAGCGGGGACGCTGTCCTAATGTCAGGACTCATGTACTTACTCCCTGTTTCAGTCGGTTTGTCCGAACTCAGAGCTGAGCTTGACCCGTGGGCAGCCGATCGATCGTCCCGCTCGACAGGAACGCGCCGATTGTCGGCAGATCGGAGTAATCGACCTGTCCAGATAGGTGCCTTTCGTCCGCCGATACGCACTCGGGGGCGCCCGGCCAATCGGGCTGAGCGTCCAACTTCGTGAGGTCGGTGGAGCGGCTTTGGCCGGTGTCCTGCCCGGTTTGGGGTCGAGCATGATCAGGGGGCCGTACGCTTGCCGGCTACTCGGGCAGGCTTCACCCCTGCCCGCAATGTGTCCGAGTGGCCCCCTGGTCTTGCTCGACGCGGGACCCGAATCGGGGAGTGTGGGTAAAGCCGTGGAGCCGACCGTCCCCACCCCCGGCCTGGTTCTTTTCGCCCCCTTTGTGGGCGCGGGCGGGCGACGACGTGCGGCCCCGGTGGCGTAGACATGGAGGGGCAAGCGCGGCGGCGTCCGGCCGGCGCCGCCGCGCCTTGGCGCGGCACCTCTGATCGCTGCATCAGACTGCTACCGCAGTTCAGGAGGCCGGGAAAGCAGACGCCCCAAGCGTCAACTGTGGTGTTCTCCCGAGCCTCCACCGCGGTATCCCGGTGCTGGGTGGCCTGGTGTGCTGCTGCCTTCTGGGGACCACTCGGGTGCATGAGGGGGCAGGGGACAGGGCCGTGCGCGTGTGGCTGGACTGCGGTGCGGAGACTGGATTGGCAATGCCCTCGCTCGCTGACCGAGCACCGGTCGGGCAGCGAGCGAAGCGAGCACTTGATGAGGTAGAGAAACCTGTAACAGGCCTGCGGCTGCTGGTCCGGTCAGGAGGTGGCGTTGTCAGGCTGGTAGGTCCATGTGTGGCCTGTGCCTCGGTACTCAGAGACCGGGATGGGCACTGCATCGGGTCGCATGCGGGACGTGTACAGGACGCCGTTCAAGTGATCGATTTCGTGGGCCACGAGACGCGCCACTGCATCCTCGAAGATCGTGATGCCTCGGTTCCCGTCGATGTCTTGGTGCTCCACGCTGATGCTGCGCGGGCGCGGGACCATGCCCCGGACGTCGAAGAAACTCCAGCATCCTTCGTAGTGCTCATCCTCCTCGCTGGACTCCTCCACAACCCTCGGGTTCAGAAGAGTGATGGCCTCCCCCGCTGCCGTGCGGACGATTGCGGCTGCCCGGTCAATGCCAAGCTGCGGTGCGGCCACACCCATGCCCTTGCTGAACTGATGAATCCCTGCCGCTCGTTCCGCGGCGGAGTTCAGCTCGGCGACGACTCGGCGCGCATCTTCCGCCTCGCCAGGCAGGTCGAACGCTCTCGCCTGCGTGGTGAGGATGGGGTCGCCAGCTTGAACAACTCCGATGGACCGCATCTTTTCGCTCGCGCTCTTCGGCATGGTCGGAGTGGTCTCCTCGTGCTCAGGTCGGGCTCGGAACTTCCACTCCAACCGGTATCGGGCGTGCAGCGGCGGCTCGTCAGTGGTCCACGAGTAGATGCGTCGATCGTCGGCCGCATTTTGGTGAATCGCTGTTCGGAAGGGAAAGGCTGCTGCGGTCATCGTCGTCTCGGTGCCCCAGACGGCTGGGTCCAAGTCGGCTGGGAAGTTCAGGCGAACGCTCATGCGCTCAGTCGGCAGACGTACCGCACGCTGGAACCAGGTGCCCCACTTGTCGTCTCTGACGGTGTACGAGTACTCGATCCACGTCGTCTCACCGGGGTAGAGCGGGTAGCGACCGTCTTCGTTCTCGAAGAGAAGCCAGAGCTCTTTGAAGGAATCACGGTCGTGCTGGACGCGCCATCCGATCGGCTCGCTGCCCACCTTCGCCTTGAGGCTGATCTCTTCCCACGTAAGTGGGTTCTCTCGGTACAACCGATTGGAACGCTCAGGGTTGCCTGGGTAGCGATCGACTGAGATCCGGATGAGGTACCGCGCGATTGGGTCGGGGCTGGCGTTGTAGAGCTGCCGTCGCTGGGTTGCCCGGTAGGTGTTGCCGTCGTAGTACAGCTCCGCGTCGTCGTGTTTCACGATCACGCTTGCGGGCTGGCTATCGGTTGGCGCGAACTCAGACCCATGCTGCTGAGGGACTGTCTCAGCGCGCGACGGGGTCGCGATCTCAGAGAACGCCCGCCGAAGTGCCCCGCCCGCGTGTAAGACGCGATCGGCCTGCTCGGCAAAGGCTCGTGCCGGCCGCTGTTGTCCGCCCTCGACCTTGGAGACGTAAGAGGGCGTGTAGCCAACGGCCTTGGCCAGCGCAGATTGGGACAGTCCCCTGACGTCTCTCCACCGCTTGAGCTCCGCGATGAACGGCTCGGCTGCTGGCGTCTCGTGGGACATCTCGCCTCCGCTGAGGGCTGTGCCTATGAGTGATCTGTGAGTGATCGGCTCTCAGCCTGTAATCACTGCCGTGACCTGCGTTTCGCTGGATTTGCCAGGACGGAAGCTACAGGACTGAGAGGGGTCGGCGAACATGACGCCGGAAGAAGTAGCCAGCATTTTGGAGCAGTTGGAGCGAGTCACAGTCGAGGTGGACCACCTCGCTCAGCGGCTCCGTGCGTTGACTACGAAGGACGGGTCCGGTCTGCGGCCAGCTCCTCAAGCTCCGCCACGCGCTCCGAAAGATCCCTGACCGTTGCCTGCAAGGCATTGAGGTGCTTCGTGATCTCGACAAAATCAGCAGATCCCTGGGGCTCCTCATCGACCGCAGGCAACTCCGCGCGTACAAAGCTTCCCCGGCCCGGGCTCGTGTAGATCAAGCCCTCGGATCGCAAGATCTCAACGGCGCTCTGCGCGGTCATTACCGCAACGCCGTACTGCTCAGCCAGCTTTCGCACAGAGGGGATCTTCGCGCCGGGTGCCAAGTCCCCTGAGTGGATCTCAGTGCGAATGGCGCTCGCTACCTGGCGCGAGGCGGGTTCGGAGTCGGGGCTGAGGCTCATTCGCTGAGCGTATCGCCGAATCCGTCCTAGGGCACCCAGGACTCTTGCCACACTTGGAAATCCGTGTACTGTGACACCTAGGACACGCAATACAGATCGGAGGGCGGCGCTCCTACCGCCAAGCAGTTTCGCCGCCCTCCTTCGTCCCTGGAAGGGAGCTTCCATCATGCCCGCGACGCTCACTGCTTCGCACTCTGTTCTGTCCCCGGCCACGGTGGCTGAACTGCCGTACGTCTCGTTGATCCTCGCGCTGTACGCCTCGGACTACGACCGGGACCGTCACGCAGCCCCCGACAAGATCGCCGCGTTCATCATCGAGGGCGCGAACCGTTGGGGCCTGGAAGAGCTGATCGTGCGGACATGCCGCCTGGTGACCTTCTGGCAGTACTGCGACGACCGGGTAGCAACGTCCGAGACGTGGTCCGCTCACCAGTCCTTGTTCGACGGCGACCGGATCATTCGTTGCTCCGGCGTCCTGGAGGCTCGTCCGCGAGCTATCCGCCGGGCCCTGGCCGCGCTGGCCGCTGAGGCGGTGACCGCGTGACTACCGCGACGATGACAGCGAACGAGCGGCTGCGTGGTGCGCTGGTCGCGGCGAACGTGACGATTGAGGGTCTGTCTCGTCGGCTCGGTGTTGATCCCAAGTCGGTGGAGCGGTGGATCACTTCGGACCGGACTCCGCATGCGAGGAACGCGCACGCTGCGGCGAAGGTCCTCGGCGCTGATCCGTATCACCTGTGGCCGCGTCTGGAGGAGCGTCACCGCTCGACTCCGGCACCGCGGGATGAACTGGTGGCCTGCTACCCGACGCGTGGCGCTGTCCCCTACGCGCTGTGGCGCTCGACCCTCGCTGGGGCAACGGCCGTGATCGATCTCGCGGTGGCCAATCCGCTGTTCTTCGTGGACGCGGTGTGGGACCTGTCCGCGCTGCTGGCCGACAAGGCCGCGTCCGGCGTCCGGATCCGCATCATCACCCCTGCCGAAGGGGCTGCGTCGATCGCGACCCTGACTGAGGTGTTTCCCGGGCTGGCCGACGCGCCCGGTCTTCGGCTGGCCATGCATACGGGCTTACGGGCCGATCTGCTGCGCGCCGATGACGACCTGATGGTCGCCACCCCTGTGGACGGTCTCACCCCGGCTCTGGCTCCGGTGCTGCATCTGCGCCGTCTGGGTCCGGCTCCGCTGACGAGCGGCTACCTCACCGCCCTCGATCACCTCTTCGCGACCGGCACCCCGATCACGGCTCCCCGGCTTCGGGCGGTGGCTGCGTGAACCAACTCGCTGTTTCCCCGGCGGCCGTGGCTGATGTCGCGGCCGCTGTGGGCACTGACCCGATCACCCTTGCGGACATGCTGCGGGTCGCCAGTGACCCAGACTTCGACCGCTGGCAGCACCAGGTGCGCCGCACAGGCGGATGCGCCAACCCCATCCATCTGACCGGCTGGACCGTCACGCAGGACAAGGCGACAGGCCAAACCCTGCACAGCTACTCCACCGGAGACGAACCTGGGGGCCGTCTGCGGATCGCCTGCGGCAACCGCCGTGCCTCCCGCTGCCCCTCTTGCGCCTGGACTTACGCGGGGGACACCTATCACCTGATCATGGCCGGTCTGGTGGGCGGCAAGGGCGTCCCCAACACCGTTGCCGAGCGTCCCCGTGTCTTCGCGACGCTGACGGCTCCGTCATTCGGACCGGTCCACAATCGCCCCGCCTCCGGCTGCTGCCGCTGCGGCACTGCCCATGGCGAGGACGATCCCGCCCTGGGAACGGCGCTCGATCCCGAGCGCTACGACTACGCCGGGGCGGTGCTGTGGAACAACCACGCGGGCGCACTGTGGCAGCGCTTCACCATCTACCTCCGCCGCGAAGTCGCTGCTCGTGCGGGGCTCACCCAGGCCGCGTTTCGGGACCATGCCCGGGTCTCGTTCGGGAAGGTCGCAGAGTTCCAAAAGCGCGGAGCGGTGCACTTCCACGCCATCATCCGCATCGATGGACCAGAGGGCCCGGACACCCCGGCCCCGGCCTGGGCCACGGTGCAACTTCTCGATGACGCGATCCGTGCCGCCGCATCGCGGGCCACGGTTCCGGTGCCTGGTGCCGGCCGCTTCCCCGCGCGGACGCTGCACTGGGGAACACAGCTCGATGTCCAGCCCATCGGAGCCCTGGAAGACCAGGCCGACGTCACCGAACAGGCCGTGGGCGCGTACGTGGCCAAGTACGCCACCAAAGCGGCAGAGACGACCGGCACCCTGGACCGTCGCATTGGGGAACTGCATGAACTGGACCGGCACACCGAACTGCCCAACCACACGCGGCGTCTGATCGAGGCCTGTTGGGACCTGGACGCGCACTATCCGGAACGGCTACTCGCGCACTGGTCCCACATGCTCGGATTCCGCGGTCACTTCTCGACCAAGACCCCCCGCTACTCCACCACCCTCGGAGCCCTGCGCGGAGCACGAGCCGACTGGCGCGCACAGGAAGAACGACGCGGACGCGAACTGCCCCAGCTCGACCAGGACGACGACACCACCCTCGTGCTTGCGCACTGGGAGTACGCCGGACAGGGCCACACCCCCGGCGAATCCTGGCTCGCCGCCTCCATCGCCCGAGAGCTCAAGGAGAACCGCGACCTCGGCCGTGAGATGAGGGCGGAAGCTGAAGCCGAAGGGGAGTGGTGACCATGGATCGACTGCTCACCGTGGACCAGGTCGCCGAACTCCTCGGCACCACGGTCCGATTCCCTCGGCGGCTGATCGAGGAACGGCGCATCACGTACGTGAAGGTCGGTCGACACGTCCGCATCCCCGAAAGTGCCGTCACTGCCTTCGTCGCGGCGAACACGATTGAGCCGGTGACGGTACTCCCTCCCAACCTGCGGAGGGCTGCCTGATGGCCAATAAGAAGGGCAACCGACGGCGGTTCGGCTCGGTTCGACAGCTCAAGTCGGGGCGGTGGCAGGCGCGGTATCGAGACCCCGCCACGGGGCAACTCCGCAGCGCGGAACAGACTTACGCGACCAAGACGGACGCTGAGGTAGCGCTGACACACATCGAGGCTGATATCTCGCGTGGGCAGTGGGCTGACCCGGACAAGGCAGCTGTGCCGTTCGCTAAGTACGCGGACGCTTGGCTGCGGGATCGCAAGCTGGCCGGCCGCAGCAGGGAGCGCAATGAAGCAGTGATGCGCCTGCACATCAAGCCGACGTTCGGTGCCGGGACGCTGGCCGATGTCACCACGTCGCGTGTGCGGGCCTGGCGCGGGAATCTGCTCGCCGCTGGCGTGGGGGAGCCGACCGTCGTCAAGGCGTATCAGATCTTGCGCGCCATGATGAACACGGCCGTTGACGACGAACTGATCCGCCGCAACCCCTGCCGGGTCAAGGGAGCCGACCGATACGACGTGCCCGAACGGCCGGTGTTGACGGTGGCCGAGGTGTACGCCGTCGCTGATGCCATTGCCCCGCGGTACCGCCTGCTTGTCCTGCTTGCAGCCTTCACCACTCTGCGGTTCGGTGAGCTGGCGTCACTGCGGCGCCGGGACATCGACGTGACCGGGTGCGTGGTCCTGGTCCAGCGGGCTCAAGCGGAGATGCAGGACGGGAAGCTGTTCGACAAGGCTCCTAAGTCGGCGGCTGGCGTTCGTTCCGTCGCATTCCCGGGCGAGATCCTGGCGGACGTGGCTGAGCACCTGGAGCGCTACGCGGGTGCCGGTCGAGATGGCCACGTCTTCCTCGGTCCCCTGGGCGGCCGACTCCGCCGCAGCAACTTCCGGGACGACTGGATCAAGGCGCGCATCAAGGCGGGCATCACTGCTGACGTCCACTTCCATGACCTGAGGCATACGGGGAACACCTTGGTCGCCGCCGGGGCGAGCACCCGGGAGCTGATGACGCGGATGGGGCACAGCAGCACGCGGGCCGCGCTGATCTACCAGCACATGACCGCCGACCGCGACCGCGCCCTCGCCGACCGTCTGGGAGCCATGATCCGCGAAACCAGCGGGACAGCGGAGGCCGAGTCCTAGCGGGCATGTGGCACGTGTGTGGCACGGCCGCGATCATGCGAAAGGGCCAGTTCGTAGGGATCAACCCTCTGAACTGGCCCTTCGTCGTGAGCCTCCTGTCGGGTTCGAACCGACGACCCCCGCTTTACAAGAGCGGTGCTCTGGCCAGCTGAGCTAAGGAGGCAGCCGTAGCAGTGTAACCAACGCCCGCACCGCCCCGGTCGAAAATTTCATCGCCCCCCACCTACTGACAGACCGGGCACCGCCAGGTAGCGTCACGGCAGGTCCACACAGGTGGACTACACCACTCCCTTACTCGGATCGTCCGGCACGTTCCTGCCGGTGAAGGAGAACATCACCATGGCCACTGTCACGTTCGACAAGGCAACCCGGATCTACCCGGGCACCGAGAAGCCCGCCGTCGACCAGCTCGAGATCGAGACCCAGGACGGCGAATTCCTCGTCCTCGTCGGCCCCTCCGGCTGCGGCAAGTCGACCTCCCTGCGCATGCTCGCCGGTCTCGAGGACGTCAACGCCGGTTCCATCCGCATCGGTGACCGCGACGTCACGCACCTGCCGCCCAAGGACCGGGACATCGCCATGGTGTTCCAGAACTACGCGCTCTACCCGCACATGTCCGTCGCCGACAACATGGGCTTCGCCCTCAAGATCGCCGGCGTCAACAAGAGCGAGATCCGCAAGAAGGTCGAAGAGGCCGCGAAGATCCTCGACCTCAGCGAGTACCTCGACCGCAAGCCCAAGGCGCTCTCCGGCGGTCAGCGCCAGCGTGTCGCCATGGGCCGGGCCATCGTCCGTGAGCCGCAGGTCTTCCTCATGGACGAGCCGCTGTCGAACCTCGACGCCAAGCTCCGCGTCTCCACCCGTACGCAGATCGCGAGCCTGCAGCGCCGCCTCGGCATCACCACGGTGTACGTCACCCACGACCAGGTCGAGGCCATGACCATGGGCGACCGGGTGGCCGTCCTCAAGGACGGTCTGCTCCAGCAGGTCGACTCGCCACGCAACATGTACGACCGCCCGGCCAACCTCTTCGTCGCCGGCTTCATCGGCTCCCCGGCCATGAACCTCGTCGAGGTCCCGATCACCGACGGCGGCGTGAAGTTCGGCAACAGCGTCGTCCCGGTCTCCCGCGACGCCCTGACCGCCGCCGCCGACAGGGGCGACACCACCGTCACGGTCGGCGTCCGCCCCGAGCACTTCGACGTGGTCGAGCACAACGGCTCCGCCGCCAAGGCCCTCACCAAGGACAGCGAGGACGCCCCGGCCGGCCTCGCCGTCTCGGTGAACGTCGTCGAGGAGCTCGGCGCCGACGGCTACGTGTACGGCTCCGCCCAGGTCGGCGGCCAGCACAAGGACCTCGTCGTCCGCGTCGGCGGCCGCTCCGTCCCGGACAAGGGTGCCGAGCTGCACGTCGTCCCGCGGCCGGGCGAGATCCACGTCTTCGCGACCTCGACGGGCGAGCGCCTCAGCGACTGACCCGACTCACCCCACCCCAATTCCGGAGAACGGCCCCGCACTTCACCGCGGGGCCGTTTTTCGTATGTCGACAAATACCCCGGCACATCGGTCATTTCACGGTCATTTCGATCCCGTACGTCAACGCCTGATTCGAAAAACATCATCGAACCATCCCCCGGCCGGGTGACTAAATGTCGCCAAATCATTACTGACCGCTACGCTCGCTCGCGTGACCCACACAGCCCGCCGAATCGGCCGCACTCTCGCTCTCGTTCTGCCCGTCGTCCTGGTGCTCTCCGGAACCCTCGCGGTCACCAGCGTCCCGTGGGCAGGCCGGAGCACCGAGTCGCAGATGCTCACCGCCTCATCGGAGAACGTCTCCGTACGCGCCAAGTCCCGCGCCCCGCAGGACGTTCTGCGCGACCAGCTCCTCACCGAACTCCAGGAGAAGGACGCGGGCACCGCCCTCACCCACCTCCAGCGCGCGGTCGAGGAGCGCCCCTCGCTCGCCAGGCACTGCATGGCGCTGGCCCGCGCGCTCGGCCGCGCCGCCGTCGACCGGTACGGCCCCACCCGCGCCCAGACCTTCTCCCGCCCCGTCTGCGACACCTCCTTCGCCTCCGGCGTCTCCCAGCAGACCCAGGGCAGCTGAGCAGGCAACTGACGGGGGAGCTGACCGGCGGGTCCCGGCCCGCGCCGCATATCGTTCACGGCATGCATACGCCTACGTTTCCGACGCAGGCCGTGGTCCTGGCGGGCGGCCAGGGCTCGCGGCTGCGCCCGTACACCGACGACCGCCCCAAGCCGATGGTCGAGATCCCGGGAACCGGGACCCCGATCATCGGCCATCAGCTTGCCTGGCTGGCTGCCGAGGGCGTGAGAGACGCCGTCGTCTCCTGCGGCCATCTCGCCGAAGTCCTCCAGCAGTGGCTGGAGACCGCCGACCTGCCGCTGCGGGTCACCACCGTCGTCGAGACGGAGCCGCTCGGCCGCGGCGGCGGCCTCAAGTACGCCGCCGCCAGCCTCCCGCACCCGGACCAGCCCTGGTACGCCACCAACGGCGACATCTGGACCCGCTTCTCGCTGCGCGACATGGCCGCCTTCCACGCCGAGCGGGACGCCATAGCCACCCTCGCCCTGGCCCGCCCCAGGATCCCCTGGGGAGCCGTGGAGACGGACGCCTTCGGCCACATCACGGACTTCATCGAGTCCCCGCCGTCGCCGTATCTCATCAACGCGGGTGTGTACGTCTTCTCCTCGGCCTTCACCGCGCTGCTGCCCGACCTGGGCGACCATGAGCGCACCACCTTCCCCCGTCTCGCCCGCGAGCGCCGGCTGGCCGGCTTCCCGCTGCCGAACGGCGCGTACTGGCGGGCGATCGACACCGCCAAGGACCTCACCGAGGCCGCCAAGGAGCTCGCCGCGCAAGCACGTTGACGGCTCCCCGGCGCTCCCGGCGCTCCCGGCTCACAGGGATCCACGCCGAAGGGGCGGCCACCGCACACCGCGGTGGCCGCCCCTTCTCGCTGCGTACTCAGCCTCAGCCGAGCAGGCCGCCGATCACCCGGCCGCCGCTCGAGCCGCCGTTGTCGCCCCCGCCGGAACCGCCCTCGCTGCCACCCGAGCCGCCGCCCGAGCCGCCAGCGCTGCCCGTGCCGCCGCTGGACGAGGGACCGGAGCTGCTGGACGGCGGCTGGACCGGCTGCGACTGTCCGGGCGGCTGCTGGCCCGTGCCCTGCGTATGGCTGGGCTGTCCGCCGATCTGGCCGGTCTCGCGGACCGTGTCCTCGGAGGGCGTGGGCTCCTCGTCCTTCGGGCTGTCGGAACGGGTCGCGGACGGCGACGGACTGCCGTCGTCACCGCTGGCGCCCGAGGAGCTGCGTTCGCCGCTGGGCTCCTGCGGCAGCGGGGACCCGGGAAGATGGTTGGTCGGGTCCTGGTTCGGCCCCGGGACCGTCACCATGTCCGTCGAGCGCACCGCCCCGCCGAGCATCGAGCCGATCAGCAGCGTGAGGCCGACCACGACGGCGGCGACGACGCTGCCGCGTCGCAGCACGCGCCGCCGCAGGTCCCACAGCTCCGAACGCGGCCCGAGCTTGCGCCATGCCTCGCCCGCGAGCCGCCCGTCGATCGAGTAGACCGGGGCGCCCGCGATGATCAGCGGGGACCAGGCGGCGAGATAGATGATGTCGGGCGCGTCGTACGCCGGCACGGTCTTCCAGCTCACCGTGAGGATCAGCGCCGCCGACAGCAGCGCGCCGATGACCGCGGCCACCCGCTGCCAGAGCCCGAGGACCGTGAGCACGCCGACTACGACCTGGAGGAAGGCGACGGTGAGGCCGGCACCCACCGGGTGGGACAGCGCGAAGTCACGCAGCGGCTCGGCGAGCGCCCACGGGTGCAGGGAGTTCAGCCACTTCACCATCGAGCCGCGCTCGCCGCCGTCGAAGTAGACGGGGTCGCAGAGCTTGCCCATCCCGGCGTAGATGGAGATGAAGCCGAGGAACACCCGCAGCGGCAGCACCACCACTCCGAGGTTCATCCGCCGCCCGGGGTAGTACGCGTGGCGGACGCCCCCCGCGTCAGCCGCTGATGTTCCCGTGGCGCCGCGGCGATGCGAGTGCGGCGGCTCGTTGCCGGTCCGCTCGAAGCTGCCGGTCCGTTCCGGGCTGCCAGTCCGCTCGAAGCTGCCGGTCCGCTCGAAGCTGCCGGTCCGCTCGAAGCTGCCGGTCCGCTCGAAGCTGCCGGTCCGCTCGAAGCAGTCGGTCCGCTCGAAGCCGCCCGTCCGCTCCGGGCTGCCAGTCCGCTCGAAGCTGTCGGTCCGCTCGAAGCAGTCGGTCCGCTCGAAGCAGTCGGTCCGCTGGAAGCTGCTGGTCCGCTCGAACTCCTCGCCCTCGTACGGCTCCTGGCCGTAGGAGTGGTACGAGTCGTACGCGCCGACCGCCTTCCGCATCGGCGGCAGCAGCGGCCTGTCCCGGTCGCGGGGAGAGCCTGGCGAGTCGTACGCGCCGACGGTGGGCGTCTGCGCGGTGTCGGCGGCCAGGTCGATCCGCGGGATGACCTGCGTGGCGCCGGTGTCGAAGGGGTCGTGCTCCGCGGTGGAGTTGCGCACGGCCTGCAGCAGGCCGGTCGCCCCGACGTCACCGGGCGCCGACTTGCCACTCCACACAACGGGCGCCCGCCGCCGCATGCCCGTCCCGGCACCGCCGAGGACAGGGATGCGCGCGGTGTCCGCCAGGGCACGTGCGGGGCGCGGTCTCTGGGCAAGCTGCACCCGGAAGCTGGCGTGGTTCACGATGACCTGCGCGGGATCGCAGTCCACCTTGACCATGCTCAGCGCAGGCTGATCATCAAACCCGGACCGGGGCGTTCTGGTGTCCACACTCATCTAACCGAGTGACTTGTGATTAGGACACTGCCCTGACTGGCCCAATCTGTCCGAGACCCGTCAAGCCCTGCCAATGCCCCCTATTTCAGACCCGGCGCTTGGCCGCCTCGTACAGCACGACACCAGCGGCGACGCCCGCGTTCAGGGACTCCGCACCGCCCGGCATGGGGATCCGGACCAGGTAGTCGCACGTCTCGCCGACCAGGCGGGACAGACCCTTGCCCTCGCTGCCGACGACGATCACGACCGGGCCGCCCAGCGCCTCGAGGTCGCCGACCTCGTGCTCACCGTCCGCCGCGAGGCCGACCACCGTGAGGCCCGCCTTCTGGTACGACTCCAGGGCCCGCGTCAGATTGGTCGCGCGGGCGACCGGGGTGCGGGCCGCCGTGCCGGCCGAGGTCTTCCAGGCGCCCGCCGTCATGCCCGCCGCCCGGCGCTCGGGGACGACCACGCCGTGGCCGCCGAACGCCGACACCGACCGGACGACGGCGCCCAGGTTGCGCGGGTCGGTCACACCGTCGAGCGCGACGATCAGCGGGTCCTCGTGGTCGTCGAAGGCCGCGGCCGCGAGGTCCTCGGGGTGCGCGTACTCGTACGGCGGGACCTGCAGCACCAGGCCCTGGTGGTTGAGCCCGTTCGTCATCCGGTCGAGCTCGGGGCGCGGCGCCTCCATGATGTTGATGTTGCCGCGGCCGGTGGCGAGCTGGAGCGCCTCGCGCACCCGCTCGTCGTTGTCGATGAACTGCTGGACGTAGAGCGTGGAGGCGGGCACGCCGTCACGCAGCGCCTCGAAGACGGGGTTGCGGCCGACGACCATCTCGGACGTGCCCTTGCCGCCGCGCCGGGCGACGGGGCGGCGCGTGGCCTGCTTTGCCTGGGCGTTGGCGATGCGGTTCTTCTTGTGCCCCTTACGGGCGGAAGCGGGCGGCGTCGGGCCCTTGCCCTCGAGGCCACGGCGTCGCTGGCCACCGCTGCCGACCTTCGCGCCCTTCTTGTTGGACGTGCGGCGGTTCCTGCGCTGGCTGTTCCCGGCCATGACTACCTGTTTCCTGAAGCTTCGAATGCGTACGTATGTAGAAAGTGTGCCCCCGGGAGTCCGGGCGGGCTGTTTTTGTCCCGGGGGACACCCCTGGACCCCCGGCTGCCGCCGGTCAGCTGGCTCCGAGGGTCCAGCGCGGCCCGTCAGGACCGTCCTCGATGACCAGGCCCGTCTGCTGCAGCTGGTCGCGGATGGCGTCGGCGGTCGCCCAGTCCTTGCGGGCGCGGGCCGCCTCACGTTGCTGCAGCACCAGCCAGACCAGGGTGTCGACGACGCCGTGGAGGTCTTGGCCGCGGCCGGTCTCGCCCGCCCAGTGCTCGTCCAGCGGGTCCAGGCCGAGGACGCCGAGCATGGCCCGCACCTCGGCGAGCCGGGCGACGGCGGCTTCCTTGTCGTCGGCGGCCAGTGCGGAGTTCCCCTGGCGGACCGTGGTGTGGACGATGGCGAGCGCCTGCGGGACGCCCAGGTCGTCGTCCATCGCCTCGGCGAAGGCGGGCGGGACCTCGGGCGCGGCGTCGACCGGGCCCCCGGCCTTCTCGACGACGCGCTGCACGAAGCCCTCGATCCGCGCGAACGCGGACTCGGCCTCGCGCAGGGCCTCCTCGCTGTACTCGATCATCGAGCGGTAGTGCGGCGTACCGAGGTAGTAGCGCAGCACGATGGGCCGCCAGCGCTTGACCATCTCGGAGACGAGCACCGAATTGCCGAGCGACTTCGACATCTTCTCGCCGCTCATCGTGACCCAGGCGTTGTGCACCCAGTACTTCGCGAACTCGTCGCCGAAGGCCTTGGCCTGGGCGATCTCGTTCTCGTGGTGCGGGAAGATCAGGTCGATCCCGCCGCCGTGGATGTCGAATGCCTCGCCCAGGTACTTGTGCGCCATCGCCGAGCACTCGAGGTGCCAGCCGGGGCGGCCGCGGCCCCACGGGGTCTCCCAGGAGGGCTCGCCGGGCTTGGCCGCCTTCCACATGGCGAAGTCGCGGGGGTCCCGCTTGCCGGTCTCGCCCTCGCTCTCCGGCTGCAGCAGGTTGTCCAGCTCCTGGTTGGACAGCTCCAGATAGCCCTCGAAGGAGCGCACATCGAAGTAGACGTTGCCGTCCGCCTCGTAGGCGTGCCCGCGCTCGATGAGGCCGCGCATCATCTCGACCATCTCGGTGATGTGGCCGGTGGCGCGCGGTTCGTACGTGGGCGGCAGGCAGCCGAGGGCGTCGTAGCCGTCGTTGAAGGCGCGCTCGTTCTCGTACCCGATCGACCACCAGGCTCGGTTCTGCTCCGCCGACTTCTTGATGATCTTGTCGTCGATGTCCGTCACATTGCGCACGAAAGTCACGTCATAGCCGCGGTACTCGAACCAGCGGCGCATGATGTCGAAATTCAGACCCGACCTGATGTGCCCGATGTGCGGGGCAGCCTGCACCGTAGCGCCGCACAGGTAGATCGAGACACAACCCGGCAGAAGCGGGGTGAAGTCACGGATCTGCCGGGCGCTGGTGTCGTACAGGCGAATAGTCACGCATCAAGGGTAGTGGCCCGATGCCAGTGCCCCGCGCCCCTTCTGGGCCACGGGGACAACTTTGTGACTATGTCCGACCGGAATACGAGCCGCCCCCGGGGTTCCCTGTCCACAACTCGCCCCCCCGTACCGGGTATTTCACGCCGGGATTCAGCCGGCCGTCCGGAACACCAATGCCGTGGCAATCGCGGCCAGTCCCTCGGCGCGACCGGTAAGCCCGAGCCCGTCCGTCGTGGTGCCCGACACGGAGACGGGCGCGCCGACCGCCTCGCCCAGCGCCTTCTGGGCCTCGTCACGCCGCTTGCCGATCTTCGGGCGTACGCCGATGACCTGGACGGCGACATTGCCGATCTCGAAGCCCTCGGCCCGTACGATCCGCGCCGCCTCGGCGAGCAGCGTGACACCGGAGGCACCGGACCACTCGGGGCGGTCCGTGCCGAAGTGGGCGCCGAGGTCGCCGACGCCGGCCGCGGAGAAGAGCGCGTCGCACGCGGCGTGGGCGGCCACGTCGCCGTCGGAGTGCCCGGCGAGCCCGTCCTCGCCCTCCCACAGCAGTCCGACGCACCACAGTTCGCGCCCCGCCTCGAAGGCGTGGACGTCGGTCCCGATGCCGATCTGGGGCACCTTAAAAGCCATCGTTGGCCCTCCTCCGGGCGAGGACCGCCTCGGCGAGTACGAGATCGAGGGGGCGGGTCACCTTGAACGCCTCCTCGTGGCCGGGTACGACCACGACGGGCTCGCCGAGCTGCTCGACCATGCCCGCATCGTCCGTCGCACCCTCGCCGTTCAGCGCGACCGTCTCGTGCGCGCGTACGAGCGTGTCCCGGTCGAAGCCCTGCGGGGTCTGTACGGAGCGCAGCCGGGCCCGCGGGGGCGTGGCGACGACCGGCTCGGGCGCGCCCTTCTCGCCCGGCTCGACCTCCTTGACGGTGTCCGCGAGCGGCAGCGCGGGCACGACGGCCGGGGCCCCGTCCCGTACCGCCTCGATGACGGCGTCCACGGTGTCGACGGGAACCAGCGGGCGGGCGGCGTCATGGACGAGGACGATGCTGATGTTGTCCGGGAGCGCGTCGAGTCCGAGGCGTACGGACTCCTGGCGGGTGTCACCGCCCGGCACGACCAGGTAGTCGGTCCTCTGGGGCAGGGCGTGCTCGTCGAGGAGGTTCTTGACCTCGGGTGCGCCCTCGGGCGGGGCCACCACGACGACGAGCGACACGGCCCGGGACGCGGCCATGGCGCGTACCGCGTGGATGAGCATGGGCGTGCCGTTCAGCGTACGGAGCGCTTTGGGGGCGCCCGGGCCGAGCCGTACTCCCCGGCCGGCCGCCGGGATCACCGCTGCGGTGCGGTACGGGCGCGATTCGTCTGACATCGGTTGCACTCCGGCAGGTTTGTTTCCTCGGCCGACATGGGTATGGCCACAGCGTGCCGGGCGCGACGCCTTGACCGGACCCTTCCGTGACAACTGGTCTGCGCCAGCCGCCCGGGCCCGGCACACCAAAGGGTCGGGGTGTTGTGCGTGCTGTGAGCGGCGGCGAGCAGAGACACGTCAAGCAGAGACACATGGAGATGGACATGCCGCAGCGCCCGGCGACAGGACTGTAGTCACAGCATGTCAGCGGGCACCGCGGCATTTTTGGTGCGTTGTGTGCGTCAGGACGCGAGGACCTCGTCGAGCAGAGCCTCGGCCTTGTCTTCGTTGGTGTTCTCCGCGAGGGCGAGCTCGCTCACCAGGATCTGGCGCGCCTTGGCGAGCATCCGCTTCTCACCTGCGGAGAGCCCACGCTCACGCTCACGACGCCACAGGTCACGCACCACTTCGGCGACCTTGATGACATCGCCGGAGGCGAGCTTCTCGAGATTTGCCTTGTAGCGACGGGACCAGTTCGTCGGCTCTTCTGCATACGGTGCGCGCAGCACCTCGAAGACCCGGTCGAGCCCGTCCTGACCGACCACATCGCGTACGCCTACGAACTCCGCATTGTCCGCCGGCACGCGAACCGTCAAGTCGCCTTGGGCGACCTTGAGCACCAAGTAGGTCTTGTCCACGCCTTTGATCTGGCGAGTTTCGATGGCCTCGATCAGCGCGGCCCCGTGATGGGGATAGACCACGGTGTCGCCAACCTTGAACGTCATGTGACAGGTACCCCTTCCGTGGCTATCCAGAGTAACACGAGAACCGCTTCTTCTGAATGGCGTTTTCGCAGGTCAGGGCATATCTCGGGGCTTGACAACTGCAACACGAACGTGCTGCGGACGACTTGTGGAGGGGGGTATTCGCAGGTCGGAGCGGCTCTGCGGGCGGAGAGAAACGCGCACGTTACACACAGCAGGACCCCCCTCAGGGGGTATGAACGTCCCGATTTGCCTGGTTCTCAGTGGTGAACTTCCCGTACTCCGTTCGGCGGTCGGTCACCCGTACGGACGGATCTGCGCCGAATCCGGAATTGATCACCGGCGGGTATTCGGTAAGAAATGTGTGGCGGCCCGGGGAATTGATCACCGCTGTTATGTGAACGGAGTACGAAACGGCGAGAGCGCGGGGCGGCGGACCGGCCGGGGCGGGCGAAGGGGCGGGTCGGGTGCGGGGCGGGCACGGGCGATCGGTAACCTAAGCGCGAACTGACACAGGCTTGGCGATCTGCGGGCCGGTTGACATGCCAGTTCACCAGCCCGTCCCCAGCCAGTCAGTCCGTCCGTACGTCCAAGGAGATGCCGCCGCCGTGAGCCGCAGCCTTCGACGCGGTGCCCTCGCCGCCACTGCCGTCGTGTTCTCGATCGCCTCGCTCGCCGCCTGCGGTGCGGGCAACAACGCGGAGACCCTCCAGGTCAAGCCGGACAATGCCGCGACGGCGGTCGACACCATCGAGATCCAGAACGCGACGGTGATCACTCAGCCGAAGGTGGACGCCGAAGGCCCTGCGGCCGTCTCCGCGACGGTCTTCAACAACGGTTCCAAGCAGCAGACGCTCGACACGATCACGCTGCCGGGTTCGAACACCGCGGTGAAGCTGTCCCCGGCCCAGGGCTCGGGCCCGATCACGGTTCCGGCGCAGGGCTCGGTGATCATCGGCGGCGCGGGCAACGCGTCCGCGGTGATCGAGAACGGCCAGGAGGTGGCGAAGAACGCGGGCGGCGTCCAGGAGGTCGCCTTCCGCTTCAGCGAGACGGGCGACGTGAAGTTGCAGGCGTTCGTGGTCCCGGCGACAAGCTTCTTTGCGAGCTACGGCCCCAGCTCGCTGCCGAAGCCGCCGGCGCAGGAGGGCGAGCCCTCCGGCGCCCCGTCCACGACGCCGTCCGGCACCCCGTCCCAGACGGCCACGGGCCATGCGGGCACGCCGGGCAACGGCGAATCGGGCGAACCTGGCACCCCGTCGGACTCGTCGTCGGCGTCCCACGACGCGGGCCACTGAGACAGCAGTACGCATACGAGGGCGCCCCGCCGGAAGCCTGGCGGGGCGCCCTCGTATGTTCCGGGCCGGTTTACGGCTCGAACTTGTAGCCCAGACCACGCACCGTCACCAGGTACCGCGGCGCCCCCGGGTCCGGCTCGAGCCCCATCCCACGTGCGCCCCTCGCACCGCTCGGCGCCAGGGGCGCCTCACGGGCTTCGGAGCGCTGTGCCGGACTCCGTCCGGCCGACCGGCACCTCGGCCCGGGCCGGTTTACGGCTCGAACTTGTAGCCCAGACCACGCACCGTCACCAGGTACCGCGGCGCCCCCGGGTCCGGCTCGATCTTGGCGCGGAGGCGCTTGACGTGGACGTCCAGCGTCTTGGTGTCGCCCACGTAGTCCGCGCCCCAGACGCGGTCGATCAGCTGCATACGGGTCAGCACCCGGCCCGCGTTGCGCAGCAACATCTCCAGCAGGTCGAACTCCTTCAGCGGGAGGTCGACCTTCCCGCCCGAGACCGTGACGACGTGGCGGTCCACGTCCATCCGGACCGGGCCGGCCTCCAGGGCCGCCGGGGTGACCTCCTCCGGCTCTCCGCGGCGGCGCAGGACCGCGCGGATGCGGGCGACCAGCTCCCGCGAGGAGAAGGGCTTGGTGACGTAGTCATCGGCTCCTATTTCCAGCCCGACGACCTTGTCGATCTCGCTGTCCTTGGCGGTCACCATGATGACCGGGACGTTCGAGCGGCCGCGCAGCTGGCGGCACACCTCGGTGCCCGGCAGCCCGGGCAGCATCAGGTCGAGGAGGACGAGGTCGGCGCCATTGCGCTCGAACTCGTCGAGTCCCTCGGGCCCCGTGGTCGCGATGGCGACCTCGAAGCCCTCCTTGCGGAGCATGTAGGACAGGGCGTCGCTGAATGATTCCTCATCCTCGACGACGAGCACTCGGGTCACGGAAGGACCTCCGGGGCAGGGATTTCGGCGTTCGGATCGGTGTCGTAAGGCCGGTCGTCGTCCTCGTCGACGCGATCCGGTCCGTTGGGTGAGCGTTCCCGGCCGGCGCCCGCTTCGGGCAGCCGCAGGGTGAATGTGGAGCCCTGGCCCTCGGAGCTCCACACAGTGACCTCCCCGCCGTGCGAGGCGGCCACATGCTTGACGATGGCCAGGCCCAGGCCGGTGCCCCCGGTGGCCCGGGAGCGGGCGGGGTCGACGCGGTAGAACCGCTCGAAGACCCGCTCGCGGTCCTTTTCGGAGATGCCGATGCCCTGGTCGGTGACGGAGATCTCGATGAGATCCCCACCGGGCGCGGAGACTCGGCGCGCGGATACGCCGACACGGGTGCGGGCCGGCGAGTAGTTGACGGCGTTCTCGACCAGGTTGCCGAGTGCCGCGGCGAGCTGACCGCGATTGCCCCAGATGTGCAGGTCGGCGGTGGCTCCCCCAGGGCCTCCGCCCCCAACGGCCATCGTGATCTGTTTGGTGGACGCGGGGTGCCGGGAACGGTCGATGGCCTCGGCGACCAGTTCGTCCACGCGTACCGGTTCGGCGTCCTCCAGCGGGTCGTCGTTCTGCACCCGGGAGAGGTCGATGAGCTCCTGTACGAGATTGGTGAGCCGGGTCGCCTCGATCTGCATCCGGCCGGCGAAGCGGGTGACCGCCTCGGGGTCGTCCGAGGCGTCCATGACCGCCTCGGAGAGCAGGGAGAGCGCACCGACCGGGGTCTTGAGCTCATGGCTGACGTTCGCGACGAAGTCCCGCCGTACCGCTTCGATCCGGCGGGCCTCTGTGAGGTCCTCGACCAGCAGAAGGACGAGCCGGGAGCCGAGGGGGGCCACCCGGGCGGAGACGGCGAGGGCCTCGCCGCGGCCGGTGCCGCGCCGTGGCAGGTCCAGTTCCACCTGCCGTATCTCGCCGTCTCGACGGGTGTCGCGGGCCATGTGCAGCATCGGCTCGACGGCGAGCTTTCCGCCGCGGACCAGACCGAGGGCGTACGCCGCGGAGCTGGCCTTGACGACGGAGTCGCTCTCGTCGAGTACGACAGCGGAGGAGCGGAGCACGGACAGGACCGTGTCGACGCCGGGCGGCAGCACGGCGTCGGTGTGCAGGGAAGTGCGAGTGGGTCTCGCCTGGTCGCGTTCGCTCCAGCGGAACGCCAGCATGGCGATGACACCGGTACACAACCCGGCGATCGCTGCCGCTGCGGCGACCGCCGCGTTCACGTCCATGCATCCAGGTTATGCGTGGTCGGCGAGATGCTCCCAGCCATTCGGGTGGCACCTCGAACAGTCGTCGCCCAGAGTTCACCAAGGGGATAGTGCCGGTTCATTTGCGAGGGAGACTCCGGACGCGTAACGGACAGAACGTGGGAGCGTGGTGGTCCGAGGGGCACCCCCTGACCCCACCCGGACCCCGGTCACATCTAGAGAGGGACACCCCATGCGGGACGCGTACCACGAGGAACTGGACTCGATCGGCGAGGGCCTGGTCGAAATGGCCCGGCTGGTCGGGTCGGCGATCGGGCGCGCCACCACGGCCATGCTCGACGCCGATCTCAAGCTCGCCGAGAGTGTGATCGCCGCCGACCAGAAGGTCGACGATCTGCAGCACGACCTGGAGGCACGGGCGATCGCCCTGCTGGCCCGGCAGCAGCCGGTCGCGACGGACCTGCGGATCGTGGTGACCTCGCTGCGGATGAGCGCGGACCTGGAGCGCTCGGGCGACCTGGCCCAGCATGTGGCCAAGCTGGCCCGGCTGCGCTTCCCCGACAAGGCCGTGCCGAACGACCTGCACGCCACCATCCTGGAGATGGGGCAGCTGGCGCAGCGGCTGATGGCCAAGGCGGCGGAGGTCATCATCACCAAGGACGTCGACCTGGCGCTGCAGCTGGAGACGGACGACGACGAGATGGACCTGCTGCACCGCACGCTCTTCCAGCACCTGATCGACGACCGCTGGAAGCACGGCATCGAGACGGCGGTGGACGTGACGCTGCTCGGCCGCTACTACGAGCGCTTCGCCGACCACGCGGTGTCGGTGGCGAAGCGGGTTGTGTACCTGGTCACGGGCGAGCACGCGGACGAGCTCCAGCCGCCGACGCAGGTCGAGGGCGCGTAGCCGCCGCGGGGGCACGGCGGGCGGGCCATGCCTCCGCGCGCTGTTGATGCGCCCGCCGCAGTGGGCATGGGATGGGCAGTGGCGGCACATCTCGTACGCCCATGAGGAGGGACCATGGCCGAATCCCCCACGACCGAACTTCAGCAGGACACACCTGTTGAAGTGGTGTTCCTGCCCGTCCTCGGCGCCTGCGGCTGCGGCTCGGGCTGCGGCTGCGGCTGCCAGTCGGGCGCGCCCTGCCAGTGCGGCGGCTGCTGCGGCTAGCCGAACCTTCGTACGGCATCGTACGCATACGAGAGGGCCCCGTCCTCAACGGACGGGGCCCTCTCGCGTACGTACCGCGCTACTTCTTCTTGCCCTGGGTCTGATGGGCCCGTTTCTCGGCCCTGGTCAGAGACGTGGGCACCCCAACTGACCTGCGGTCGGGTGGCCATTACTGGTCGTTGTTGGCCGTTGCTTGTCATCCCCGGAGGGCCCAGAGAGGGCCCAGAGAGAGAGATCCCGGCAGAGCCGGCCAAGACTGCTTATTAAGAGGAGCACGACCCGCGTGCGCGTGCACCGACTGACGACAACCGTCCTCGAAGTAGCTGTCATGGGGTTGGCAGGCCCCTACGAGGGACGCGACCCTCCTGCTGGCCGGGCTGAACGCTGCCTCGCGGCTGGACTGGTCTCGTTGCGTGGTCGACTCCTCCCACGTCAGGGCCCCGGTCCACGCTCGCGGCATCGTGCCCGCGATCGCCCGTCGCGGCACAGGACTGGGAACCTACCGCTGGGTCGTGGAGAGGACCTTCGCGTGGCTGCACGGCTTCCGACGCCTGCGGATCCGCTGGGAACGGCGAGCAGACATCCATGAAGCGTTCCTCAAACTCGCCTGCTGCCTCATCACCCACCGACAACTCGGCTCATTGTGTTAGCCGCTGTTAAAGCCGGGGGCTCCTTTCACCTGGCTCGGGTGGGGGAGTTCGCGGAGGCAATCGGGCCTTCGAATTTAGGGCGAGGCATCTCCTGCGAAGATACGCAGCGAGGAAGGCAAACCCCGCGATACCGAACGGTAGAAATACTACGTCCTCGTAATGCATATATTCGCCACCAGGTGTTAACCACTTTGCCCACTCGCGGACAGAGGCGACCGTGTACGCGTTTAGCCAGGCGAAGGAGATCCAGTAGAGCACTCGCATCGTTTGCGCCCGAAGCCCGGTCAGGGGCTGCAAGACGAGGAGACGCCGGAGCCCTGCATGTTGGGGCTTAGCTGCAGTTTCCTTGCCGGCTTCTTCGGCCGACTGGTAGCAGCGTTCGAGCCAGGCTTCGGTTGCTTGCGTGGCACCAACTTTGGGCCCGAGCAGCTTTCTGGCCTGGATCCAGTTTGTGATGAACTGAACTTCTGAGTTGGCTTTTTCGAGTTGCGCCTTGTATCGCTGCTCGAAGTCCCTTCTTCTTCGATAGTCCTTGAGTGTGAGCCCGATGCCGCCGATCAGGGCCGTAACGACGGCGGTGGTGACGGGAACCACGAGCTCACGAAGCTGCTCGCTCAGGTCGATTGCAGGCATAGCCTGACTTTGGGACTGCGGGTTGCCTCGAGGCCGGTATCGACACCGGGTCTATCGCTCGAAAGTAAAGAAAAAAGGTTTCGGTACTCCTGCCGGAGGCCGTACCGGAGGTGCGGCGCCGCCGCTGGAGGCCCGACGGCACCAGTAAACGTGGACCAGCTTCGGCGCCACCTGCAACCAGCGGGCGAGGCCTCGGGCATCCACCCGCGTGACCAGTCCCATTCCAGCCCCCATCAGGCAGGAACCGCCACCAGCGCAGCAAGTCCGTGCCGTACGAGCGAACCGTCGACGCGGGCCATCCACATGCCTGAGCCTCACCAAAGAACGCGTCAACCGACTCCAGCAGACCCCGTCCGCGTTCCAGCAGCAGTCCGGGGTCTCACTCACGAAGGAGGAAGTTTTCGCCCAGACTGCAAGTCTCATCGGTGAATCCGTGCTCTGCGGGACGGGCTAGGCGCTGAGCAAGCCAGCCAGATACCCGAGGACCGCCGTTCACGGCCACTCCCTCAAGGACTGTCCGAACATGCTCGAAGCCTTGCCGAAGGTAGTACGCCTGAAGCCCCTCGTTTGTCGTCCACGCGTCCAGACGGAGCCACTTGGCTCCGGCCTGGTAAGCCCGATCCCCCGCCCAATCGAGCAGGCGCCCCCCGACATTCGCCCCGGCATGCGTGCGCGCCACAGTGAGCTTGTTGATGAACAGAGAAGGCTCCGAGAGTTCCTGCTCTGTCCAGAGCCCTGCCTCTGCATCAGGAGTCAGAGTGATGGTCGCAACCGTCGCATCGCCGTCCAGAGCCATGAAGACAGTCCCTGCCTCGATGGTCTCCAGCAGCTTGTCAGCGGGATAGGGGCGTCGCCACTGGTCGGTGCCGAGACGGGAAAGCCAAGCTGCGGCCTCCTCGCGGAAGGCCACCAGCCTGGAGACGTCGTCTGGGCGGGCGGGGATGATTCTCACTGAGGCTCGTTCTCGCTTCGGGCGGTCAGGTCGCCGATCTCGTAGTTCATCCGGTTGAGGTCGCCCCGGAACGTGGTGATGGTGCACCGGATGGGCCGGTCCTCGGAGTAGCCGGTACGCGTCCAAAGCAGTACCGGAACTCCAGCGCCGATCTCCAACAATCGCGCCTCGTCCGGTGTCGGCATGCGCGCGGCGATCTCGTCGAAGTACCCGATCTGCTCAATGCCTTGAGCCGCTAGGTACCGCGTGGTTCCCTCGTCGATGTCTCCTGGCTCGGCAAGTCGCGGCGACGCGTCGACCAGCCACGATGGATAGTAGGTCGCTTGCATCGACCAAGGGACGTCGTCCACATAGCGATGACAAAACCGCAATACCGCCTTCGTACCTGTCGTGATGTTCAGGCGCTGGGCGATCTCCTCCGGCGCCGGCAGCATCTCGACTCGGAACGTCTGGTGCGGCCGTCGGCCCGCGTTGGTGACGTCGGTGCTGTACGAGTCCCCGTTCTGCGGGAAGTTCAGATTCTCGAACCGGGACGCGTTGAGTTCGAACACCTCGTGAGACTTGACCTCGTAGCCGAGTCCCTGGCTGGACGTCAGCAATCCCTCGCTGACCAGCAGGCTCAGCCCGTTGCGGACGGTGTTCCGCGACGCGTCGAACCGCTGCTGTAGGTCGTTCTCGGAGGGCAGCCGCGACCCCGGCGGGAACGTGCCGTTGTCGATCTCGCGGCGCAGGGCATCGGCGACTTGCCGGTACTTCGGCTGCTTGTTCATGCCCTCATCATGACGCACTCGCGCAACTTGTTGGTACATGTAGGCCAACCCCCTTGACGACTCACTGTCCGTGGGTGCAGCATCACTGCATCAGCTTGTACCAACAAGCTGAACGGGTGGTGCAACACCCTCAAGTTTGGCCCTACCTGCACTGTCAGCGCCCGGAGGAAAGCCCGCAGGGGTGAGTACGAAGGAAGCGCCCGTCGGTTGAGAACTCAACAGAGTGTCGAAGCAAGACCACCGCCCCACCGCTGTGAGCGAGTGGGCGGGCGCGTACGGGTTCGTCCCGTGCGCGGTACAGCACGACCGACCCCGCAGCGGTTCTGCGGCCGGTTGCCTCCGCTGCTCGTCTCGTACGAGCAGCGCTGAGGGGAGCCGGATCTACCGACTTCAACGGCGCGCGCCCCCGGAGCTGGCGCTCCGGGGGCGCTGTTCGGGCCGTTGCCACCTGCTAGGGAGAACACGACCCATGAACCACATCGTCACTGTTCAGGACGCTGTTACCGCGTTCGCCGACTTCATGGAGCCGACGGATGCGGAGCTGGACGCCATCGAGCGTGAGATGCCCGTCATCCGCGCGGAGCTGGACCTGCTGGACGCACAGATCATCGTTATCGACCGCACGCCGACCGAGCTGGACGAGCGGCGCATCCGCCGGGCCCGCCGCCGGGTGCTGGCCGCTCACCGCGACCAGGTCAACGGCAACGCCGGGCAGTCGGGCGGTGCGGCATGAACCTTCACCGCAAAGGGCGGGCCTCCCTCGTACTGGCCCTGATCGCCGTGGTCGCCATGGCCTTCCGGGTCTCCTGGAACGCCCTGCGCGACATCGCCAACGCCGTGGGCGCGGACACCACCGCCGCGACCCTGTACCCGTTCGTGGTCGACGGTCTGATGGCCCTGGCGCTGGTCGCGACCCTGGTACTGGCCGGACGGGATCGGACGTTCGCGCTGCGGGTGCTGGGCACCTACACGCTCGCCTCGCTGGTCCTCAACTACGTCCACGGCCTCGTCCCGGAACTCCACGGCGGGACGGTCGACTGGGGCCGACTGGCCGACTGGGACCCGGCAAACTGGGCGCTCGTGCTGCTGGCGACGTCGCTTCCGGTCGGGTCGATCTACTTCGGCTCGGACCTCGTGGCGAAGGTCCTGCACCACCGACCCGACACCACCACAGATGCGGAGAAAACGACTCAGATCGAAGCAGAACGGTCTACCTCTGACCTGGCCGAGTCGACTCCCGCACCCCTCGCGCCGGTCGCCGAACTGCCCGTCATCGAGGCAGCCGACCCAGCCTCAACACCCCGTGAGCGGGTGCTCGAACAGCTCGGTCTGCCAACCGAGCCGACCGCACCGGTCGGGCCAGCACCGAGGCGACCGACCGGCCCCGTACCGGAGTCCGCCCGCAGTCCGCGGCCGAACCGCACGGCGGACCAACTGCTTGATGAGGCCCGCACGGGCACGGCCGACTGGCCTGATGAGGCGCTGACGGCCGAGGCGATCCGTAAGTCGGTCCGCACGTCGTCCGCCAACGGCCGCACCCTGCGCGACGCGCTTCGCGCTGAGCGTGCGGCGGGCGGGCCGGTTGAGGTGGCCGCCTGATGTCCCCGGCGTTCGGTAAGTGCTACGACCCGAACGGCGCCCACTACGGCATCCCAACCTTCCCGTGGCGGCTCGCGCCGGACGGCTACGCCACCCGACGTCAGCTCCGGGCCCAAGGATTACGCCCCGGGCAGCCAGTTGCCGCGCAGGTCATGCGCCGCTGTCGGGGCAGCAAGTCCGGGGTCCTGGTGGCCTATCTCTACCGCGTCGACCTCGCGAAACCGGTGCGGCCGATGACACCGGCGAAATGGGCTGCGCTCGCCAAGGCGATGACCGCCCGCCGCACCTGCCCTTCCTGCCGCACGGATGCCGGGTACTGCATCCCGGTCTCGCTCGGTATGTGCGTGACCTGCGCCTACCCCTCCTTACAGCGCGCTGCCTGAACACCCAATCCCGTCAAGGAGATTCGCTGTGACCAGCCAGACCGCCACCACGTGGCCCATCGATGCGCTCTTCCGGTTCTTGACCATCGTCGGCGCGACCGTCGACGTCGTGCCGCAGCCGACCACAGCTCTGCCGGACCGCCACGCGGCCATCTGCCGGGGATGCGAAGCGTCCTACATCAACCACGTCGGCGTGAGCTACGACCTCAAGGACTGGGCTCAGACCCACTCCGAGAGCTGCCGCGCTCTTCCGCGCCCCACCGCCTGACCTGGCACTTCACGACCGTGCGTTGCCGGAGCGTGCGTTCCCTGCGCCGGTTCCAACTGACTGGGAGATCCCCGATGGACTCCGAACACCTGCCCGTTCCCGGCGTCGTCCGCCTCCCGGACGGCCGATTCGTCTACAACGACAGCCCCGCCCACCTGGTGCCCACCGAGCCGCAGCACGCGGCCCCGGCGCCGATGGTGGTGCAGCACATTCACCACGCTCCGCCGGACCGGACCGTGCAGCGCATCGCGCTCGGCTCCGGAGTCGGGGCCGGCACGGTGGCAGCCGGGGTCTACTTCGGCCCGCTGCTGGTCGGCGTGCTGACCGCGATGGCTGCCAACCTCGCACTACTCGCCCTGATCGCCGCTGTCTGCGCCTGGGGCATCGTCACCGTCGTCCGCTCCGTGGGCGGCAACGACGGCAAGGCCGCCGCCAAACGGCTTGGCCGCAAGGGACGTTGACCCTTCCGCCCGTCCAGCGAGAGGCGGAAGCCGTAGGCGACCCGTACAGCGTCCGACCCCCCTCGCGTGTGGGTTGAGATCCCCCGGGCCGTGAACGGCCGTTCAGTGCCTCGCGAGGGGGTTGCACGGCCGGTTTTTCCGCCGCTCTACGCGCGCGTGCGCGTAGGACCCCCACCCCTCCCCACCGCTCAACTCTGCAACATCGCAGGTCAGATGTGGTTGCAGGGGTTCAACCGGTGCTGTCGACGCAACCGACAGCGCCGCCCCCGGCAACTCGGGCGGGCCGGTGACGCCACGCAACGGCGCACCGGCCCTCATCCACGGTCTTGGAGGACCCTTTCGTGGACTGGAAGCAAGCATGGTCGACCACCACCAACACCACCAACAGCGCGCTGGATTCACTCGCCCCGGTGTGCGTGCCGTTCGCGGCCCGCTGGGACCTTGAGGCAGACCGGCGTAACAAGCTGCGCACCCCGGAACACCTCAAGGCGCTCATGGCCGCGCAGAAGGATCACAACGCCGCGCGGTCCACGCACGCCACCGCCAAGTCGCAGCAACTCACCGCGCGCGCCGCGTCCCGCAATCCGCTGGCGGCCGGTCGCCGCGCCGCTCGTGTCGCGAGCAAGGCAGCCGCACGGCACGAGCGTGACACCCGCGCCAAACTCAAGGCCGCACGGGTGAACTACCCGAGCACCCTCAAGGCCCGCGCGATCCAGGCGCATTCGCTGCACGCCGTGCCCAGCGTGATCACGTCCGCGCTCATGTCCACCTCGCACCTGACCATCTGGCCCACCACCACGTCGGCCGTGCTCATCGGCGCGAACGTGGCAGCCCTCGCGCTCGGGCGGCGCAGGCTGCGCGTGCCGGTGGATGAGTCGCTGTCGCTGGAAGAGCGTCAGCTCATGGAGCGCCTTGACCCGTCGTACTGGGTCGAGCACGCCCCTGATCGTGGCCTGTCCGGCACGGTCACCACGCCCCCGGCCATCGAGCCGGGCGGCATCCGGTGCGAGGTCCGACTTGACGGGACGTGGACGGTCAAGACGCTCGCGGACAAGGCGGACTCGGTCCGTGCGCTGCTCGGTGCCCGCACCGCGCTGCGCATACGGATCACGTCCGCCTCACGGGGCGGGTGGGCCGTTCTGACCCTGGCCACCCGGTCAGCAGCCGCGGGAGTTTCCTCGCTGTGGACTCCGGACCGCATCCCGTCCGATCCGATGATGATGAGCCTGGGTCTGGACACGGAGACCGGTGATGAGGTCCTGGTCCCCTTCGACGAGCGGCTGTTGGTGTCCGGCGCGTCCGGCACCGGCAAGTCCTGGTCGTTCCGTCCGCTCATGGCGACCGCGCACCTGCGCGGTGACCTTCTGCTGATCGACGGCAAGGGCGAAGAGGCCAACATCTGGGAGCCGGTCTGCCGCGTCGCCGTGGAACGGGACGACATCACGGACGCCGTGGACGATGCGCACGCGGAGATGACCCGCCGCAAGGTCGACATGAAAAAGCGCGGCATCAGCGTGTGGGACGGCCGTCAGCTCACCGTCGTCGTGGACGAGGGACAGGTGATCCTGGCCCTGATCACCAAGGACAAGGACCGGCTGCAACGCCTGATCGAACTGTCCTCGCTCGGTCGCTCGCGCGGGGTCGTCCTGTGGTGGGCGACGCAGTACCCGCTGACCGATGGTGGTGCGCCGGGTGTGCACAAGCTGATCGCGCCGAACCTCCTCACGCGGTTCTCGCTTCGGGTGGCCGGTACGACACAGGCCCAGGTGGCGCTGGACGACTGCGCGCACTACGCGCCGCACCAGATCCCGGACGGCCGCGAGTACCGGGGGCACGGATACCTCAAGGGCTACGGGCCGCGCATGCTCCGCACTTGGACCCTTGACGACGCGGGCGTACGCGCGCTGCCCAAGTCGATCTGGACCCCTGCGCAGACCACGAGTGGCCAGGGACCGCGCATGCCGCTGCACCTGGTCAAGGAGACGGCCGCACCGTCCGGGGCGGCGTCCAACCGGGACAAGGTGCTGGCCGCTGTGCAGTCCGGGGCTCGGACCGCCAAGGACGTGGCCGACCGGACCGGCCTCAACAAGGGCACCGTCTCCCGCGAGATCAAGACCCTTACCGCCAGCGGAGCCCTGGACAGGACCGCAGACGGCAGGCTCCTGCCCGGCCAGCAAGCGGCCTGACCACGCACCAAAGCCAAGGGCGGCCCCGTCTCGCCAAAGCCGGGCCGCCCTTGTGATCCAGCACGCCACACGAACTGGAGGACTCCAGCATGACCCAACCCGCCCCCATTGGGGGAGAGCACCTGCACACCGCTCTCTCCCTGGCAGCCTCCGGCCTGCCCGCACTGCCGTTACGAGCCGGGAAGGTGCCGTTCGGCAACTGCCGGGCCTGCACCGACAACGCGTGCGGTGGCCGGCCGAACATGAAGACGCCGGGGCCGTGCGCCTGCCCCGGGCCCTGCCACGCCTGGGCCGCCGCGACCACCGACCCGGACGTCATCAGCTCCGGCCCCTGGCGCCGCGCATGGCTGTACGCGAGCGCGGTCGCATACCACCCGGGCGGAGCTGGGCTCACCGTCGTGGACCTCGACAACGCCGACGCGATCGCGTGGGCCCGCGAGAACCTGCCCGCCACGCAGACCGTCCCCACCACCCGGGGTGAGCACTGGCTCTACCTCGGGGCCATGTCGTCCGCGAACGCGGTCCGCCCCGGGGTGGATATCAAGTCCTCGATGGCCTACGCCCGGTGGCTCGGGTTCGGCAGCGGCACGATGGCCTACCTGCCGGATGCCGTGCTCGCGCTCGCCGTGAGGAAGCCCGCCCCGGCTCGGTCCGCGCCGCAGGCCGTCACGGTGCCCGCACCTTCCGGGGGCGGGGAGTGCCGTCATCGCACGCCCGCGTTCCTGGAGCGCGGCATGGCCATGGCGGAGCAGCGCATCACCGGGGCGAGCGAGGCAGTGCACACGACCGTCTACCGGACGTTCCTGGCCGTGCTCTCCACGCACGGCCGGTGCGGCTGCCTCACCGACGCCCACATCAGCAGGCTGTTCACCGCCGCCCAGGCCAAGGGCGAAACGGCCCGGCACTGCACCGACGCGTGGACCAACGCCCTGACCAGGTTGGGACTGTAGCCATGGCAGACGACGAGAAGACCCCCGCCCGCGAGGTCATCACCGACTACGCCCAAGCGCACTTCCGGTACTTCCGCACCCCCGACGGCACCGTGTACGCACAGAAGAAGGGCCACCCCGTGGCCCGCCCCATCCGCTCCCAGGGCACCACGGGCAGCCACCGCCAGGAACTCATGGTCGGCCTGTTCCGCGACGGGCGCGGCGTGTTCAACGGGACCGCGCTCAAGGAAGCGTTGGACCTGATCGAAGCACTCGCGCTGTCCGAGGACGTCCAGCCGGTCCACATCCGCGTCGCCCCGGGATTCGACAGGGCAACGTGGCTGGACCTGGGCCGCGATGACGGGCAGTCCGTGCGCATCCACCCCACCGGCTGGGACATTGCCATCCCCGACCCGCGCGAGGTGTGCTGGCGACGCACACAGCTCACCGGGGAACTGCCCCTGCCGGCCAAGGACACCAACGGCAAGGGCATCGACCTGCTGCTGCGGCTGTGCAACTTCGCCAACGCGGAGACCGAGTGCCTGGCCATCGCCTGGCTGATCGGCTGCCTCGGCCCGTCCGTTCCCGTCCCCGCACCGTTCCTCACCGGACCGCAAGGTGCGGGCAAGTCCACAGGCGGCCGGATGCTCATCAGGATCGTGGAGGGCATGGGCGGGGACCTGCGGCGGGCCCCGAAGGATGAGGAGAACCTGATCGCTGCGGTGGCTGCCGGGTGGGTCACCGCCCTGGACAACCTCTCCCACATGACCCCGGACCTGTCCGACGCCATGTGCTGCATCGTGACCGGAGCCGAGAGCGTCAAGCGCGCCCTGTTCACCGACGGGGACGTGTTCCGCGTCGGCTACCGGCGTCCCCTGCTCCTGACCGGTATCGACGTGGGCGTCATTCGGCCCGACCTCGCGGAACGGCTCCTGCCTCTGCGTCTGGAGCGGCCCCGCGTCCGGCGCACCGAGGCGGAACTGTGGGCGGACTACGCGGAGGTTCTGCCCGTCATTCTCGGCTCGCTCCTGGACCTCACGGTCAAGGTCCGCGCGGTGGAGGCGGAGACTCCCACTGATCTGCGGATGGCGGACTTCGCGCACCTGTGCGCGCAGCTCGATGCCGCGACCGGGCTTGGGGCGCTCACCGCGTACCGGGCCAGTCTGGACGACCTGAACGACGACGTGATCGAGGGTGACCTCCTCGCGCAGACGGTCCTCAGGCATGCCGACACGATCGCTCCGGGCGCGGCGCAGCGGATGACCTCTACTGAGTGGCTGCACCTCCTTATCGGCCTCTACAGCAGCGACGAGCCGCGTCCCCTGCCCAAGGGCTGGCCGACCACGGGCAAAGTCCTCTCCGACCGGCTCAAGCGCCTCCAACCGACGCTTGCCGCCCGGGGTGTCCTCATCGACTCGGGGCGCACCAGCACGGGCCGCTACCTCGAAATGACCCGCCTGGCCACCCCGCCCCCGCAGGAGCAGAAGCGCATGTTCTGACCCGCGACCGCACGACCGGACAAGCAAGAAGAGCACCACTCGCCAGGCGTGCTCCTCTTGCTGTTCGGCGCAACGCGCCGCCCAAAGGACGCGCCGCGAAGCGGCTCCTTCTTCACGCTGTGAGGCGCCACCACACCACAACAGACACCCCCTCTTTTGTCCTAAGAGGGAAGACGCTGCGTCATCTGCGTCACGCGCGACGCTAAACGGCCCCTGACCTGCGGCGAAAGCCATGACGCAGACGCCGGGCTCTGCGTCATCCTGCGTCATCTGCGTCACCCAATGACGAAGCCCTTGACGCACGCATGACGCACCCCATGACCGCTGCGTCAAGCAAAGCCGCAGGTCAGAAGCTCATGTGTCGCTGATGACGCAATGACGCAGAAATCCGAGCCTCGGACACACGCGGCCGCACGAAGCCTCGAACGCCGACACGACTCCCTGACGAGGACCCCATGAGCCGAACCCGTTCCGCTCAACCCGACCCCCGCGCCACCCTCCGAGGCAGCCTGCCCGATCGGTACCTCACCGCCGACGACATCGCCGAGATCTTCGGCGTCCCCCGAGAAACCGTCTACCAGTGGCGCAAGAAGCGCACCGGCCCTCCCGGCTTCCGCGTCGGCAAGCACGTCCGTTACGACCCGAGCGAAGTCGGTGTCTACGTCGCGCAGCTCAAGAACGCCGACCGTACGTCGGTCTGAAACAACCTGACACGCACGCAGGGCTGGCCGGCACGGCCAGCCCTGCTCTATGTCGAGAAGGGACTCCGCCGAAGATGGCTGGGAGCATCCAAGACCGCTGGTTCAAAACCATCACAGATGACGACGGTAAGACCGCCCGCGTCAAGACCGACCGCCACGGCAAGGGCATGCGCTACCGGGCCCGCTACTTCACGCCCGACGGACAGCGGAAGGCCAAGTCCTTCCCCGACGGACAGAAGAGGCTCGCTGAGCAGTGGCTGAGCAGCATCACGGCGGACGTCGCTCGTGGCGACTTCATCGACCCGAACGCGTCCCGCATCACGTTCCAAGAGTTCGCTGAGAAGTGGCTCGCGAGCCAGAGCGGCGACCCGAACACCCGCGCCTCGATGGACTCTCAGCTCAGGCTGCATGCCTTCCCGCGCATCGGGGGACGTCAGCTCGGAGGGTTCCAGCCCACCCACATCCGCGAGCTCGTGACCCAGCTCGAAGCATCCGGCATGTCCGGCGCGTACGCCCGCGTCATCTTCTCCAACGTCCGCGCCGTGCTCTCCGCCGCCGTAGAGGACGGTTGCCTACGCCGGAACCCCTGCCACTCACGCACAGTGACGCTGCCCGCGATGGGCGCGCGCCGTGTCGTCCCGTGGGAGCCTGAGCGCGTATTCGCCATGCGCACGGCCATGGTCGAGCGCTTCCGGCCCATGGTCGACGTGGGCGCCGGATGCGGCCTGCGGCAAGGTGGGATTCTCGGCCTGTGCGTGGAGGACATCGACTTCGAGAGCGGCACCCTGCACGTGGTGCAGCAACTCAAGCTAAGCCTGAGCAAGGCCGTGTTCGCGCCCCCGAAGGGGGGCAAGCTCCGTGACGTGCCGCTGCCTGATCCCGTCGCGGAGGCTCTACAGGAACACATGAAGCGCTTCCCGCCGGTCGAGATCGAACTTCCGTGGATGCGGGCGAACGGCCAGCCCGTGACCAGGCGGCTCATCTTCAGCGGGCCCAACGGCGGGCACGTCTGGCGTACCTCGCTCAATGAGGACCACTGGAAACCCGCGCTCGCCAAGGTGGGTGTCATCCCCAAGGCCAAGAGCCGCGAGCACGCCGCCGCCCGCGAGCACGGCATGCACGCGCTTCGGCACTTCTACGCGTCCGTGCTCCTGGACGCCGGAGAGAGCATCAAGGCCCTTGCCGAGTACCTCGGACACTCCGACCCGGGCCTGACGCTCAAGGTGTACGCGCATCTCATGCCGAGCAGTAGGGACCGGGCTCGGAAGGCGCTCGGGCGTGCCCTCCGGCCGCAGGACCCGGAGGGCTGAGGGCCCAGAGTGGTCCCAGGCCGTGAAAATGCCCCTGAGTCGCGCCGTATGCGCAGCTCAGGGGCATGATCACCATTCCTACTTCTTCTTGCCCTGGTTCTTGACCGCCTCGATCGCCGCCGCCGCGGCGTCCGGGTCGAGGTAGGTGCCACCCGGCTTGAGCGGGTTGAAGTCCCCGTCGAGCTCGTAGACCAGCGGGATGCCGGTGGGAATGTTCAGGCCCGTGATGTCGGCGTCCGAGATGCCGTCGAGGTGCTTGACCAGTCCGCGCAGGCTGTTGCCGTGGGCGGCGACCAGAACCGTGCGGCCGGTCAGCAGGTCCGGGACGATGCCGTCGTACCAGTACGGCAGCATCCGCTCGACTACGTCCTTGAGGCACTCGGTGCGCGGGCGCAGCTCGCTCGGGATCGTCGTGTAGCGCGGGTCGTCGCTCTGCGAGAACTCCGTGCCGTCCTCGAGGGCCGGCGGCGGGGTGTCGTACGAACGGCGCCACAGCATGAACTGCTCCTCGCCGAACTCGGCCAGGGTCTGCGCCTTGTCCTTGCCCTGCAGCGCGCCGTAGTGACGCTCGTTCAGTCGCCAGGAGCGGTGGACCGGGATCCAGTGGCGGTCCGCGGCCTCCAGCGCCAGCTGCGCCGTGCGGATGGCGCGCTTCTGCAGTGAGGTGTGCAGTACGTCGGGGAGCAGACCGGCGTCCTTCAGCAGCTCACCGCCGCGGACTGCCTCCTTCTCGCCCTTCTCCGTCAGGTTGACGTCCACCCAGCCGGTGAACAGATTCTTCGCGTTCCATTCGCTCTCGCCGTGGCGGAGGAGGATCAGCTTGTACGGTGCGTCGGCCATGTGTCCGAGCCTAATAGACGCCGCCGAGGGTTGACGGCCCGCGTCAATTGGCTGGCGGCCGGGGCCCGGCGTATGTAACTTGCGGATGCGCACTAAGCCACTTACACCCGGGGGGAATCCGTATGTCAGTCGCCGGTCTGAGGCGTGCCGCGCGAGAGAGCGTCTCGGGGCTCCCCCGTGAGTTCTGGTGGCTGTGGACGAGCACTCTGGTCAACCGACTTGGGGCTTTTGTCGCCACGTTTATGGTGCTCTATCTGACTTTGGACCGGGGCTATTCGGCCTCGTACGCGGGGCTGGTCGTCGCCCTCCACGGGCTCGGCGGCGTCGTCTCCTCCCTCGGCGCGGGCGTCATGGCCGACCGGCTCGGGCGGCGGCCGACCCTCCTGATCTCGCAGAGTTCGACAGCCGTCTCGGTGGCCGTACTCGGCTTCATGCAGGACCCCGCCGCCATCGCCGCCGTTGCCTTTGTGGTGGGCATGGCGAGCAACGCCTCCCGGCCCGCCGTGCAGGCGATGATGGCCGACATCGTCAGGCCCGAGGACCGGGTGCGGGCCTTCTCGCTCAACTACTGGGCGATCAACCTGGGGTTCGCCGTCTCGTCGGCCGCCGCGGGCTTCATCGCCGAGTACAGCTACCTCGCAGGCTTCCTGGGCGAGGCCGCCATGACGCTGATCTGCGCGGTCGTCGTCTTCGTCAAGCTTCCGGAGTCGCGGCCCGAGCGGGCGAAGGCGACGGCGGCGGGGCCCGCGGCGCCGGAGATCAGCCTGGGGACCGTGCTGCGCGACGGGCGGTTCATGAGCGTCGTCGGGCTTTCGTTCCTCATCGCGCTGATCTTTATGCAGGGGCCTGTCGGACTGCCGCTGGCAATGGGCGCGGACGGCTTCTCCAGCTCGGACTTCGGCATGGCGATCGCCGTCAACGGCGTGCTGATCGTCGCCCTGCAGATCCCGGTCACCCGCCTCATCGAGCACCGCGATCCGCGCCGGCTGCTGATCATCTCCTCGCTGCTTGCGGGCTACGGCTTCGGGCTCACCGCCTTCGCCGGGTCGATCGCCGTGTACGCGCTCACCGTCTGCGTCTGGACGCTGGCCGAGATCGTCAACGCGCCCACCCAGACGGGACTTGTGGTGCGGCTGTCGCCGGTGCACGCCCGCGGCCGCTACCAGGGCATGCACACCATGTCCTGGTCGGTGGCGGCGCTGGTCGCCCCGCTGCTGGCCGGCTTTGTCATCGACCGGTTCGGCGCGGAGTGGCTGTGGGGCGTGTGCGCGGTGCTGGGGACGGTGGCCGGGCTCGGGTACTGGCTGCTGATGCGCGGGCTGCCTGCGGAGGACGAGTACGCGAAGGACGAGGAAGCGGAAGACGAGGATGTGGCGGCCAAGGACGTGGCGGCCGAGGACAAGCCGGTGCGGGACACGGTCACTCCGCCTGCTGCCGTTCAGTAGGCGCCGCCTCCTGCTGCACCCGCGCCCGGCGATCGCTCAGGTGCGCAGCGCCCGCTGGGCCTCGTACAGATTGCGGGGGCGTACGGCGCCGGGTGCGCCGTACGCCTCCAGGCGGGAGTTGAGGCTCCCCTTGAAGTCGGGGACGTCGATCTGGTCGAACTCGCGGACCGTGGAAATGGCCACGGTCGCGCTGTACGGGGCGATCTCGTCGATCTTGATCAGTCCGGCGCGCTCATTGGCGACCGTCACATTCCAGTGGGTGAAGCGAGCGCCATAGAGGGGGCCGGCGGAGGCGTCGCCGCCGTGGCGGCCGTTGTTGTCCACGGTGATCTCGGTGCGGACGTTGGCGAACGGCATCCCTCGGTGGGTGTCGAAGGTGCCCATCTCCATCCGGCCGCGCGACCAGACGTTGTAGCTGGACAGGCCTTCCACATTGATGCCGTGGAGCTGTGTGTTCGCGGGCGCCGCGACGGTGCGCTGCGCGATGGTGAAGTCCTCGATGAGGTTGTCGTGCGAGCCCTCGCGGCAGAAGTACGGGTGGTGCGAGCCGCGGCCCTCGACGCGGGTGCGGCGCAGCGTGCAGGCGGAGGCCGCGACCAGGCCGAAGCCGTTGTCGACGTGGCGGACGGTGATGTCGTCGGCCCAGCAGTCGTACGCGCACTGGAAGGTGACGCCGTTGTACCCCTTGTCGAGGAGGTGCTGGGACTGCGGGGTCTCGACGGCTTCCAGAGTGAGCCCTTCGACGCCGGAGCCGGTGAGCGGGGTGACGAGGGTGGTGATTCTCGGGTCCCATTCGGGGCGTACGTCGAGCGGCAGCGGCCGCTCGAAGGTGACCGTGTTCCGCTTGACGGCCCTGATGCGGACGGGCCATTCGTAGGGGACGTACGAGGTCAGCTTGGTCTTGTCGTCCCAGACGTACGCCTCGGGGCCCGCGCCGCCGCCCGCCATGTGCTCGAGCAGGGTGTGGCCGGCGTCGTCGGCGAGGCGGAGCAGGACGAGCTGTCCGCGGCGGAGCCGGGAGGCGTCGGGGACGGTGACGGACCAGTCGCCGCGGCTCGCGGGCCGGACGGTGGCGAGGGTGCGCCACTCGTCGCGCTTGTTGCCGGTCCAGCCCTCGAAGGGCCAGGCCTTGGCCTTGATGGCGTCGGTGAGGCTGTTCCAACGCGCTTGCGGGCAGAGCCAGATGAGGCCGCCGGCCCAGGACCAGGAGGACTTGTCGCCGCCGTAGCGGCTGCCGTACGGGCCGATGAGCTCGGTGAGATTCTTTGTGGCGTATAGCGTGGTGCGGGCGCTGCCCGCGCCACGGAGGACGACGTTGCTGTGGCCGATGCGGATGACGTCGTCGATGCGGTAGGTGCCGGCGGGTATGTGGACCGTGCCGCCGCCGCGTTCGCCAACAGCGGCGACGGCACGGTTGATCGCGGGGGCGGCGTCGGCGGAACCGTCCGGTTTCGCCCCGTACGCAAGGATGTTGGCGACGACGGGCCGACGGGGGAAGTTCTTGGCACCGCCTCGCTGTCCGGCCTGTCCCACGTACGGGATCTGGGGGTGGTTGTAGGGCGCGCGGCGGAACTCTGTCCACAGGGGGGAGGTGGCTTTCCTCTCACCGGCGACCGCGGTTCCGACGCCCGTGATGCCGCCCGTGATCCCGCCCGCGACGCAGGCCGCCGCGACGGCTGTGGCACTGCCGAGCAGACTCCGTCTGCTGATGGCGCGTTGACCGGTCTCCATGAGCCTCTCCATGAGTCCGCCTTCCATGGATGTGAACTACGTTCAGGTGTGCGTCGGCGGTGAGCATGCCACGCGCCCGCGGCGCACGGAAGGGGTCGTGCAGCGGGGAACGGTAAGGCAACCGGGTCTGGATCCGGCTCAGTTGGCCGGGCGCTGAGTCAGATGTGTGAACGCGTCAAGGTTCCGCGTCGACTCGCCCCGCGACACCCGCCACGCGTACTCCTTGCGGATCGCGCTCGCGAAGCCCAGCTCCAGCAGTGTGTTGAAGGAGCCGTCCGCCGCTTCAAGGACCGTGCCCAGCAGGCGGTCCAGCTCCTCCGGGGTGACGACGGACAGCGGGAGCCTGCCGACCAGGTAGATGTCGCCGAGCCGGTCGATCGCGTAACTCACCCCGTACAGGCGGAGGTTGCGCTCGAGCAGCCAGCGGTGGACCGCCGCGTCGTTCTCGTCCGGGTGGCGGATCACAAAGGCGTTGATGGACAGCGAGTGCTTGCCGACAAGCAGCGAGCAGGTCGTCGACAGCTTGCGGGTGCCGGGGAGTTTGACCACGTACGAGCCGGGTTCCGGGCTCTCCCAGTCGAGCTCTGCGTCCTTGAGGGTGCGCTCGATGACCTGCGCGGCCTGCTGTACCGCGGCCTGCTGTACGTCAGCCATGGTGCGAGCGTACCCGTCGGCGGTGTTCGGACATCGCCGCCGTGTAGACGTCCGCCGTCGCCGATGCCGCCGTGTCCCAGCCGAAGGACTCGGCGTGCCGGGCGGCCGCCGCGCCCATGCGGGCGGCGCGGGCCGGGTCGGCGAGGAAGCGGTGCAGGGCGGCCGCGTAGTCCGCCGGGTTGTGGCCCTGGACCAGGATGCCGGTCAGCTCGTCGCGTACCGCCACCGGAAGGCCTCCGACGGCGGCCGCCACCACGGGTGTGCCGGTCGCCTGCGCCTCGATCGCCACCAGGCCGAAGGATTCGCTGTACGAGGGCATGACCAGCGTGGACGCGGCCCGGAACCAGTCGGCGAGCTGGTCCTGGCCGACCGGCGGCTTGAAATGGACGAGGTCCGCGATGCCGAGGTGGGCGGCCAGTTTCTGCAGGCCCTCCGGCTTGGCGAGGCCGCTGCCGCTCGGGCCGCCGACGATCGGCACGTAGAGCCGCGAGCGCAGCGAGGGGTCCTGCTCCAGCAGCAGCGCGACCGCGCGGAGCAGGATGTCGGGGGCCTTCAGGGGCTGGATGCGGCCCGCGAAGAGGGGCACGAAGGCGTCCTGGGGCACGCCGAGCCGGGCCCGCGCGGCGGCGCGCCCGTCAGCCGGACGGAAGCGGTCCAGGTTCACGCCGGGGTGCACGACGGCGACCTTCGCCGGGTCGGCGTCGTAGAAGCGGACGAGCTCGTCGGCCTCCTCCGCGGTATTCGCGATCAGCCGGTCCGCGGCGCTGACGATCTGCGTCTCGCCGATGACGCGGGACGCCGGCTCCGGTGTGTCGCCCTCGGCGAGCGCGGCGTTCTTGACCTTGGCCATGGTGTGCATGGCGTGCACGAGCGGGACGCCCCACCGCTCGGCCGCGAGCCAGCCGACATGGCCGGAGAGCCAGTAGTGGGAGTGGACCAGGTCGTAGTGGCCGGGGCGGTGGCCCGCCCACGCCTGCATCACGCCGTGTGTGAAGGCGCACAGCTGGGCGGGGAGGTCCTCCTTGGCGAGGCCTTCGTAGGGCCCGGCGTCGACATGGCGTACGAGTACGCCGGGAGCCAGCTCCACGACCGGCGGCAGCCCGCCCGCGGTCGCCCGCGTGAAGATCTCGACCTCGATGTTGATGGCGGCCAGGCGCTTGGCGAGTTCGACGATGTAGACGTTCATGCCGCCCGCGTCGCCCGTCCCCGGCTGGTGCAGCGGGGAGGTGTGGACGCTGAGCATGGCGATCCGGCGCGGCTTGCGATGGCCACCGGGGAACCTGATGCGCGGAGCCACGAGACCGCTGCCGAGGCGGGAGACGTACTGGCTCACGTCGAAGGTCCTCCTCGTTCCGGGCACGGCAAGCTGCGGAAGCAGCCCCTCCACCAGCTGACAACAGCGGACTCCGCCCTTCCATTTCCCGCCCTCTCCCGCTTTGCCAAATCATTACCTTCGGGCCGCCGTGTCGCGAACGCATACCCTCGCTCCATGACCCGCCCCGTAGGCACCGCGACCCGCGGGACGACCAACCCCAACCGGCTGCGCCGCATGGACCGCTGGATCGCGGCCACCCACGGCCCCGCACTGCGCCGCAGCGAGGCGCCCATCGCCGTCGATCTCGGCTACGGCGCCGCCCCCTGGACCGCCCTGGAACTGCTCCAGCGGCTGCGCACCGCCGACCCCCGCTGCGAGGTCGTCGGCATCGAGATCGACCCGGCGCGAGTTGCGGCAGCGAAGCCGTACGAGCGCGAGGGGCTCAGCTTCCGGCACGGCGGCTTCGAGGTCCCCCTCCCGGCGCGGCCGACGCTGATCCGGGCCGCCAATGTGCTGCGGCAGTACGAAGAGGGCGAGGTCGCCGCCGTCTGGGCGCGGCTCTGCGCGCGCCTCGCACCCGGCGGGCTGCTGGTCGAGGGCACGTGCGACGAGATCGGGCGGCGGCACGTCTGGGTGGCGCTCGGCCCACAGGGGCCGCGGACGGTCACCTTCGCGACCCGGCTCGGTTCGCTGGAGCGACCGTCCGACCTGGCGGAACGCCTCCCCAAGGCGCTGATCCACCGCAATGTGCCGGGCGAGCCGGTGCACGCCTTCCTGCGGGACTTCGACCGGGCGTGGGCGGCGGCGGCTCCGTACGCCTCGCTGGGCGCCCGGCAGCGCTGGATCAAGGCCGTGGGGGACCTGGCGGGCGACTGGCCGCTGACGGACGGCCGACGGCGGTGGCGGCAGGGGGAAGTCACAGTGAACTGGGCCGCGCTCGCGCCCAATTCTGTCTGAACAGGCGCGAACGGGGGAACGCAGAGGGCGCGTTGTTCGTCCCTGACGGGTGGGATTGATCGGCCGATCGGCAGCGATCTGCCGGGAGACCCTGTCACTTTTGCGGACGTCGTGGCACCATCTCGACGTCATCCGTAAGTTACTGACGGTAAATCATATTTAGGTGTTCTGGCGCTCGTACGGAGTCCGGAGACCGGAGGGGAAGTCGTGAACCGACGCCGCTGTGCCACTGCCGCGATCACTTTGGTCTGCGCACTGACTGTGCTGGCGTCACCCGGCCAGGCGTTCGCGGCTCCCGAGCCGCCGCCGGCAGCCGGCCCGGGCGCGCCGAAGAAGTCGCTGGAAGAGGTACGCCTGGAGCTCGACGGCCTCTACCGCAAGGCGTCGTCCGCGACCGACGCGTACAACCTCGCCGAGGAGCAGGCCGACAAGCAGTCGGCCGAGATCGTCAAGCTGGCGCAGGAAATCGTGAAGGGCCAGGCCCGTATCGAGGAGTTGAAGAACCGCGCCGGCGCCGCCGCCCGCGCCCAGTACCGCGACGGCGGACTGCCGCCAGAGGCGCAGTTGGTGCTGACCGACGACCCGCAGCTCTTCCTCGACGGGGCCGGCAGGATCCAGCAGGGGCAGAAGGCGACCAAGGACCTCCTGGGCGAACTGACCAGGACGCAGGCCGACTTGGCGTCGTACACCAAGGACGCGAGCGCCCACTGGCAGAAGCTGGAAGCCAACCGCGTCAAGCAGGCCAAGGCCAAGAAGGAGATCAACGACCGGATCGCCGCGGCCAAGAAGATAGAGGACCGGCTGGAGAAGGAGGAGCGCAAGTGGCTGCTCCAGCTGGAGCAGCAGGCGCAGTACAAGGCGCAGACGGCCTGGTTGAGTTCCGGCGCACTCAAGGACGTCAACAGCAAGTCGAGCGCGCAGGGCAAGAAGGCGATCCGGTTCGCGACGGCGCAGATCGGCAAGCCGTATGTGTGGGGCGCGGAGGGCCCGGGGTCGTACGACTGCTCGGGGCTCACGTCACAGGCATGGGCGGCCGCGGGGCGCGGCATCCCGCGCACCTCGCAGGAGCAGTGGCGGCTGCTTCCCCGGATCGCCATCAAGGACATGCGGCCGGGCGACTTGATCATCTACTGGGCGGACGCCAGCCATGTAGGGATGTACATCGGCGACGGCGCAATCGTGCACGCCCCGCGGCCGGGGCGGAATGTGACGATTGCGGGCGCGGGCTCGATGACGATTCTCGGAGTCGTACGCCCCGACAAGTGACGCATATGACCCGCGTGATGTTCGTCATGGCCGCCTTCAGGTGATGTTCGTCATGGCGGTCTTCAGGGACGAAGGGGCAAGTACCGCCCCATGCGCGGCATATGACAGTGACTCTTTGCGGTACGCGTGTCGTACGCCATTCCGCTCCGCTGCCGGTACCGCTAGTGTCCTCGTCCGGTGGGGCGTCGAACGTCGCTCGACCGCCCTCGGGGGGAGGGAAGGAAGACCAGTCAGATGCCCGTACCTGTACCGCGACAGAGGAGCGCCTCCGTCGCGGCCCCCGCCCATGGGAGCACCAATGGCGGCGACCTCACCCTCCTGGTGATCGAGGACGACCCGGCGGGCACCTTCACCGTCCCCGAGCTGCTCGACGCGGCCGGGACCCGGGTCCGTATCCGCACCGCCCGCAACCTCACCGAGGCGGAGCGGCTGCTCACGGACGACGTCCACTGCATCCTCGTCGACCTGGCGCTGCCCGGCGCCGGCGAGGACGAGCTCGCTCCGCTCAAACACGTGCTGCGGCTCGCGCCGCGCCACGCGGTCCTCGCCCTGACCACATCGGGGGACGCCGAGCGCGCCGCGGAAGCGGTACGTGTGGGTGCCCAGGACCATCTGTTCCGCGACGAACTCGACGGACGGCTGCTGAGCCGCGCCATCCGCTACGCCGTCGAGCGCAAGCGCGCCGATGTGACCCAGGTCAAACTCGCCGAGTCCCGGATGCGCGCCCAGGAGAACGCCCGCCTGGAGCGCGGACTGCTGCCCACCCCGCTGCTCGAGGGCTCGAACCTGCGGTTCGCGGCGCGCTACCGGCCGGGCCGCTCGCGGGCGCTGCTCGGCGGCGACTTCTACGACACGGTCCGCACCGCGGACGGCACGGTCCACGCGATGATCGGCGACGTCTGCGGGCACGGCCCGGACGAGGCGGCGCTCGGCGTCGAGCTGCGCATCGCCTGGCGGGCCCTGACGTTCGCGGGCCTGTGCGGGGACGAGCTGCTCTCCACGCTCCAGCAGGTCCTGGAGCACGAGCGGGAGAACGAGGAGATCTTCGCGACGCTCTGCACGGTCGACATCGCGCCGGACGGCCGACGGGCGGGCCTGTGCCTGGCGGGCCATCCCGCGCCGCTGATCGCCCGGCAGGGGCGCGCGGCGCAGCTGCTCCCGTACGACGACGGCGGCCCGGCGCTCGGCCTGCTGCCGCGTGCCCGCTGGCCGCGCCGCCAGGTGGAGCTGGGCGGCGCCTGGAGCCTGATGATGTACACGGACGGGCTGATCGAGGGCCGTCTGGGGCCGGGCGCGAAGCAGCGGCTCGGCCAGGACGGGATGGTCGAGATGATCAACCGGCAGCTGGCGGCGGGGCTGGACGGCGAGGCGCTGCTGGAGTCGGCGGTCGCGGAGGTGCGCGAGCTGAACGGCGGGGAGCTGACGGACGACGTGGCCGTGCTGCTGCTCAGCAGAAACGGTTCGCGGAGCTAGCGCGCCCGGGCCTGGGGGCCTGGGCCTGGGGGCCTGAGCCTCGGCGCCTCGGCCTGGCTACCGGCCGCCGTTGTACGGACCGTACGGACCGTCGCTGCTGGAACCGCCGCCCTTGCGGCCGCCGCCGGAGACCTGCTTGAGGGCGGGCCGTACGTCCACGAAGAAGACGATCGTGGCGATCAGCCCGGCGATCGACAGGAACAGCACGGAGACGAACAGGTTCAACGCGACCGTGACGCCCAGGATGATCAGCCAGAAGGACTTCTTCTGCTTGTCGGCGGCGCGGTAGGCGTCTTCGCGGGCCAGGGCAGCCATGACGAGAGCGGTCACGGAGGAGACGAGGAAGACCAGGTCGAGGATCAGCCAGAGACCGAAGTCGAATCCCGCACGCAACATGCTGAGCACCGCCTAAGAAGTGGTTTCGTAGCGCCTCGCGGCCAAGGTACCGGGAGAACGCGCCGGGCACCCCAAAGGTGCCCGGCCCGTCCGCTCGGTACTGCTGGCCTACCCAGACCTGGCCTACCCAGACCTGGCCTGCCCAGACCTGGCGTGCTTGGCGCTGGCCTACTGGCGCTTGGCCTGCTCGCGCTGGGCCTGCTGGCGCTTGGCCTGCTCGCGCTGGGCTGCCAGGCGCTGGGCTGCCGGCGCTTGGCCTACTTGGCCGGCGGGGTGGCCTTCTTCGCCGCGGGCTTGCGCGACGGCGGGGCCTTGCGGGCGGCCGGAGGAGCGGGCTTCTTCGCCTCGGCCTTGGGCTCGGCCTTGGCCTCGGTCTTCGCCTCGACCTTCGGCTCCGCCTTCACCTCGGCCGCGGGCTCGACGGCGACAGCGATCTCGGCGATCTCGTCGGCCGCCTCGCCGCGCCACGCCCGCACGGTCTGCTCGCCGTGCTCGGCGACCTTCTCGTACGCCTCACGGGCCTTGACGGCGTACTCGGCAGCCACGCCGACGCTGCGCAGCGCCAGGTCCTGAGCGCTCTCGCCCAGCTTCTTCAGGTCGGTGTCGAAGGTCTCGAGCACCTCGGTGACCTTGGCCTGAACGGTGGCCTGTGCCTCCTTGGCCTGGATGGTCACCTTCTCCTGGACGGCCTTGGGGTCGGTGTTGCGTACGGCGTCGATACGGCTCGGGGCCTCGGCCTTGAGCTGCTCGATCAGCGCGGGGACCTTCTTCGCCTGCTGAACGGCGAGGTCGGCCGTGCCGGCCGCGAAGTAGAGGGGGGTCGGGTCGGTGAGGGTCTTACGCAGGTCATCGGTGATGGCCATGACTGTGGTCCTCCCGGATCGCAAGTCGGTGTTCAGGCTGAGGGTTTGTCGGCATCACTGCCGTCGGCCGTGCGGGGGCCGTCATCGTCGGCATCCATTCCATGTGCATCCGTGCCGCTCACATCTATGCCGTTTTCCCTGCGGAAGGACTCGTAGATCTGCAGCAGCACTTGCTTCTGCCGCTCGTTGATCGAGGGGTCGGCGAGGATGACGGCGCGCGTCTCCAGCTCGTCCCGCTCCCGCTCGTCGAGAATCCCGGCCCGCACGTACAGCGTCTCGGCGGAGATCCGCAGGGCCTTGGCGACCTGCTGCAGCACTTCCGCGCTCGGCTTGCGCAGCCCGCGCTCGATCTGGCTCAGATACGGATTGGACACCCCGGCGGCGTCGGCGAGCTGCCGGAGCGAGAGCTGCGCGGTGCGCCGCTGCTCGCGCAGGTACTCGCCGAGATTGCCGACGTTGAGTGATGCCATGCCTTGATGGTGCACCAGGCGTGCTAACTATTGCAAGCACATGCTTGCAATAGTGTTCCAAGGCACATGTGACTGAGCACTTCCAGCGGCTACGAGTCCTGCGCCAAGTTCGGCCACTACCGCTTCGATGAGCTCTGCCGCTGCTACGCCAAGCCGCCGGCAGCCGCCGCCACCGAGCCCGCGCCCGCCACCGCCCCTGCGGGCAGGGCGAGGTGACGCCGGATGAGGCCAACCGCAGGGTGGGCCGGCAGGTGGTCCAGGAGGTCGCCGCAGAAGTCAGCTGCCTGACAGCTTCTCCTGCAGCCAGTCGAAGACGACCTCGCAGTGCTGCTGCGGGGCCATCGGGGAGCAGTGCAGCTGCGCGCCGGTGGCCGTGGTGAGCTTCACGTAGTCCTTGGGAGCCGTCAGCTTGTCGAACATCTGGCGCGGCTGGCCGGGATAGAACTGCTCGTAGTCGTAGTCGAGGACCAGCGTGGGCATCTTGATGCGGCCCACGACGTTCGTGATGTCCAGCGACGCGATGAGTTTGGCGGGGGTGTAGAAGTCGGTGAACATTTTGCCCTCGCGGGCGTCGAGCATCGCCGGCACGGAGAAGGGCTCGATGCGCTTCTTCATCGTCGCGGCCGCGGACGGAGGCAGCTCGGGGACGACCTCCTTGTTCCAGATGTTGTTGGTCTCCTCCTTGTCCGGGGTGAGGATCTCCCGGAGCTCCGGAGGAAAGCCCAGCCACGGCGACAGCGTGCCGGGCATCGCCACCAGAGCGGCGATCCTGTTCTCGAAGGCCGCGGCCCGGGGGGCCAGGTCCCCGGCCATGCTCAGCCCGGTCAGGGCGATCTTGTCCGTGTCCACGTCCGAGCGGGCGGCCAGCCAGTCGACGAGCGGCGTGACCACGGTCTCCCAACGCGGCGTGAAGACCACCCGGTCCACGAAGAGCAGCTGCCCCTGGCCGGGCCCGTCGTACACGAGTGCGTTCCAGCCGCGCTCCAGAGCGGCCGAGACGCCGTAGGTCCACATGTCGACGTTCTGTCCGTCGCTGCCATTGGTGAGGATCACGGTGGGGCGCCGCCCGCCGGAGTCGGCCGGCCGGAAGAACCACACAGGCAGCGGGGTCTTCCCGTACGGGACGTTCGCCGTCACCGGTGCCGGGTCGCACAGCTCACAGAACTTGTCCCAGGCGCCGCGCCCGGCCTTGTACAGCTTTTCCTCGCTGCCGGGATCGTCGGAGCCGAGGACGAAGAACAGCGCCTGGCCGTAGTACTGCGCGGCCCGCAGCGCACGGAAGCGTGTGGTCTCCGTCCCGGCCTTGCTGCCCTGGGGCGCCTCCATCAGCTGATCGCCGAGTTTCCTGAAGGTCTCGGTGTACGTCTGCGCGGAGAGACCGGCCTTGTTGATCGCGTTCACGGCGGTGAGCACCTCGCCCACCTCACTGGCGCCGTAACCGGACCCGCCGAGCGCGAGGAGCCCGTTGAAGTTGAAGGCGGGGTCCTTGAAGAGCGTCATCACCCCCGGCGTGGGACCGCCCGCCGAGGCGGGGGCCGACGCCGTGCGACTCGCAGTGGGCGCATTCGCAGGCGCCGCGCCCGACGGGGTGCACCCAGCGGCCAGCATGGCCGCCCCGGCCCCACCGACGAGAAGCGCGGTGCGGCGGGTGGGGTCGGATGCGCGATCACTCGATACGTACGTCATGCCAACCGAACGTACGAGCCGCGCCTCCCGGCCCCTCTCCGCGACACCCACCGCTCCCCCGAACGGCGCTTCACACAGTCCCTGGGTGCCTCAACCGCGCGGAGGCAGGTGTCTTTCCTCGACCCGCCCGGCGCGTCCCACGCCGACCTGACGGAGTTCTACTGGGCGCCGGACCGCTGGGCGGCCGCGCGCAGGCGCTTGCCCCGCCTGCCCGTCACCGACTTGACGGGGATCAGCACCGCCCACCACAGCTTCGCGCCCGTCGGGGAGACGAAGGCGAGCGGCACGGCGACGGCGAAGACCAGCACGGTCGCCGCCAGATCGGCCACATCATTGCGTGCGACGGGATCGGGCAGCGCCGCGCTACCCAGCCACGGGCGCTTCCACAGTGCGACCGCCAGCGCGAGCTGTGTGGCACCCATGGCCGCGACGGCGCCGGAGTAGACGGCCACCGACTGCGACAGGTCCCCGTACTCGGCCAGCAGGGTGGTAGGGAAGGGCATCAGGGCGACCAGCCCCAGGCTCAGCAGCCCGAGCCTGATGACCGTCCCATCCACCTCCCGCACGTACCGGAAGATCTGGTGGTGGCCCCGCCAGAACGCCGCGATGACCAGAAAGCTGAGGGCGTACGCCCACACGTTGGGCATCACATCCCCGAGCGCGTGCTCGAAACCGGCGGGGTCCAGCCCGGCGGGCAGCGTGAGGTCCAGCGCCAGCAGCGTCATCGCGATGGCGAACACGCCGTCCGACAGCGCGAGAAGTCGGGCCGCGCTCCCCTCGTCGTCCCGCACCCGCTGGTGGCCGTTCACAACCCCCCACCCTAGGGTCAAATGACACCTAATCCTCCGATTGATCCCATGCCGACGGCACACTGCCGCCATTGGAGCGGCTGCACGGAGGCGGTCGCTGACGTCCGGAGAGACGGCCCCGGACTCCTGTCTCGGACCCCGGCCGGGCGCGATGATTTTGGCGCGGCGCGACAGTCTCCATCGCCGTACCCCCGGAGCGAGAAAGAGGAGCGAGTCCCATGCGCATCGTGATCAGTGAGTTCATGAGCTTGGACGGCGTCGTGCAGGCGCCGGGCGGACCCGACGAGGACACCGACGGTGGCTTTGCCCACGGCGGCTGGTCGCACCCGTTCTTCGATCCGGAGGTGGTGGGCGGTGCCTTCGACGACGCGTTGACCAAGGCCGATGCGCTGCTGTTCGGGCGCCGCACGTGGCAGTCGATGGCCGCGGCGTGGCCCGAGCGGGCCGGTGACCCGTTCGCCGACCGGATGAACGCCATCCCGAAGTACGTCGTGTCCCAGACGCTGGGCGACAACGAGCTGACGTGGGACAACACCACGCGCATCCCCGGCGACAAGGCCGTCGCCCGCATCCGGGAGCTGCACGAGACCGAAGGCGGCGACCTGTTGGTCATGGGGAGCCCCACCCTCGCGCGCACCCTCCTGAGCGAGGGCCTGGTCGACGAGCTCCGGCTCATGATCGAGCCGGTGATCCTCGGCGGCGGCAAGACGATCTTCCCCAACGACGGTGCGCTACGCACGCTCGAGCTGGTCTCCACCGTCACCAGCGGCACGGGCGTGCACGTGTGCACCTACCGCCCGGTCGCCGAGGAGTAGGCCGGGGCGCCGGGGCCCGGAGAATTCTCAGAAGAATTCCGGGGGAGCTGTCGATCCGGCCGTCTGCCGTTCGACGCATGGGTGAGAGGCGGGGAAAGCCCCCGTCGTCCCGACCGAGGAGTCGCCATGCCGCGTTACCTGACGGTGATCCACATCGAGGAGCAGAACGCCCCCGCCGAGGCCAACGGCCCCGAGTTCGATGAGCGCATGGGCGCACTGTTCGAGGAGATCACCAAGGCCGGGGTCATGCTGGACACGGCCGGGCTCGCCCCGACGTCCGAGGGCACCCGCGTCACCTGGTCGGGCGGCAAGCTCCGCTACACCGACGGGCCCTTCACCGAGAGCAAGGAAGTCATCGGCGGTTACTCCATCATCCAGGCCAAGGACAAGGCCGAGGCTGTGGAGTGGGCCAAGCGGTTCCTGCAGGTCCATCCGGAGCACTGGACCGTCACCGCCGAGGTCCGCGAGATCGCCGAGGGCTGATCAGGCCGGGCTTGCCCCGCCCCCGTACGGCTGAATCCGGCGCAGCAGCCGCGACGTGACCGGCGGCGACAGCGCCGTCTCGCCCGCCGCGGCCGTGCGCAGCGCCTGGAACAGCTCCTCGGGCGGCGAGTCCTTCAGACATGGCGAAGGGCGGCTGGTCACCACGACAGCTCGCGGTGACCGCGCCGCCCGACTACCAGGTCGCGCCCGCGGGCTGCCTCGTCGTGACGTTGAGACGGTTGAAGAAGTTGGTCACGCCGATCATCAGGATGATGGCCGCGAGCTGCTGCTCGTCGTAGTGATCGGCGGCGTCGTCCCAGATCTGGTCCGGTACCGCGTCGGGCCGGTCGGCCAGCCGGGTGGCGGCCTCCGTGAGCGCGAGCGCGGCGCGCTCGGCGTCGTTGAAGAACGGCGCCTCGCGCCAGGCCGCGACCGCATGCAGCCGCTCATCGGTCTCGCCCCCCTTCTTCGCACTGGCCACGCCCCCGACCACGCAGTAGCTGCATCCGTTGATCTGGCTGGCGCGCAGGTGGACCAGCTCGAGCGTCGACTCCGGCACACCGCCCTTCCGCGTCGTCTTCAACAGGTCGAGGATGGTAGGCAGGGCCTCGGGAATGATCGTTGCGGGGTTGTTCATCCGTGCCTGCATGATTGCTCTCCCTCAGGAAGTTCGTCGTCACTACACCGACGGAACGCGACGGGAGAATGTGACAGGCGCCCACAACGACTTGCCGGCGGGGGCAGTTTGCCCGCGCTGTACCGTCCCGGTCACCGTTGCCGTTGCCGTTGAAAGGAATCCGCCGTGACCGTCGAACGCGTAGGCCCGCCCCTGACCGCAGGCGAGCGCGAGACGCTGCGCGCCTTCCTCGACTACCACCGCGCGACGCTCGCCATGAAGACCGAAGGCCTCTCCGACGAGCAACTGCGCCGGCAGTCGATGCCGCCCTCCACGCTCTCCCTGCTCGGTCTGGTGCGGCACATGGCCGAGGTGGAGCGCGCCTGGTTCCGCCGGGTGATCAACGGGGAGGACATCCCGTACGTCTGGTCGGACGAGGGCGACTACCAAGTGGCGTACGACGCGAGCGAGTCCACGCGCGCGGAGGCGTTCGAGGCCTGGCAGACGGAGGTCGAGCACGCCCGCCGGATCGAGGAGCGGGCCGAGTCGCTCGACGTGACCGGCTACCAGGCCAAGTGGGGCGAGGACGTGTCGCTCCGGCTGGTGATGCTGCACCTGATCCACGAGTACGCCCGCCACAACGGCCACGCCGACTTCCTCCGCGAGGGAATCGACGGGACGGTCGGCGCCTGACGGGCTGAGGCCAACTCGCCCTATTCCAGTCCGAATTCGGGCGGCAGCGGGCGCCTGTGCAGCACGTCCAGCCGGGAGACGGCCCGGGTGAGGACGACGTACAGCCGGTGCAGGCCACGCACCTCGGCCGCGGCGATCGCCGCCGGTTCGGCGACGACGACATGGTCGTACTCCAGACCCTTGGCTACCGTCGCGGGCAGGACGGTGACGCGCGCCTCGGCGGCGATGTCGTCGGCGGCCGCGGTCGCGATGCCTGCCGCCGCGAGCGCGGTGCGCAGCCGGTGCGTCTCCGGCTCGTCCGCGATCACCCCGACCGAGCCCTCGTGGGCGAGCGCCGCCCGTACCGCGTCGACTGTGGCCGCGGCCAGATCGTCGACCCTACGAATCGTCAACTCGCCGTCCCGGCGCAGGGACCGGCCGAGCGGCACGTCGACGCCAAGCGCGGGGACCAGCCGGTTGGCGAGGCGCACAATCACCGCCGGGACCCGGAACCCGGTCGTCAGCGGGACCACCACCGCCTGTTCCTTGCCAAGGTGCACCAGCTGCTCGGGCCAGCTGCGGGCGGCCCACGGTGTGGTGCCCTGGGCGAGGTCGCCGAGCACCGTCAGCGAACCGAATCCTGCCCGGCGGGCGATCGCGCGGCACTGCATCGGGGAGAGGTCCTGCGCCTCGTCGACGACGATATGGCCGTAGCCCTCGGGGCGTTCGATCAGGCCCGCGAGTTCGTCGAGGAGCACGAGGTCGGCCGCCGTCCACTTCGCCGACCTGTACGAGCGCGGGGGCTTCGTCCAGCGGATCGCGTCCCGCTCCTGCGGCGCGAGCAGCGGGTCGGCGGGGTCGGTGAGCAGTGCCGCCAGCACCTCCTCCGGCTGTGTACGCGGCCAGACAGCGTCGACGAAGGCGGAGACCGCGCGGGCCCTGCCGACCTTCTGCACCCAGGTGTTGCTCACCGGCCCGGCACGGCGCTCCGCCTGGAGCTGGATGGCGCGCACGGCGCGGGTGCGGACGCGTTCGCGCCCGACGGCGTACGGCGGGGCTTCCGCGCGCACTTCGGCGACGATCCGCTCCAGCTCGTCGAGCGGAATGCGCCAGCGGTACGAGCCGTCGGGGACGGCGACCGGTTCGGCGGGCGGCGCGACCCTCGCGTACAGCGCGCGGTGCAGCACGGCGGCCATCCGAGCGTCGTGCTTGACGGCCGCGGCGGCGCCGCTGTCCCGCGCCCGCACCTCGTGGCGGGCGATCTCGTCGTCGACGGTCGACTGCCGGATGCCGATCTCGCCGAGCGAGGGCAGCACTTCGGCGATGTACGAGAGGAAGGTGCGGTTGGGGCCGAGGATCAGCAGTCCGCCGCGCTGGATTCGCTGGGGGTAGGTGTAGAGGAGGTAGGCGGCGCGGTGCAGGCCGACCGCGGTCTTGCCGGTGCCGGGGGCGCCCTGCACACAGACGGATTCGGCGAGTTCGGACCGTACGAGATCGTCCTGCTCGGGCTGGATGGTGGCGGCGATGTCACGCATCGGGCCGACGCGGGGGCGCTCGATCTCTCCGGCCAGGATGGCGCTCGCGGCCGACTCCCCGGCGGCCAGGCGTTCGTCCTCCAGGCTGGTGAGGTCGCCGGGGTCGCCCTTGCTGAACGGGGCCCAGCCGAAGCGGCGGCGGACGGCGACGCCCTGCGGGTCGCGGGCGCTCGCCTGGTAGAAGGTGCGCGAGACGGGGGCGCGCCAGTCGACGACGAGGGGCGGGGCGGAGGGGTGTTCGGTAATGCGGCGGCGACCGATGTGGTAGCTCTGGCCGTCCTGGTGGTCGAGGCGGCCGAAGAAGAGCGGGATGTCCGGCTCCTCGGCCAACTCCTTGGCCCAGCTGCGGAGTTGGAAACCGAGGACTTCGGCGTCGGCACCGGAGGCGAAGGCGTTCTCGCCGGTGACGACGCGGGTGGCCGCGGCGTCGACCATGCCGGTGAGGGCGGCGCGGCAAGCCTCGTGGTAGGTCCGTTCCTGGTTCAGATCCTGACTGAGGTCATCGTCGAGTGCCGTCATTCCATCGAGAATAACGCAACCGAGTCACATATGTAACCGAGGCCCGTTAGTGAGTCTGTTGGTGACTATGCGAGGCCTTCGCGCAGCTGGTCGAAGGCGAGCCGAGCAGCAGCCACGGCGCCCGGCCGGACCGCGTCGGCGCTCTCCCCCGCCGCGATCCGCCGCCAGTTCTCCTCGGCGAGGATCCGCTGTACGGCGACGATCTGACCGGCGGCCAGCCGCGCGCGAAGGCCGCCGCCGAGGGCCGCGGTCAGCGCATCCTCCGACCTGCCCTGGTACGCGTACAGCCGAGCGACCAGACTCGGCGTCCCGTACAGCAGGCGGTGATAGGCGAGTACACCCTCGTCGTCACTGAGCCCGGTCACCGGGTCGGACCGCTCCAGGCCGTCGAGGAAGTGCCGGTGCAGGGCGTCCAGCGGGGAAATCCCGGGCGGCCGGGCGGCGACGACGCGGGCCGCCTCGTCCTCGTGGTCGGCGAACCGGTGCAGCGCGAGGTCCTCCTTGGTGGGGAAGTACCGGAAGAGGGTGGGCTTGGAGACGTCGGCGGCGGCCGCGACCTCGGCGACGGAGACCCGGTCGAAGCCCTTCTTGAGGAAGAGGGCGATCGCCGCGTCCGAGATCGCTTGGTACGTCTGCCGCTTCTTGCGTTCCCGGAGGCCGATCTCACCGCTCATGACTCCGAGCGTACGCACCCACAGCCGACCGGCGGCCAGTTGGCCGGCTGGTCAGCCGGCCGGTTGACCTCAACCACGCTTGAGGTTTCAGACTTCCAGCAAGCTATCGAATTGAGGAGTGGACGGCATGCGGGTGGCACAGGTCAAGGAGTTCGGCGGCCCGGAGGTACTGGTCACGGCCGAGGTCCCGGATCCGGTGGCGGGTCCGAGCGAGGCGGTCGTCGCCGTCTCCGCGGTGGACACGATTTTCGTGGAGACGCAGATCCGGTCCGGCAGCTTCGGCGAGCACTTCCCGGTCCGGCCGCCGTACGTGCCGGGCGGCGGCATCGCCGGCACAGTGCGGGCAGTCGGCGAGGGGGTGGACGAGGCGTGGATCGGCCGCCGCGTGATCACTTCGCTCGGTTTCAGCGGCGGCTACGCGGAGCAGGCGGTGGCCTCCGCGGCCAAGCTGGTCCCCGTCCCGGACAGCCTGGGACTGCGCGAGGCGGCGGCCCTGGTGCACGACGGCGTAACCGCGACGGCGCTCCTGGAGTCCACCGGCCCGGTGGCGGGCGACCGGGTGCTGATCCTGGGCGCCTCGGGCGGCATGGGCACGCTGCTGGTCCAACTGGCGAAGGCCGTGGGTGCGGAGGTCTTCGGGGTGGCGCGGGGCGAGCTGAAGACGTCCCTGGTACGGGAGTTGGGCGCCGACGCGGTGGTGGACGCCACGTCCCCCGACTGGGTCGCCCACGCCCGTACAGCCCTCGGCCCGTCGGGCGCCGACGTGGTTCTGGACGGTGTCGGCGGCGACCTGGGCCTGGCGGCCTTCCCCCTGACGGCGGACGGCGGACGCTTCTCGGCCCACGGCGCGCCGACGGGCGACTTCGCCCCGGTGGACGCGGCGGAGGCGGAGCGCCGGGGCATCAAACTGCTCGGCATCGGCGACGTCCAGCTGTCGGACGAGGAGTACGTCCGCCTGGCGGCCAAGGCCCTGACGGAGGCAGCGTCGGGCCGCCTGTACCCGGTGATCGGCGGCGAGTTCCCCCTGGAACGCGCATCGGAGGCACACGCGGCGATCGAGGGGCGGGGGTTGCGGGGGAAGGTGCTGCTGACGACGTGAGCGGGTGGAGGTGAGGGGGCAGGGAGGGAGCGGGCAACCCCCGCCCCTCACCCCCGCCGCTTGCGGATCAGGACCTCGATCCCGTCCAGCACCCGGTCCAGGCCGAAGCCGAACTCGAAGTCCGGCTCGTCCGGTTCGTACATCACCTCGGACTCCAGCATCCGCGCCACCGCCGGATAGCGGGCCGGGTCCGCCAGGCGCTTCAGGGTGGTCGCGTACCGGCGCATGACCTCCTCCGGCGAGCCGCCGCTCGCCTCGATCGCCGCGCCCAGGTCCGCCATCAGCAGCGCCTCGTTCCGTACGAAGCCGCTGACCAGCAGGATCATCGAGATCTTCTCGCCCTCACTCAGCCCCGTCTCCTCCAGCGCGGCGAGGCCCCGCTCCCACCAGGCCACCGAGTTGGGTGTGGCGGGCGGGCCGGAGACCGGGATACGCAGCACCCACAGGTTCCGGTGGAACACCTCGCGCTGCGCCCAGGCCCAGGCCGCGAGCGCCTCCCGCCAGCCCGTGCCGGGGTCTGGCGGGGCCGGCGGCAGGCCCATCACGGCCTCCTGCATCAGGATGTAGAGCTCGTCCTTCGCGGCGACGTACCGGTACAGCGACATCGTCGAGACGCCCAACTCCTTGGCGACCCGCCCCATGGAGACCGCCGCGAGCCCTTCCGTCGCCGCGACGCCCACCGCCGCCTCGACGATCCGGTCCAGGCTGAGCCCCGGCTTCGGCCCTTTCGCGGGGCGTTCGCGCAGGCCCCACGCGGCTTCGATACTGGCGGGCAGGCCGGTCTCGCCGCGAGTACCGCCCGCACGGCCCGTACCGCTCTTGCCGCCCGTACCGCGCTCGCTGCCCGTGCCGCTCTTACCGCCGCTGCTGCCGCTGCCCCCGCCGCCGTGCGCCGCCATCGCTCTCCGCCTTCTCCCGCCCTCCAGCGTCTCCCGCTTGACGCACATCCTAGTAATGCGTAACCCTTACACAGTAACGCGTATGCCATACGCAGAAGGAGGGTGCGGCAACCCATGACCCAGTCACCGGCCATCGAGGCCACCGGTCTCGCCAAGGCCTACGGGAAAGTCAGCGTCCTCGACGGCATCGACCTGCGCGTCGAGCGCGGCGCCGTCTTCGCCCTGCTCGGCCCGAACGGCGCAGGCAAGACCACGACCGTGCGGATCCTCGCCACCCTCACCACCGCCGACGCGGGCAACGCGCGCGTCGCCGGGTACGACGTCATCCACGACCGCGCCCGGGTACGCCGCGCCATCAGCCTGACCGGCCAGTTCGCCGCGGTCGACGAGAAGCAGACGGGCGAGGAGAACCTCCGCATGATGGCCCGCCTCAGCGGCCTGTCCCGCGCGGCCGCCCGCCGCCGCGCCGCCGAACTTCTCGAACGGTTCGACCTCACCGACGCGAGCCGCCGCCGGACCGGGACGTACTCCGGCGGGATGCGCCGCCGCCTCGACCTCGCGGCCGGCCTGGTCGGCGACCCGGAAGTCGTCTTCCTGGACGAGCCGACGACCGGCCTCGACCCGCGCAGCCGTCAGGAGCTCTGGCAGGTGGTACGCGGCCTCTCCGCGAGCAGCGCCACCGTCTTCCTCACCACCCAGTATCTGGAGGAGGCCGACCGCCTGGCGGACCGCATCGCGGTCGTGGACGGCGGCCGGCTGGTGGCGGAGGGCACGGCGGACGAACTCAAGGCCCGGGTCGCGGGCCACCGCCTCGACCTCGTACTCAACGACACGGCGGCGTACTGGCGGCTCGAGTCACACGCGGTCCACCGCTCCCCCGAGACGCTCACCCTCGGCCTCCCGACGGACGGCACGGCGGCCCAGGTCCGGGCACTGCTGGACGAGGTCGACCCCGAGCGCCGCGACGTGGCGCGCTTCTCGGTCCAAAGGGCCACGCTCGACGACGTCTTCCTCGCCCTGACCGACAAGGAACCCGCCCATGTCTGATGTCCTCACGCCCGCGCTCACGATGGCCGGGCGCAGCATCCGGCTCTCCCGCCGCAACATCGACGCCGTCATCACCTCGATGATGCTGCCGCTCATGCTGATGCTGGTCTTCATCTACTTCTTCGGCGGGGCCATCAACACCGGTACGAAGTACGTGACCTACGTGATCCCCGGCATCCTCATCCTCTGCGCCGCCTTCGGGGCGTCCTCCACCGCGGTGAGCGTGAGCGAGGACATGAAGGGAGGGATCATCGACCGCTTCCGCTCGCTCGACGTGGGCGGCACGGCGATCCTGGCCGGCCATGTCGCCGCCAGCACCGTACGCAACCTGTTCTCGACGACGCTCGTCCTCGGCGTCGGCCTCCTCATCGGCTTCCGCCCGTCGGCGACGCCGCTCGGCTGGCTCGCGGCCGCGGGCATCCTGATCGCCTTCCTCCTGGCGATCTCATGGCTCTCCGCAGCGGTCGGACTGCTCGCCAAGACCCCTGACGCGGCGGCCGGGTTCACCTTCTTCATGATGTTCCTGCCCTACCCGAGCAGCGCTTTCGTCCCGATCGAGACGATGCCGAGCTGGCTCCACGGCTTCGCCGACCACCAGCCGGTGACGCCGCTTATCGAGTCCCTGCGCGGGCTTCTGCTGGCCCAGCCGGTGGGGACGGCACCGTGGACGGCGCTGGCGTGGTGCGGGGGGATTCTGGCGGTGGCGGTCGCACTGTCGGGGGTCTTCTTCAGGATCCGGACGGCGTGAACGCTCGAACGTCCAACTGGCCTACGTCGTCAGCGCGCGGACCGAGCCGCCGACGGCTGCTCGGCAGGGAGCGGCAATGCGTATGTCTCATGGTGGTGGCGCCTGAGCGGCCCGGTGATCCCCCCGTCGTCGCCGCTCAGTCTGCGGCTCGCCGCCCAGCCTCGGATACCAACTCGACAGTCATGGAACGTGTCCTCGGTGCTCCGCCCGCCCACTGACCGAAGAAGCCGTCTGTGGAGCCGCATCCGTGACGACCACATGCGAGCCGCGGCCGTCGGCATCGATCGGATTCGTCCAGCTGGTCATCGGGGTACGGCAGCCGCAAGCAGGTGCGGTCACATCGTCGCGGACGGCCTGAAGCAGCCGTTCCGGGGGGCCTCAGCTCCCTTCGGGCACACCAAGATTCTCCCAGTACGAGTCGAACCATTTCTGTGCCGAGGCGACGAAGAGCGACCCCTGCGCGTCGGCGTCACCGGTCTTCTCGTAGTGGAAAAGCGTCGACTGGAGCCCGAGGACGTCCAGCGCCTGGACCTCGGTGCCATCCGACAAGGGCATCGTGCGACGCTCCACCACGTAGAGGCCGTGCAGTGCCGAAGTCCGGTTGAGCAGATAGAGCTTGTGGGTCGGGGTGAGCGGCGCCCGGCGGACGTCAACGTCGACAGTGGAGACCAGCCCGCCGCGATGCAGCGCAACAAGCTTCTCGCGCAACCGCCCGGTGTGGAACTCGACCATGGTGGCCCAGCGTTCGTGCGGGCGCGCGTCCGCTTGGTCATCGGCCGCTGCCGGGAATGCGGGCCTCGGTTCGCGACTGGGCAGGAGCAGTCTCAGGCTGATGCTCCGAGGGCTCACTTCACGACGGGCCACCCGGTCGGCCTGCACGCCGACATGGTCGGTCAGGGACTCGGTGGTCAGGCAGAAGGCGTCGAGTGAGACTTCCTCCGCCTCGAAGGCTTCCGAGATGAGTGGACCGAGACCGACGGGCACCGGCTGGCCGGCCCTCGCCTTGGGGGTGTGGATCCGCCGGGCCCGGATCACCCGTGATCCGCTGCCCTGCCGTGACTCGATCCAGCCCTCGGTCTGAAGTTCGCGCATCGCCCGTTGGATGGTGTCCCTGGACACCCCGAACTCCGCCATGAGTTCGCGCTGCGTGGGCAGCAGCTGCCCGAGCCGGTACTCCCCTCGGTCGATCCGTGAGCGCAGTTCGCCAGCGATCTGCTGTGCCGTCCGTGCGCCCTCTTGCGGTGTTGCGCCCTCACTGGCGCCTGGGCGTTCAGTGGCCATAGCTCGACCGTACAACTTGACCGGGCCACGCACATCAGTTTCAGCCAAGTTAGCTAATTGGACTGCCGATCACGCTAGTTGTTCTGGCTTACTGTCAAATAAGCAGCATCCCAGTCCAATTGGACTGCATCCCCACGAAGGTGCCGGGAGGTGAACATGGCCGGGTCAGCCTCGGTCCGCATCACGCGCGGCCGTCAGCACAGCCTCCAGCGAATCGACGATGACCTGGGCCCCCGCCTGCTCCAAGGCAGCCAGCTTGCGCGCGTTGCGCGCATAGCCCAGGAAAGCGACACCTGCCGCTCGCGCCGCATGCAAATCGGCAGGGGAGTCCCCGAGCAGGACCACCTCCGAGGCATTCATCCCGGTACCTGCCAGAGCTCGCAGCACGCAGTCCGGGTCCGGCTTGAGGCGTGCCACGTCGCGTGTACGCCCGTAAATATGACTGCCGAAGCACTCCGCGAGATCACGGCGTTCGAGGTAACGCCGCACCGCCGCGGGCGCGTTGTTCGTCGTCACGGCGAGCTGGAGCCCGAGCGTGCGGAACGTCCGGATCAAGAGGTCCGCGTAGTCAGTGGGCCGGGAGCTCTTCGCCGCGATCATCTCCTCACGGGTGATCAGCTCTTCGAGCTCCGCCATCAGGGGACTGCCGGGGACGGCGTTGGCGTACGCGCGGAGGACGGCCTGCGGATCGTCCGTCGCCAGCGCCTCGGACGGGATCACGCTCTCGTCGCCGGTGCCCGCGATCAGCTCCCGCAGCCGATGGGCCACCTCACTCGCCGGGTGTCCGGCGAAGAGCCGGCAGATCGGCCCGTCGAAGTCGAAGAAGACGCACTTGGCTGCAGAGAGCAGATCACGAAGGTCGGCCACACACGCACGCTACAGCGCCCCCATGAGGCGCTGTTGAGCTCCCCGGCACCCGCACTGAGGAAGGAAGCAGCCCCATGGAACTGATCACCTTCACCGGCACTCTGCTCGATCTCGGCCTGGGCGAGCTCATGGCCTGGCGGTACGGGGCCGGGGGCCTCGTCGGTCTTGCCCTGCTCGGCCTGGGCATCAAGGCACGCCGCCACGGGTGTGCGTGCGCAGGAGCCGTCATCTTGTCCCTGCTCCTGGTGCCTCCAGGAGCGTGACCGCCACACCCGCAAAGGACGGACCCGTCATGCCACTCATCGCCCTTGTCGCCGCCACCCTGGCCGTCGGCTTCGAGACGCTCGTGGAGAGCCGCTTCGGTCCGATGGGAATCATCGCGCTGCTGCTGCTCAGCATCGGCGTGAAGGCCAGGAACGCCGCGTGCACCGGAATCGGCGCGATCATCCTGGTGATGCTCGTCGCGTGACGTCGGCCGAGTCAGCCGAGTGTCAGATCCAAGGAGCTCGTGTCCCACAGCCCGTCGAACCACGCCTGCGACTGCGCCACAAAGGCATCGTCCCGCTCGCCTCGGCCCGATTCGAAGGGGAAGAGCGTCGAATCCATGCCGAGCATGTCGTAGATCTCGACCGGCCCGTCGTCGATCTGCACCTCGTGCCGCTTGACGGTGTAGTAGGCGAAAAGCGCCTCCGAGCCGTTCAGCAGATAGAGCTTCACGGGCGGGGTGAAAGGCAGGGCGCGGAAGGCGACATTGACATCGCAGCCTATCGTCGCGCGAAGAGACAGGAGGTTGTGGCGCAGCACCTGCCCCTGTGCGTTGCGCTGCGCCAGCCAGCGCTGGTGAAGCCGTTGATCGTCCTCCGGGGCGCCGAGGGGGGACGGGAAGGCAAGGTCGTTGTCCCGGTCGGGCAGCAGGATGCGGACTTCCACCGTGGACGGTCTGACCCGGCCTGTGTGGATCATGAGCAGCGGCTCCCCGAGCGCGAGCAACAAGGATTCCGCCGTCAGGCAGACGGCGTCGATACGGACCTCGCGGGCCGAGAACGCCTCCGCGAGGCGGGTTCCCAGGTCCACCTTGACCGGCTCGGGTGCGTCACCGCCTCGTACGGCCTCGGGCGGCGCGACGCGGGGCGGGCTGCCTTTGGTCAGATCGGCGAGCAGCCCCTCGTCATGCAGGCTCCGCAGGGCCTGCCGGACGGTGCCACGCTCCACACCGAACTCTTCAGCCAGCTGGGCCTGTGTCGGCATCCTCTCGCCGACCCGCAGTTCACCCGTGCGGATGCGTTCGCGCAGCACGTCCGCCACGCTCTGGATGGAGTGTCGCCCGGTGTTGTGTGCCGTACCATCGCCGTCCACACACCAACGCTACAACTCAACCTCCTCCCAGGGCAGTTGTGTGGCAGACGTCAGAAGACGTCCGGGCACCACGGCCGCCTCGGCGTACGGAGCACCCCGTCCGCCACCCCCGCCGCCCCCGGCGTCCCCTCCTCCACCAGGCCCAGCGCCGCCAGCCGGACCGCCGACTCGTCGCCCAGGTAGAGCGCACCCAACTCCCGTACGCCCAAGGTCAGATCGGGCGACTCGGTCGACGGCGCGCAGACCGCGCCCTCCGGCGAGGCGTCCAGGCGGAAGCGGCCGCCCGCCAGGCCGGCAGAGTCCCGGACGTCCAGGATCAGGGTCGCGGATGTCGCGTAGGTACGCGCCTCCAGCGCCCGCACCACATCCAGGATCCGCACCCACAAGAAGTCCGCCTGCGTCAGGATCCTCGCCGCCCGCGGGTCCGGGAGCAGCAGCGGGAGCAGGTCGTCCGGAGCGCGGTAGCCCGACTTGACCGTGGTGATCCAGTCCACCGAGCAGACGTAGTGCCACAGCGCACGCTCCGCCGTCGGCGTCAGCGCGAGCATCTCGCGTACCGTCGCCGTGTTCAGCGGCTGCTTGGCGTCGCCCCACTTGTCGTCCGACTGATAGGCGAGCAGGCCCTCGACCTCGCCGGACGCCGAGCGGTAGACCGCGTAGAACGGCTCCGTCCATGGCTGGCTCGCCAACTGCGCCTGGCCCGTGTTGAGCTGCCACCAGCGCTCGTCGCGGCTCACCACGCCCGGCTGCCTGGCCGCCAGGCGTGCATGCAGTTCCGGGCCGAGTTTGCGTACGTCCGTGGCGTCCACCAGGTCGATACGGCCGCCATCGTCAGGGCCCGACCAGCGCCGGTCGAGGCCCGTGCGCGGGACGTCGACCGCCCACTCGGTGATCCAGGCGGCGGGACCGTAGCCGTACCGCCCGTAGATCGGGTACTCCGCGGCGATCAGCGTGGACACGATGTCGCCGCGCTCCTTCGCCTCGGCGAGGTCGGCGGTGATCATGCGGCTGAGCACTCCGCGGCGGCGGTGTGTGGGCGAGACCGTCACATTGGAGACGGCGCTCGCGGGGAGCGCGGCGCCCCCAACCGCCGTGAGCTGCTGCGCGAACGAGCGGTACGTCGCCACACAACGGCCGTCGTCGAACGCGCCGCGCACCCGCGCAAGGTCGGTGTGCGCTCTGCGCGAGTTGACCTCTTCCGCCGAGACCACCGGCGGCCGCAGAAATCCGGTGTTCAGGGCCCGCAGCCAGTCGGGGTACTCGGACTCGGTGATGACGCGGGTCTCGACGCTCATGCGGCCCACGCTAGGCCGAACGCCGACCGGCCCGCATCCGAGTTTCGACCCGGGGATTTCGACCAGGGGAAATACCTCAGAAGGCCGCGCGGATCGCTCCCACCTCCACGCCGCCCCCCAGCAGCGGCACGTGCCCGATCCGGCCCACCACCGGCGAGTCCACTCCCATCACCTCGAGCGCACGGCCCAGCACCGGGCCCAGCACCCGCGTCGCGCCGTCGTCCACCTTGAAGGCCAGCGCACGGCCGTCCGCCAGCGCCACCGCCTGGACCGCCTCCGCGCCCATCTTGGAGAGCGCGCCCGGCACCTCGCGCATGAGCCAGGTGTCGGGACGGCGGGTGCCCGCCACGTACTCGGGGTGGGCGCGCATCGCGTCCGCGACCCGTCGCTCGGCCGAGCCCGGCTCGGCGAGCACGAGGTGGCGGAAGGCGCGCGCGAGGCCGGTCAGGCTGATCGCCATCAGGGGTGCGCCGCAGCCGTCCGTGCCGACGGCCGCGACCCGCTCGCCGGACGTGTCCTCGACCACCGCGTGGACCAGCTGCTGGAGCGGGTGCGCCGGGTCCAGGTAGTTCGTCCGGTCCCACCCGTTCAGCGCGCAGGCCGCGAGCATCGCCGCGTGCTTTCCGGAGCAGTTCATGGCCACCCGGTCCCGGACCTGGCCCCCGGCGAGATACGCCTCCGCCTCGACCGGGTCGAGCGGCAGGTCCGGCGGGGTCTGCAGTTCGTGCGCGGACAGCCCGTGCTCGGCGAGCATCTTGCGTACGAGATCGAGGTGAAAGCTTTCGCCCGAGTGGCTCGCCGCGGCCAGCGCCAGGCGCTCGCCGGAGAGGGCGAGCCCGGCCCGCAGTACGGCCGCGGCCTGCAGGGGCTTGTTGCTGGAGCGAGGGAAGACCGGCGCGTACGGGTCACCGAGCGCGAGTTCCACAGTGCCGTCCGCCGCCAGGACGACGAGCGATCCGCGGTGATGGCCCTCGGCAAAGCCGGAACGTACGACTTCGGCGAGGACCGGGGGTATGGCGGTGCTGTCGGCGGTGGAGCTCATCGTCGGCCTTCCGGGGCAGGGGCCCGCTCCCGGAAGGATCGGTTCGAGGAGTCGGAATCGCTTCAGGTGAGCAGGTCGTCTACTTGTGCTTCGCCTTCACGGTACCTGCGGGCGATCTCGGCGCTGCAGTCGTCGGCCGTCCGCTGCAGCAGCTGACGGCGGCGCGAGACCTGCTGCTCATAGCGGATCAGCCGTCCCATGGCCGCGTGCAGTTCCTCGTCCGTACGGGCGTCCAGGTCGGAGAGCTCGACCTCGGAGAGCATGTCGGCGGCCAGCCGCCGGTACTCCTCGCTGTGCGGCGTGGAGAGCGTCACATGGCGGGCGGACGAGCGGTGCCGCGACGGAGCGTCGGCCAGAATCTCCGACAGACGGTCGACGACCGTGGCCTCCGGGAGGACCGGGGTCTGAGGGTCCGTACGCCGGGCCAGCTCGGCCCGCAGGATGTCGATCCGGCCCTGCAGCAGCCGCCGTACATAGCTGAGGTCCGCCTCGTCGCGGTGCGAGTCCCGGCGCAGCGTGCGCAGCTCCGGCAGCCGCAGGGTCGGGAGGTCGTGCTGCGGCGGCTCCGGCAGGGCGCCCGTGCTGCGCTGCTGGGGCGGTCGCTCGGCACAGGCCATGGGTGCCGGGAAGGTGGGAATCGACGTGGAAGCCGATGCGGGAATCGATACGGGACCGGGCGGCTGCCCGGCGCCAGATGTACTCATGTGCGTTGTCCGTCCCCTCGACCGGTGCATGGGGTCTCCCCAGGCCCCAAGGGCCGAGGGGAAGCACCGCCTTGTTGCATCGTGCCACCCCGGAACCTCCCGACGCAGGTGCTCTGCACCCGTTCAGCCCCAGATAGGTTGGTCTGTATGCGTGCAGTGGTGCAGAGGGTCGACGGCGCGAGCGTCGTCGTGGCGGGCGAGACGGTCGGCGAGATCGTCGGCGAAGGGCTGTGTGTCCTGGTGGGAGTCACCCACGAGGACACCAGGGAGAAGGCGGCGCAGCTGGCCCGCAAGCTCTGGTCGGTCCGGATTCTGGAGGGTGAGAAGTCCTGCTCGGATGTGAATGCGCCCTTGCTGGTGATTTCGCAGTTCACTCTCTACGGGGACGCCCGCAAGGGCCGCCGCCCCACCTGGAACGCGGCGGCACCCGGCGATGTGGCCGAGCCGCTGGTCGACGAGGTCGTTGCGCAGCTGCGGGCACTGGGGGCGCGGGTGGAGACGGGCCGCTTCGGGGCGGAGATGCGGGTCTCGCTCACCAACCACGGCCCGTTCACGGTGATCGTGGAGATCTAGCGCTCGGCGACTGGCTCAAGGGTCTCGGCTCAACGACCGGCTCGAAGCTCCACGCCCGGCTCACGGCTCGACGACCGGCTCCTGCGCCGCCGCCGTGTCGCCCGCCAGCAGCTCCGCGTCCACCGGCACATTGCGCTTGATCAGCGCCAGCGCGATCGGGCCGAGCTCGTGGTGGCGGGCGGACGTGGTCACAAAGCCCAGAGGGCGGCCCTCCGCACCCTCCGACGCGAGCCGGATCGGGGTGCCGTGGCCCGGCAGATGCACCTCGCTGCCGTCCAGGTGCAGAAAGACCAGCCGGCGCGGCGGCTTCCCCAGGTTGTGGACGCGCGCGACGGTCTCCTGGCCGCGATAGCAGCCCTTCTCGAGGTGAACAGCCGTGCCGATCCAGCCCAGTTCGTGCGGGATGGTGCGGTGGTCGGTCTCGAAGCCGACACGGGGGCGGTGGGTCTCGATGCGCAGTGCTTCGTACGCGAGGATTCCGGCGACCGGGCCGTTCTCGGCGGCGTACGACTCGAGGTCGGCGCGCGGCAGAAACAGATCGCGGCCGTGCGGGGTCTCCCGTACGACAACGCCGTCCGGCACCTGGGCGATGGAGCCCGCCGGCAGGTGCACGACCGCGAACTCCTCGGTACGGTCGGCCACTTCGACCTGGTAGAAGAACTTCATCGACTCCAGGTAGCCGATCAGCGCCTCCTGCGTGCCCGGCTCGACGTGCGCCCAGACCGTCTCGCCGTCGTCGACGAGATACAGGGCGTGCTCGATGTGGCCGTGCGCGGAGAGGATCAGCGCCTCGGTGGCCTGGCCCGCCGGGAGGTCGCTCACATGCTGGGTGAGCAGCAGATGCAGCCAGCTCAGCCGGTCGTCGCCGGTGACAGTGACAACGCCGCGGTGGGAGAGGTCGACAAGGCCGGAGCCGTCCGCGAGGGCGCGCTGTTCTCGGAACAGATCGCCGTAGTGCGCGGCGACTCCTTCGTCTCGTCCTTCGGCGGCGACCGCACCGGGCAGGGACAGCAGAGGGCTCTTCATCATGGGCACAAGCCTACGACTCGGTAGTTGAAGCCTCAGCGGCGCATTTCTTGCAGCGGCCGAAGATCGCGAAGTGCTTCATGTCCGTCTCGAAGCCGAAGGTCTTGCGCAGCTTCGCGGTGAAGTCGGCGGCGACCGCGACATCCGCCTCGATCACATTCGTACAGTCCCGGCAGACCAGGTGGATGTGGTGGTGGCGGTCCGCGAGGTGGTAGGTGGGGGCGCCGTGGCCGAGGTGGGCGTGGGAGACCAGGCCGAGCTCTTCGAGGAGCTCCAGGGTGCGGTAAACGGTGGAGATGTTCACACCGGACGCGGTCTTGCGCACCTCGGAGAGGATGTCGTCGGGCGTCGCGTGCTCAAGGGTGTCGACGGCTTCGAGGACAAGCTGGCGCTGCGGGGTCAGCCGGTAGCCGCGCTGCCGCAGATCGCTCTTCCAGTCGGTGCTCACCACGCGTCCAGTGTAGGCGGGGCCTGGGCCATGGGGGCCCGAACTGACGCTCGGCCCCCATGGCCACCCGCCTCACCCATGGCTACCCGTCGTACCTCGAAGAAGCCCGAGAACGGCTTCGGGTCACTTGAAGAAGGCGATGCCGTCGTCGGGGAGGTCGCCGAGGTCCTTGGCCCACGCCTCGACCTGCTCCGGTGAGACGACCTTCTTCAGATGCGCCGACATGTACGGCCGCAGCGGGACCTCCGGAGTGGACTTCTCGCCCACCCACATCAGGTCGCCCTTCACATAGCCGTAGAGCCGCTTGCCACCGCTGTACGGGCCCGAGGCCGCGGTGCGCGCCACCGCGTCCGTCACCAGGTCGATCTGCGGCTTCTGGTCGGCGAGCTCGCCGTACCAGATCTCGACGATGCCCTGGTCACGGGCCATGACGACTTCGATCTTGCGGTCGGAGTCGATACGCCAGTAGCCGGACTCGGACTCCAGCGGGCGGACCTTGTTGCCCTCGGCGTCGAGCACCCACGTGTGCGAGACGTATTCGACGAAGTCCCGGCCGTCGTGGCTGAAGGTGACCTCCTGGCCGAAGTTGCACTTCTCGGCGCCGGGGAAGTCGGATACGCCCACGCCTTCCCAGTTGCCGAGGAGGAAGGCGAGGGGGACGAGGTCCGGGTTCAGGTCGGACGGAATCTCGATCATGAGGAGCTCTGGCGATCTGTAGAGATACGAGTGTGACTAGCGCTGACCCTGGTACAGCTTCTTCACCGTCAGACCGGCGAAGGCGGCGACGCCGACGCAGACCAGAACCAGCAGGGCTTCGAAGAATGCCACAAGCACGGGGTGCTCCTCGGTATGAGCGGTGGGCGGTAAAAGGGCCGTGGCCCAGCCTAATGGGTTGGTGCCGCGCCCTCGCTGCGAGGTGTCCGTGACGGGCCGCCCATTAGAGTTCGGTGCATGGCGAAGAAGCTCGTGATCAAGGTGACCGCCGGCGCGGACGCGCCCGAGCGCTGCTCGCAGGCCTTCACGGTGGCGGCGGTCGCCGTGGCCAGCGGGGTGGAGGTGTCGCTCTGGCTGACCGGCGAGTCCGCGTGGTTCGCGCTGCCGGGCCGGGCGGCGGAGTTCGAACTGCCGCATGCGGCGCCGCTGCCGGATCTGATCGAGTCGATCAAGGCAGCGGGGCAGATCACGCTGTGCACGCAGTGCGCGGCGCGACGCGACATCACGGAGAAGGATGTGCTCGACGGCGTACGGATCGCGGGCGCCCAGGTCTTCGTCAGCGAGATCATGCCGGACGGGGTCCAGGCCCTCGTCTACTGACGGCCCTCATTTACCGACGGCTGCTGACGGCTCATTTACTGACGGCGCTCATTGGTTGTTCCGGCGCTTCTTGCCGTCCAGCTCGTCCCACCACTCGTCGGACTTGGGGTCCCCGGACGGGTCGTCCCACCAGCGGTCCTCGGGCCCGCGCCGGTTCGCGACCATCGCGGCGAACGGCGGGATGACCATGGCGACGACGCACATGCCGACGGCGACGGGAACGGACCACAGGCGCACCACGGCCCAGGCGGAGACGAAGAGCGCCAGGCACGTCCCCATCAGCAGAAAGTAGGCGTGGCGACGTCGCGCGTACATGCTTCCAGCGTACGACCGAAGGGCCGCACCCCGTTCCAGTGGCGTCCAACCCCCTGGGGTGCGGCCCTTCGGCCGGTACATGGTGAATCAGACGGCGATGGCTACCTCAGCCAGGCCGCCGGTCTGCGCGACGACCGTGCGGTCCGCCGTGCCACCCGGAACGAGAGCGCGCACCGTCCACGTGCCCTCTGCCGCGTAGAAGCGGAACTGTCCGGTCGCCGAGGTCGGGACCTCGGCAGTGAACTCGCCGGTCGAGTCCAGCAGGCGGACATAGCCGGTGACGGGCTCGCCGTCACGGGTCACGCTGCCCTGGATGGTCGTCTCACCGGGCTTGATCGTCGAAGCGTCGGGGCCGCCGGCCTGTGCTCCACACATAGGGGTTGTCCTTCAGGGTCGGAGGAGAGGGTTACTTGTTGGCGCCGAGCTCGATCGGCACGCCGACGAGGGAGCCGTACTCGGTCCACGAGCCGTCGTAGTTCTTGACGTTTTCGATACCGAGCAGCTCGTGCAGCACGAACCAGGTGAGCGCGGAGCGCTCACCGATGCGGCAGTACGCGATGGTGTCCTTCGCCAGGTCCACCTGCTCCTCGGCGTAGAGCTCCTTGAGCTCGTCGTCCGACTTGAAGGTGCCGTCGTCGTTGGCGTTCTTGGACCACGGGATGTTGCGGGCGCTCGGGATGTGACCCGGGCGCTGCGACTGCTCCTGCGGGAGGTGCGCCGGGGCGAGCAGCTTGCCGCTGAACTCGTCGGGCGAGCGCACGTCCACCAGGTTCTGGTTGCCGATCGCGGCGACGGCTTCGTCGCGGAAGGCGCGGATCGAGGTGTTCTGGGCCTTGGCCTTGTACTCGGTCGCGGCGCGCTCGGGCACCTCAGCGCCGTCGACCAGGTCGCGGGAGTCCAGCTCCCACTTCTTGCGGCCGCCGTCGAGGAGCTTGACGCTGTCGTGGCCGTAGAGCTTGAAGTACCAGTACGCGTACGAAGCGAACCAGTTGTTGTTGCCGCCGTAGAGGACGACGGTGTCGTCGTTGGCGATGCCCTTCGCGGACAGGAGCTTCTCGAAGCCCTCCTGGTCGACGAAGTCACGGCGGACCGGGTCCTGGAGGTCGGACTTCCAGTCGATCCGGACGGCGTTCTTGATGTGGTTCTTGTCGTACGCGGAGGTGTCCTCGTCGACCTCGACGATGACGACCTTCGGGTCGGCGATGTGGGCCTCGACCCAGTCGGCGTCTACCAGGACGTCGCTGCGGCTCATGCTCTTTCTCCTCCGGGGCAGTGTGCGGCGGGTGATGCGAAGAGAGGGGTGTGCGGATACGCGGACGCGCGGCGTACGGCACAGGGTTTGGCCCTGACAACTGTCAATGGGCCCGGGGGATACGGGAGTCGAGCTCCCGCTCAGAAAGCGCGACAGAGCATGGCGGCGACGCGGCACAGGTCTACTGCCCGCCGCTTCGTGAGATCCGCCTGTCGCTTCATGGGTCCGATCGTAGGGACGAGTCGGCCACCATGTCACCGGTGTGTCGGATGTTGAGACGCGATCATCCACTATGCGGGACAGGAGGGAGCCCCGGACGCTCCCTGCCCGTCTCCGGGGCGGATTGGGCCTGCCCGCCTTCTACCCAGCGGACAGGGCCGTCTCACCATACGGCCGGGTGGGTGAGGGTACGGCGGAAATCGCCCTCTCCGCCCTTCAGCGAGGGGTGTGGTCTAGCCGGCCAGTGAGACGTTCGTACCCGTACCCGAGAACCGCAGTCCGGCGTCCGTCGCCGCGACCTTGTCGAGCTTGATGCCCGACGGCATCCCGGCGATCTTCAGGTCGTAGTCGATGGCCTTGCGCAGCTTCTCGTCGAAGCCCGGGACCGGCAGCTTCGGCAGCTCCTCGGCCCTCAGCTGGACCGTGCTGCCGCCCTTGAGCACGACCGTGCTGTACGCGCTGACCGTGCGGCCCTTGAGCAGTCGCTCCACCGCGCCGGGGACCGGAACGCCCGCACCCTCGAGCAGGTCGGAGAGCGGTCCGGTGACCTTGACCTGGCCCTTCGCCGCCCGGTCGGGTCCCGCGTAGCTGATCGTGGCGCCCTTCGGCGCGGCCTTCGTCAGGTCGGCGTAGGAGATCCGGGCGGAGCCGTCGGCGCGGTCCGCGACGGCGGAGGAGAAGCTGCTGTCGATCCGTACGCTGCGCAGCTCGGCCCTGACCTCGGTGACGTTGACCGAGTGGCCGCCCGCGGTGGCGGTGATGCCGGACAGGCTGACGTCCACCTCGTCGAGCTCCTTGCCCACCACCTGGGTGAGGAAGGGGAAGCCCTTGATGGAGATCTCCGGGGTCGAGCTCAGCCCCTGGCTGCTCTTGATCTTGTCGGCGGCCTCGGACTCCGCCATGTTGACCGCGATCCGGTCGGCGGCGACGAAGATGCCCCCGATGATCACGGCGATGATCAGCAGTATTCGCAGTGCGCGCATTGCTCGGTGTCCCCCACCCTCGTCCGTCTGGCCCCCCGTGACGCCCGCGAGCCTAACCAGTCCGGACGACGCCATGCCTTGAATGATCGACGTTTGGGTGGGGTCCTTTGGTTCCGGCCGACGGCACGGGGCCCGTCACACCGGGGTCCTCACACCAGGGCGCGGCCGATCAAGTAGACGGCGGGGGCCGCGGCGGTCAGCGGCAGAGCCACGCCGGCCGTCATATGGACGAAGCGGGACGGGTAGTCGTAGCTCGCGACCCGCAGCCCGATCAGCGCGCAGCCACCAGCTGCCAGGCCTAGCAGCGCGCCCTTGGCGCCCATGTCGGTGAGACTGCCGGCCGCGATGCCCGCACCGGCCGCGGCCAGCAGCGCCACGGCGACGGACGCGACGCCCGGCAACGGCAGCGCACGGGCCAGAACGGCCACGGCGACCGCGATCCCGCCGATCACCACGGCATCGTCAGGGCCCGCGAGATGCCCGGTCGCGAGGATCGCGAGGGCGGTGGATGCCACCGTCGCCATCAGGCCGTACATCCTCTCGTCGGCGCCGGCGTGGCTGCGCAGCTGCAGTACGAGGGTGAGCAGCACCCAGACGCCGAGGGTGCCGATGATCGCGGCGGGGGCGTTCTCCCGGCCGACGGAGAGCAGCACGGCGTCGGCGGCGAGGCCGCCGGCGAAGGCGAGCGCGATGCCCTGGCGGGCGGGCCACATGCCGTTCAGCCGGAACCAGCCGGCCGCGGTGACGGCCTGCAGCAGGACGAGCGGCACGAGCAGGGCGTACGGGCCGATGGCCGCGCCGCCGGCGAGCAGCAGTCCGAGGGCGGCGGTCAGCCCGGCGGGCTGCATGCCCGGCGCGATGACCGGCGAGCGTCCCTCGGCGCGGGCGCGCTGGGCGTCGGTGATCCGGGCGTTCCCGATGGTGGTGGGGGCGCTGTATCCGGCGTCGGCGGCCGGGTCGGCCGGGGGCTCGTACACGGCCGGTCCGGGCGCCGGGAGCGGGGCCTCGGGCGGCAGCGGGTACGCCGCCTGCGGCGGCAGATACGCGGTGTCCGGGGCGGCGGCGGCCTGCGTGGGCTGTACGACCGGCTGGTACTGCGTGTCCCAGGTCTCGGCCTGCCAGGTCTGGGCCGTGCCGGGGTCGCGCTGCTCCGGGTAGCCGGGCTCCTGGTAGGGCGGCGCCTGATACGGCTGCTGCTGATGATGCTGGTGCTGCTGACCGGCGTACTGGCCCTGGTGCGGCTGCGGCTGCTGCTGCTGCTGCTGTCCGTACGGATACTGCTGATCGCTGCTCATGATGTGCGGTTCACCCTCCTGCGAACGGCGGGAGCACCTCGACCGTGCCGCCCTCGGCAAGCCGTACGGTCTCATGGCCGCGGGTCCCGACGGGGTCACCGTCGACGAGGAACGAACACCGTTGCAGTACGCGCGTCAGCTCGCCCGGGTGCCGCTCGCGCACCGCGTCGAGCGCCTCGGCGAGCGTTCCCGCCGCGTACGGCTCCTCCGCGATCCCGGCCGCTGCCTTGGCCGCGGCCCAGTAGCGGATCGTTCCCGCTGCCATAGCGGCACTCCTTTCGTCGGCTTCCATGATGGGCTACGCGGATGAGCTACTCGGCGACGAGCCAGTCTGCGAGGCGACCGAGCAGCTCATCGTCCGCGGCGTTCTCGGCATGTCCCATGCCCGGCTCCAGCCACAACTCGGCCGTTCCTTCCCTGGCGGCGGCCGCGAGCATGCGCGGGTGGTCCAGGGGGAAGTACGAGTCGCGGTCGCCGTGCACGATCAGCAGCGGGGTCGGGGCGATGAGCGGCACGGACTCGACCGGGGAGAGAGGGACGGGGCTCCAGTCCTCGGGGTGGATCCGGGTGCCGAGGCCGTAGCGGCCGACGAGCCGGCCGAGGGGCCGGGTGACGACCCAGTGCAGCCGCCGCATCGGGGCCGTACCGCGGTAGTACCAGCGTGCGGGGGCGCTGACGGCGGCGACCGCGTCCGTACGCGCCTCAGTGCGCCCCCTGTGCATCGCAGCGTGCCGCAGTACCACCGAGCCGCCCATGGAGAACCCGACCGTCACCACGCGACTGTGACCGAAGGCACGCGCCCACTCCACCGCGGCCGCCAGATCGAGCACCTCGCGGTCGCCGACCGTGGAGCGGCCGCCGGATGCTCCGTGCCCCCGGAACGAGAAAGTGACCACGGCCGCACGCTGCGCGAACGCCCGCGCCGCCCGGCGCACCGCGGGCCGGTCCACCGACCCCGTGAAACCGTGCGCGACAACGATCGCGGTGTCCGTGACACCTGCCGTACACGGCTCGTACACGGCCTCAATTCGGACCCCGTCTTCCGTAAGGAGGATCTTGCGACGCGGCCCCCGGGTGAGCGAAGGAATAATTGATCTGCGGAAAGACCCCTCTGCCTCGGAACGCATGTGGGTTATTCTGCTTGGCAGAGGACTCGGGCAACGTAGCCCCCGGGTCCTTTTGTGTTTTCCCGCCGTTGTTACAGGCAGGTGAACAATGGCTCCCAGGGCGCGGGAGCCATCGTACGAAGCAGATGCCGCAACGTCCTCGCAGGGACCGAGGAGGAACCGACGTTATGGGCGAGCGAACCGTGCACGACCGCAAGACGACCCGGGCAGGTGGGGCGCGATGAGCTCTCTGCTGCTCCTGACCAATGCCCTCCAGCCGTCGACGGAGGTGCTTCCCGCCCTCGGACTGCTTCTGCACAACGTACGGGTGGCCCCCGCCGAGGGCCCGGCCCTCGTCGACACCCCCGGTGCCGACGTGATCCTTGTCGACGGCCGCCGCGATCTGCCGCAGGTGCGGTCGCTGTGCCAGCTGCTGCGCTCCACCGGGCCCGGCTGTCCGCTGATCCTCGTCGTCACGGAGGGCGGTCTCGCGGCCGTCACCGCGGACTGGGGCATCGACGACGTGCTGCTCGACACGGCGGGTCCCGCCGAGGTCGAGGCGAGGCTGCGCCTCGCGATGGGCCGCCAGCACATCACCTCGGACGACTCTCCGATGGAAATCCGCAACGGCGATCTTTCGGTCGACGAGGCGACGTACAGCGCGAAGCTGAAGGGGCGGGTCCTGGACCTGACCTTCAAGGAGTTCGAGCTGCTGAAGTACCTCGCGCAGCACCCGGGGCGGGTCTTCACCCGCGCGCAGCTGCTCCAGGAGGTCTGGGGCTACGACTACTTCGGTGGTACGCGCACGGTCGACGTGCATGTACGGCGGCTGCGGGCGAAACTCGGCCCCGAGCACGAGTCGCTGATCGGGACCGTACGGAACGTCGGCTACCGCTTCGTCGCGCCGGAGAAGGTCGAGCGCGCGGCCGAGGAAGCCAAGGCGAAGGCGGCGGCGGCTCCGGTCGCCCGTACGGAGGATCCGGCGGAGGTGCAGGAAGCCGCCGTACGCCCTGCCCAGAGGTAGGTCACCCCGCGTAGACTGCCGCGCGTGGCCAAGGTGACGCGGGACGATGTAGCGAGACTGGCGGGTACGTCGACCGCGGTCGTCAGCTACGTCATCAACAACGGACCCCGGCCGGTTGCTCCGGCCACGCGCGAGCGGGTGCTCGCCGCGATCAAGGAGCTGGGTTACCGGCCGGACCGGGTTGCCCAGGCGATGGCTTCGCGGCGCACCGACCTCATAGGCATGATCGTGCCGGACGCGCGGCAGCCGTTCTTCGCGGAGATGGCGCACGCGGTGGAACAGGCCGCGGCGGACCGCGGGAAAATGGTGCTCGTCGGGAACTCCGACTACCGCGACGAGCGCGAGGTCCACTATCTGCGGGCCTTCCTCGGGATGCGGGTCTCCGGGCTGATCCTGGTCAGCCAGGGCCCGAGCGAACGGGCCGCGGCGGAGATCGAGGCGTGGGACGCGCGGGTCGTCCTCCTCCATGAACGCCCCGAGGCGATCGACGATGTCGCGGTCGTCACGGACGACATCGGCGGCGCGCAGCTGGCGACGCGGCATCTGCTGGAGCACGGGCATCCGTATGTGGCCTGCCTCGGCGGCATGGAGTCGACCCCGGCGGTCGGCGACCCGGTGGCGGACCACGTCGAGGGCTGGCGCCGGGCGATGCTGGAGTCCGGCCGCTCGGTGGAGGGCCGGCTGTTTCAGGCCCCGTACAACCGCTACGACGCGTATCTCGTCGCCCTGAAGCTCCTCTCGGGCCCGGAGCGTCCGCCGGCGATCTTCTGCTCGACGGACGACCAGGCGATCGGCGTCCTGCGTGCGGCGCGTGAACTGCGCATAGACGTCCCGGGCGAGCTGGCGGTGGCAGGCTTCGACGACGTCAAGGAGGCGGCGCTGACGGACCCCCCGCTGACGACGATCTCCTCGGACCGCCCGGCGATGGCACGGGCGGCGGTGGACCTGGTCCTGGACGACGCCCTGAGGGTGGCGGGTTCGCGCCGGGAGAGGGTGAAGCAGTTCCCATCGGGCTTGGTAATCCGCCGCTCGTGCGGCTGCGGTTAGCCTCCGGCGGGTGTGCGTTGGGGGGTGCGGCCGTCCGCGGTGCGGGGTGCCCGGTGTCGTGGGGTGCGGGCGTGCGTTGCGCGGGTCGTGGGGTGCGGGGTTCCGCGGGGCGGTCGTGGGGTTGTCCGGTGTCGTGGGGTGCGGGTTCCGGGGCCCCTCCGGGCTCGACTCCTCGGGGTCGGCGGCGTGAAGGGGTTCGTGTTGATCACCGGGTCCGGCCGCCGATCCCCTGCGGGGACGACCCTGCACGGCCCCTCCCCACCGGGAGGCACCCCCCGGTACGGGCCCGCCCGAGGGGTGGACGCCTCACCCCCCCCCGCCTTGTGGGCACCGCGGCGAAGCCACCCGAGCGGCCGGGGATGCGGGTCCGTCAGCCCCGCCCCGTTTCCCTCGGGCTCCGCGGCGAAGCCGCCAGAGCGGCCGGGGGCTAGCCCCGTCTTCCGGGGCTCCGCGGCGAAGCCGCCCGAGCGGCCGGGGATGCGGGTCCGTCAGCCCCGCCTTCGCGGGCTCTGCGGCGAAGCCGCCAGAGCGGCCGGGGTGTCGGCCCGCCTTCCTGGGCGGCGCGAAGCTGCCGCGTGGCAGGGGCGTAGGGCGCCAGCCCGCTTTTCTGGGCTCCGGGGCGAAGCCGCCGGAGTGGCACGGGGGTGTGGGGGCGTCAGCCCCCACGTACTCTTTCCCCCCGCAGAGGCCTGGGGGCAGCGCCCCCCACGCGGCGGAGCCGCAAATTGACACAGCCGGGAAGGGGCGGGGTGGGGGAAAAGTCCGCGCCCGCACCCCCCGTACCCCTTCGCGCCAGGGGGCGGCAGCGCCCCCCAGGCCCCGCCATCCGGGCAACGGACCCCCGTGCCCCCTGACCTCGGGCACGCACCGTTCTGCCCGGCTTCTCAGCGCCGCCTCAGACTGCTCTCATGTACGGCCCCCAGAGTCATCCCCATGACGGACTACTACCGCTACCCGCAGCCGCAGCCGTACAACACCGGCGCCTACCCCCCGCCCCCGCCCCCACCGCACCGCGCCAACGCCAAGCGGCCCGTCGCGCTCATCGTCGCCGTTGCCGTCGCCGCCGCGGTCATCGGCGGCGGGGCCTCCGCGCTCGTCGGGCAGTTCGTCGGCGGCGACAAGAGCAGCGGCACCGGCGTGACCGGTACCAATGTTTCGCGGAGCAGCACCGGCACCGTCTCCGGCGTCGCCCAGGCCGTCTCGCCGAGCATCGTGGAGATCAGCGCGACCTCCTCCGCCGGGCAGTCCACCGGCTCCGGCGTGATCATCACCGCCGACGGTGAGGTCATCACCAACAACCACGTCGTCTCCGGCGCCGACACCGTCAAGGTGAAGCTCAGCGACGGCAAGACGTACACCGCCAAGGTCGTCGGCACCGACCCCGACAAGGATCTCGCTCTCATCAAGCTGGAGGGCGCGAGAGGCCTCAAGGCGGCTTCCCTCGGCGACTCCAGCAAGGTCAAGGTCGGCGACGAGGTCGTCGCGATCGGCTCGCCCGAGGGCCTGACCGGCACCGTCACCAGCGGGATCGTCTCCGCGCTCAACCGCGATGTGACCGTCGCGAAGGACCAGGACCAGGGCCGGCAGCAACAGCAGGGCGGCGGCTGGCCCTTCGAATTCGGCGGGCAGCAGTTCAACGGCGACACCGGCGACTCCAAGACCACCTACAAGGCCATCCAGACCGACGCCTCGCTCAACCCCGGCAACTCCGGCGGCGCGCTCATCAACATGAACGGCGAGATCATCGGCATCAACTCCGCGATGTACTCGCCCAGTTCGGCCACCGGCTCCACCGCCGGCAGCGTCGGCCTCGGCTTCGCCATCCCCATCGACACCGTCAAGGCCGACCTCGACGACCTGCGCTCCGGCGGCAACAGCTGACCCCGTGCGAGGCTGATGTCATGACTACCCCCCGTGAAGGCGACCGCATCCTCATCGTCGACGACGAGCCTGCCGTCCGTGAGGCGCTCCAGCGGTCTCTCGCCTTCGAGGGGTACGGGACCGAGGTCGCCGTCGACGGCGTGGACGCCCTCGCCCGGGCGGAGGCGTACGCGCCCGATCTGATTGTGCTCGACATCCAGATGCCCCGGATGGACGGCCTGACCGCCGCCCGTCGGCTGCGCGCCGCCGGGTCGACCACGCCGATCCTGATGCTGACCGCGCGGGACACGGTCGGCGACCGGGTGACCGGGCTGGACGCGGGCGCGGACGACTATCTGGTCAAGCCGTTCGAGCTGGACGAGCTGTTCGCCCGGATCCGCGCGCTGCTGCGGCGCAGCTCGTATGCGACGACCGCGGGCGCGGCTCCCGACGACGACGTGCTGGCCTTCGCCGATCTGCGGATGGACCTGGCGACGCGCGAGGTCCACCGCGGCACGCGCCGGGTGGAGCTGACCCGTACGGAGTTCACGCTGCTGGAGATGTTTCTCGCGCATCCGCGCCAGGTGCTGACCCGGGAGCAGATTCTCAAGGCGGTCTGGGGCTTCGACTTCGAGCCCAGCTCCAATTCGCTGGATGTGTATGTGATGTATCTGCGACGCAAGACGGAGGCGGCCGGCGAGCCGCGCCTGGTCCACACGGTGCGCGGCGTGGGGTACGCGCTGCGGTCGGGCGGCCCGGAGTGATGAGAAGGTTCCGTGCGCTGCCCCTGCGGTCGCGGCTGGCGCTGCTGGTGGCGGTCGCGGTGGCGGTCGCGGTCGCGGCCGTCTCCACCACCTGCTGGTTCGTCGTGCGCGGCAAGCTGTACGACGAGATCGACTCCAAGCTGAAAGCCGCGAGCGCGCCCCTGCGTACCGAAGAAATCGCCGCCGCACTGCGCAGCTGCTCCCAGACTCCCGCCGCCCGGACCGGCTACGGCCCCAAGCCCGTCTTCTACCTCCAGCTCGTCCAGGCCGACAGCGACAAACCGTGCGTCGCCGCCGGCTCAGCCGGCACCATCCAGGTCGACAGCAGTGACCAGAAGGTGGCGCAGAACGCGGATCCAGCCGTCTGGACGTTCCGCAACGGCCGGGACACCGACGGGAAGGACGTCCGCGTACTCACCGCCGCGGCCGTCGTCCAGGGCCCGGCGAGCGGGGTCGTGACAGACACCGCGGTGATGATCGCGTACCCGCTCAAGGAGACAGAGGGCACCCTCAACGATCTGGCGCTCCTGCTGCTCATCGTGTCCGGCGTCGGCGTCCTGGGCGCGGGCGCGGCCGGGCTGTGGGTCGCGCGGGCCGGGCTCAAACCGGTCGACCGGCTCACCGGGGCCGTCGAGCACGTCGCCCGCACCGAGGATCTGACCGTACGCATCCCGGTCGAGGGCGAGGACGAGATCGCCCGGCTGTCCCGCTCCTTCAACTCGATGACCGCCGCGCTCGCCTCCTCCCAGGACCGGCAGGCCCAGCTGATCGTGGACGCCGGGCACGAGCTGCGCACGCCGCTGACCTCGCTGCGTACGAATATCGAGCTGCTGGCCCGCAGCGAGGAGACGGGCCGGGCGATCCCGCCCGCGGACCGTACGGCGCTGATGGCCTCTGTCAAGGCGCAGATGACCGAACTGGCCGCCCTCATCGGCGACTTGCAGGAGCTGTCGCGGCCCGACGCGGTGGACCGGGGGCCACTGAAGGTGGTCGCCCTGCACGAGATCGCCGAGGCCGCGCTGGAGCGGGCCCGGCTGCGCGGGCCTGAGCTGACCTTCGCGGCGGACCTGGCGCCCTGGTACGTACGGGCGGAGCCGGCCGCGCTGGAGCGGGCGCTGGTCAACGTCCTGGACAACGCGGTGAAGTTCTCGCCGCCGGGCGGGACGGTCGAGGTGGCTCTCAAGGGCGGCGGGCTGACGGTACGAGACCACGGTCCCGGCATCCCCGCCGATGAACTCCCTTACGTCTTCGAGAGGTTCTGGCGCTCGCCGTCGGCGCGGAGTCTGCCCGGCTCGGGTCTTGGGCTGTCGATCGTGGCCCGTACGGTCCAGCAGTTGGGCGGCGAGGTTTCGATCGAGCCCGCTGCGGGCGGCGGTACGCGCGCGGTGATCCGGCTGCCGGGCGCGGCGACGCCACCGCCCGCCGAGGGCGTGTTTTAGAAGTCCCTCCCCCAGAGCTTCGTCTGGGAGGTGCCCCCAGCCCCGCGACGCCTGGCACGCCCTAGCCCTGACGCCGCCCAGCGCGCCGCCTAGTTGCGCCGCAGGAGCGAATCGACGAGTCCCGAGCGGGTGTTGGGGTAGTCCATCGGCACAATGCCGAGGCCCTTCCAGCCGCTCGCCTCTGAGCCGTTGATGAAGGAGTGGACCTTCGGGTTGAGGTTGTCGGAGTTCCAGCGCGGCGGCAGGTACGCGGAGGTGCTGACGAAGTTGATGAACAGCTTTCCGGGCTGCTGGGCCGCCTTACGGAACTGTGCCTCGATCTTGGGGTACTTGGCGTTCGGCGCGGCGTTCCAGTCGTCCTGGATGTCGAACACCGCGCTGTCCCACCATTTGACGCCGGGCAGTCCGCCGTTGTCGGCGATGAGGACGACCTTGCCGCGGGCCTCGCCCAGCGACGGCAGCCCGTCGCCGATGCGGAACAGCGGACGCCAGCCCTTGCCGTCGAGGTAGGTGTCGAATACGCGGCGGAAGGTCGCGTCGCTCTCCTCCGAGTACTCCTGCTTGACGCGCATGAGAACCGTCTCGGACGGGTGGGCGTTCAGGAAGTCCCGGCAGGCGATGAGCACATCGCCGAACATCAGGTTCTGGTAGTAGGCCCCGTGGTGGATGGCGAAGGAGTCCCCGGTGACCCGGCAGCGGACGTCCAGGAAGCGGATGCCGCTGTTCAACTGGTCGGCGACGGTGGTGTTCTGGCACTCGGTCCAGAGCCCGCCGAAGCGCGCGCCCGAGTCGTGTGTGCCGGGGATCGTCAGCCGCGCGAGGGCGGTGCTGTCCGCGGAGCCCGCCATCCAGTCCTGCGCGGACAGGGTGCGGCGGGGTGCGGCGAAGGCGGGGGGTGCGCCGATGAGGGCGGTTGCGGAGACGGCTGCCGCGCCCGCGAGAAAGCTCCGTCGGTCCATGGTCCGGGATTATGGCGTGGTCACGTCAAGAAGCACCAGAGCCAGGACTGGCCAGTAACCAACGGCTGAATCAAGCCTCTTCCGTGAACGCCGGTGGGGCGGCAGCCCCGTGGCCCGCCGCCCCACCGTCCCGCCGAGTAGCGCTACTTCACGACCGTGATCCGGCCGGTGGCCGGCGGCGCGAGCGGCGCGCTCGCGCTGGAGTGCGCGGCCAGATAGGCGTTGAGGATGTCCAGGTCGGACGCGCCGACCAGCTTGTTCTTGTGCTCCTTCAGGACGGCGAAGCCGTCGCCGCCGCCCGCCAGGAACTCATTCATCGCGACCCGGTAGGTCTTCGCCGGGTCGATCGCCTCGCCCTTCAGCCTGACCGAGCCGGCCACGATCCGGTCGGCTCCGGTCTTCGTCAGATCCAGGGTGTAGGTGAAGCCGTCCGACACCTGGAGGATCTTCGGGGAAGCCTGGTTCGCGCCACTGACCTGCTGCTGGAGTGCAGTGATCAACTGAGCGCCGGTCAGGTCGACGACGGTCATCATGTTGGTGAACGGCTGCACGGTGAACGCCTCGCCGTAGGTCACGACACCGTCGCCCTCACTGCCGGACGCCTTGTGGACGAGGCCCGCGCGGATTCCGCCCGGGTTCATCAGCGCGAGCTGCGCCCCGCCCTTGTCCGCCGGGGCGAGACCCTCCAGCTGCGCGTCCGCGATCAGATTGCCGAGCGGCTTCTCGGGCGCGTCGAAGGGGTTGTCGATGTCGGCGGAGATATAGCCGACGGGCCGGCTCGCGACCGGCGCGGCCAGCGTGTTCCAGCGCGCGATCAGCGAGGTCATGTCCTCGGCCTTCGGCACGTCGCGGGTGACCACGTGGTTCGCGGAGGCGACGGACGTACGGACGATGTCCTTGGTGCGACGGTCGTAGGTGAGCGTCGTGTCGGTGTACAGCTTGCCGAACGAGGCCGCCGATGTGACCGTACGCGGCCGGCCGGACGGGTCCGGGACGGTGCACGCGTACGCCTGGTGGGTGTGGCCGGTGACCAGGGCGTCGACCTGCGGGCTGATCTTCTTGGCGATGTCGACGATCGGGCCGGAGACACCGTCGCCGGGGCCCGGGCTGTCGCAGTTGTAGTTGTACGAGGAGGAGGCCGGCGCCCCGCCCTCGTGGATCAGAGCGACGATCGACTTGACGCCCTTGCGCTCCAGCACCTTGGTGTACTTGTTGATCGTCTCGACCTCGTCGGCGAACGTGAGGCCCTTGACGCCCTCGGCGCTGACGATGTTCGGCGTGCCCTCCAGGGTCACCCCGATGAAGCCGATCTTGACGCCGTCCTTCTTCCAGATGAAGTACGGATCGAGCAGCGGCCTGCCGGTCTTGTCGTCCGCCACATTCGCGGCGAGGTACGGGAAGTCCGCGCCCGTGAACTTCCTGCCCTGCTCGAAGCAGCCGGCGGTGGGGTGACAGCCGCCGTTCTGCATCCGGGCCAGTTCCTTGGCACCCTCGTCGAACTCGTGGTTGCCGACGGAGGAGACATCGAGCTTCAGCGCGTTCAGCGCCTCGATGGTCGGCTCGTCGTGGAAGAGCCCGGAGAGCAGCGGCGATGCGCCGATCATGTCACCGGCCGCGGCCGTCACCGAGTACTTATTGCCCTCGCGGGCCTGGCGCAGGTGCGTGGCGAGGTACTCGGCGCCGCCCGCATTGATCTTCTCGGTGGTGCCGTCCGCACGGGTGTGGGTGACCTGACCGGCCGAGCCGGCGGGCGGCTCCAGGTTTCCGTGCAGGTCGTTGAAGGACAACAGCTGCACGTCGACGGTGCGCGGCTTGTGGTGACGGTCGCCGCTGCTCCCCTCGTCGACGGCGGCACCGGCCGGCATCGCGGCGAAGAGCGCGCCGACGGTGGCCAGTCCGGCGGCCGCGGCGAGAACCCGACGGCTCCGGCGGGCCGCACGGTGTTTGTTCGGTGTCGCTGACATCTGTCCCCTTGTCAGTTCAGCGTGGCGTGAGGGTTGCGAGCGGCAGCCTAGAGTCAACGCGCGTAGCGCGACAGGGGGGTAGGGGTTACGACCTGGTTGCCTTTGTTCGTCATCGGGCGGTTCCTCGCGTATCACCCGTACGCAGGGCCCGTCCCGTATCGCCGACAAGGTGCTGTCCAGCCGTACCCTCGTCCCATGAGCATTGATGCTGTGATTCCGGAGCCCGGCCGGCAGATCGAGACCGTTGACGAGCTCAGCCCCGAGCAGGCTCAGGCCGTGCTCGGCATGCTCGGCGAGGCCGCCCGCGCGGACGGGATGCAGGCCGTCTCCGAGCAGGGGCGACTGCAGCTGCGCGGCGGGAAGCGGGAGGGCGTACGGCATCTCCTGCTCACCGTCGGCGGCGAGCTGATCGGGTACGCGCAGCTGGAGGACACCGACCCCATCGAGGCTCCGGCCGCCGAGCTCGTCGTGCACCCCGCGCACCGCGGGCGCGGCCACGGGCGGGCCCTCGGGAGTGCGTTGCTGGGCGCGTCCGGGAAGCGGCTGCGGGTGTGGGCGCACGGCGGGAAGTCCGCCGCGCGGCATCTGGCTCAGGTCCTCGGGCTCACCCTCTTCCGTGAACTGCGCCAGCTGCGGCGGCCGTTGAGCCCGCTGAACATTCCCGAGCCGGTGTTCCCGGCGGGCGTCACCGTACGCAGCTTCGTGCCCGGGCAGGACGACGCGGCCTGGCTCGCCGTGAACGCCGCCGCCTTCGCGCACCACCCCGAGCAGGGCTCCGTCACCCAGCGGGACCTCGACGACCGCAAGGCCGAGCCGTGGTTCGACCCCAAGGGCTTCTTCCTGGCCGAGCGGGGCGGGGAGCTCATCGGCTTCCACTGGACGAAGGTGCACGCCGCGGAGCACCTCGGCGAGGTGTACGTCATCGGCATCCGGCCCGACGCGCAGGGCGGCGGCCTCGGCAAGGCGCTGACCGCGATCGGGCTGCGGCATCTCGCCGCGCAAGGGGTGCCGACCGCGATGCTCTACGTCGACGCGGACAATCCGGCGGCGCTGCGGGTGTACGAAGGCCTCGGCTTCGTCACGCACGAGGTGGACCTGATGTACCGCACCGAGTCCTGACGGACCGCCCCCGGGCGGCCACTGCTCGGTAACGCATCGGGACCGGCATCGCGCCGGCTCTTGCCGACGCCGCCACCGCCGCCCCATTCTGGCTGCTGCACCCGCGCACACCGCCCGAGCAGGGCCCGCGTAGGGCCGCACAAGGCCGCACAGAGCCCCATACGCCGTACAGGACCCCCCGCGACCGACCCCGGGGGGTCCCGCCACGCTTTCCCTCACGTCATGTCGTCGTTACCGGGCATTCAGACGCCCTTGCGACCCTCACTCAATGCAGCCCGCTGTACCCTCCTCCCCGAACGGGAAGATCCCCCTCACCCCGGCCCTCTCCGACGCGCCCATCAGGCCCTCGACGCGGAAGAATGGGTTCATGAGCCAGCAGCCCGCCGAGGTACCGGTCCAGCACCCCCAGCCGTCCGTCGGTTCCATAGCCGCGCACCGGCCGCACACCGTCGCCGCCACGGTCTCCGACCTGGAACCCGATCTCGACGCCGACCTCGATTCGTACGAGGAAGATCACGAGGGAGACGGCGCCGAATTGCCTCAGGGGCGGTTCCTCGACCGCGAGCGCAGCTGGCTCGCGTTCAACGAGCGCGTCCTGGAGCTCGCCGAGGACCCGGCCACCCCGCTCCTCGAACGGGCCAACTTCCTGGCAATCTTCGCGTCCAACCTGGACGAGTTCTTCATGGTCCGCGTCGCCGGCCTGAAGCGCCGCATCGCGACCGGTGTCGCCACCCGGTCCGCGTCCGGCCTGCAGCCCCGCGAAGTGCTGGACCTGATCTGGAACCGCTCCCGCGAGCTCATGGCCCGGCACGCCGCCTGCTACCAGCAGGACATCGCCCCGGCGCTCGCCGAGGAGGGCATCCACCTCATCCGCTGGCCGGACCTCACCGAGAAGGAGCAGGCACGCCTGTTCACTCTCTTCCGGCAGCAGATCTTCCCGGTCCTGACCCCGCTGGCCGTGGACCCCGCACACCCCTTCCCGTACATCTCGGGCCTCTCGCTGAACCTCGCCGTGGTGGTACGGAACCCGGTCAGCGGCCACCGCCACTTCGCCCGCGTCAAGGTCCCGCCGCTGCTGTCCCGCTTCCTGGAGGCCTCGCCGCAGCGGTACGTCCCCCTCGAGGACGTCATCGCCGCGCACCTCGAAGAGCTCTTCCCCGGCATGGAGGTGCTCGCGCACCACATGTTCCGGGTGACCAGGAACGAGGACCTGGAGGTCGAGGAGGACGACGCCGAGAACCTTCTGCAGGCCCTGGAGAAGGAGCTCATGCGGCGCCGCTTCGGCCCGCCGGTGCGGCTCGAGGTCGAGGAGTCCATCGACCCGTACGTCCTGGACCTGCTGGTCCGCGAGCTGAAGATGTCCGACGCCGAGCTCTTCCCGCTGCCCGGGCCGCTGGACCTGACCGGCCTCTTCGGGATCGCGGCGCTGGACCGCCCCGAGCTGAAGTACCCGAAGTTCGTCGCCGGCACCCACCGGGACCTCTCCGAGGTCGAGTCGGCATCCGCGCCCGACATCTTCATGGCGCTGCGTGAGCGGGACGTACTGCTGCACCATCCGTACGACTCGTTCTCGACGTCCGTCCAGGCCTTCCTGGAGCAGGCCGCGGCCGACCCGGACGTGCTGACCATCAAGCAGACGCTGTACCGCACCAGCGGCGAATCCCCCATAGTGGACGCGCTGATCGACGCCGCCGAGTCGGGCAAGCAGGTCCTCGTACTCGTAGAGATCAAGGCCCGCTTCGACGAACAGGCCAACATCAAGTGGGCGCGGAAGCTGGAGGAGTCCGGCTGCCATGTCGTCTACGGGCTCGTGGGGCTCAAGACGCACTGCAAGCTGTCTCTGGTGGTCCGCCAGGAGGGGGAGACGCTGCGCCGCTACTCCCACGTCGGGACCGGCAACTACCACCCGAAGACCGCCAGGCTGTACGAGGACCTGGGGCTGCTGACCGCGGACCCGCAGGTCGGCGCCGACCTCTCGGACCTGTTCAACCGGCTGTCGGGATACTCCCGCCGCGAGACCTACCGCCGGCTCCTGGTCGCCCCCAAGTCCCTGCGCGACGGACTGATTTCGCGAATCAACAAGGAAGCCGCGCACCACCGCAGCGGCCGGCCCGCCTACGTCCGCATCAAGGTCAACTCGATGGTGGACGAGGCGGTCATCGACTCCTGCTACCGGGCCGCCATGGCGGGTGTGCCGGTGGACATCTGGGTGCGCGGCATCTGCGCGATACGCCCCGGAGTCGCCGGCCTCTCCGAGAACATCCGGGTGCGCTCGATCCTCGGCCGCTTCCTCGAGCACTCCCGGATCTTCGCCTTCGGCAACGGCGGCGAGCCCGAAGTGTGGTTCGGCAGCGCCGACATGATGCACCGCAACCTCGACCGCCGTATCGAGGCTCTGGTCCGGGTCACCGACCCGGCCCACCGCGCGGCTCTGACCCGTCTCCTGGAGACCGGCATGTCCGACAGCACGTCCTCCTGGCACCTCGGCCCGGACGGCGCCTGGACCCGGCATGCGACGGACCCGGAAGGCCAGCCGCTGCGGAATCTACAGGAGATGCTCATAGACGCCCGGAGGCGCCGGCGTGCACAGCCCTGATCTCTCCCGGCCTGCCGCTGTCCCGGCCGGTCCCCCCACCGCGGTCACGGCCGGCGAGGCGCTGGCCCGGTACCTCCATGCGCAGGCAGGTGGCTTCCTGCGCAGTCTGCGACTGCACAGCGAGAGCGGCGCGGACACGGCGGGCGTGGCGGAGGCCGCCGCCGCGCTGCGTCAGATGTCCCGCCGTATCAGCGGGACACTGCACACCTTCCGGCCGCTGCTCGACCCCGCCTGGGCGGACGATCTGCGCACCGAACTGGCCTGGCTCTCCGCGACACTGGCCCAGGAACATGCCTGCACCTCACGGCTCGGGCGGCTGCTCGACGCGCTGGCACGGCTGTCGGGGGCGAGTCCGCTGCCGCCGGCGAGGGGGGAATCGCGCACGCTCAGCCCCGGCGACCGGGCTGCCGCTCCCGGCGAACGCGGCCCGTCGGCCGGTCCCGGCGCACCGACCGGCTCCGTCTCCGTCACGTTGGCCGGTCCCGGCTCCGGCGATCTTGGCAGTCCCGCCGACGGCGCCGTCGGCCCGGCCGGCAACGCGGACGCTCCGCGCGCCACCGGTTCCCTGACCGTCGGGGCCGCGCGGGCAGGCGCACTGCTGGAGCGACAGCTCACCCTCGCCCGGACCCGGGCCCACTCCGCCGCGCTCCAGGCACTCGGCTCCTCCCGCTTCCACGCGGTCGCCGACTCCGTCGCCGTACTCGCATCCGAACTGCCGCTCGGCCCGATGGCCGGCGCCCCGGCCGCCGAGGCCCTGGCGCTGCCCGTGGAGCTCGCCGAGCGGCGGCTGCTGGAAGCGGTGGCCGCGCTGCCGCTGGGCCGGGCCGCGCACCCGTACAACGCGGAGGCCCTGGTGCACGGCCTCGCCACCACATCGGCCGGGGAGGCGCAGGACGCCCCCTGGCACCAAGTGCGGCTGCTGCTGCGGCTGCACCGGTACGCACAGGAGGTGCTGCACCCGGAGGCGGACCCGGTGCTGCGCCACGCGGGCCTGGTCCTCGACCGTCACCGCGACGCGGCCGAGGCCGCCGCTGCCGCCGCAAACGCTGCCCGCACTCCGCGCATCGCCCCGGCCACCGCGTACGCCCTGGGGGTACTCCACGCCGACCAGCGGCACGAGGTGGAGGCCGCCCGGTTCGCCTTCCAGCAGGTGTGGCAGAGGGCCACGGCGGTGACGGCCCCATGAGCGGGGGCCCGACGATGGGGGACGACACGGTACTGGCCGCGGGCTGTGTGCTCTGGCGGCGTTCCCCGCACAGCGACGAGGGCATCGAGATCTGCCTCGTACACAGGCCCAAGTACGACGACTGGTCGTTCCCGAAAGGCAAGCTGAAGCGCGGCGAGGACGCCCTCGCCGGCGCGGTGCGCGAGGTGCTGGAGGAGACGGGGTACCAGTGCGTTCCGGGGGCCCGGCTGCCCTCCGCGTACTACCTTGCGAATGGACGTCCGAAGCAGGTCAGCTACTGGGCGGCTGAAGCGACGACGGGTTCGTTCGCCGCCAACGAGGAGGTGGACCGCATCCTGTGGCTTCCACCGGCGGAAGCCCGCAACCGCCTCACCCAGCCCCGCGACCGCGTTCTGGTAGACGCTCTGCTCGAGGCTCTTCACTCGGCGTGAGGTGTCGGCGGGGGCCGGCAAGCGTCCCGCGCGGCTGGCACTTAGCTGCCCGACACGGTTCACCTTCCGTTCACCCTCTCCCGTCGGCGGCTTCACCTCATCTGCCTAATTTCGGCCCTACACGGTGACCGGTGCAGTGCCGGTCCCCCCCACCCCGACACACGCCGCCATAGAACGTGTCAGACATCAGTCAGCGTCCGGCGGCTCTTGGAAGGAACACCCGAAAGTGAAGCTTCAGCGCAAGAACGGGCTTCGCGCCACCGCGCTCGGCGCGCTCGCCATCTCCGGCGCCCTGGTCCTCACGGCGTGTGGTTCGGACGACAACGCGGGCAGCACCGGCGGCAGTGGCGAGAAGACCAACGCCGCGTCGAACGTCAAGTGCGACGGCGCCAAGGGCCAGCTGCTCTCCGCCGGCTCGACCGCCCAGAAGAACGCCATGGACCTCTGGGTGAAGAACTTCCAGGCCGCCTGCTCCGGCGTGGAGATCAACTACCAGGCCATCGGCTCCGGTGGTGGCATCACCAAGTTCAACCAGGGCCAGGTCGCCTTCGCCGGCTCCGACTCGGCGCTCAAGCCCGAAGAGGTCACCGAGTCGAAGAAGATCTGCAAGACCGGCCAGGGCATCAACCTGCCCATGGTCGGCGGCCCGATCGCCATCGGCTACAAGCTCACCGGCGTGGACAACCTGGTCCTGGACGCCCCGACCCTCGCCAAGATCTTCGACTCGAAGATCACCAAGTGGGACGACGCGGCGATCAAGAAGCTGAACCCGGACGCCAAGCTGCCCAGCACCGCGATCCAGGCCTTCCACCGCTCGGACGAGTCCGGCACCACGCAGAACCTCGGCAAGTACCTCAGCGAGGCCGCCCCGGCCGACTGGAAGTACGACCCGAAGACGAAGTCCTGGCCGGCCAAGGGTGGCCAGGCCGCCAACGGCTCCTCCAGCGTCGCCAGCTCCGTCAAGGACACCGAGGGCGCGATCGGCTACTTCGAGCTGTCGTACGCGACCGCCAGCAAGATGAGCACCGTCAAGCTGAACACCGGTGCCGCGGCCCCGGTCGAGGCGACGACCGAGAACGCCTCCAAGGCCATCGGCGCCGCCAAGATCAAGGGCACCGGCAACGACCTCGCCCTCTCGCTCGACTACAAGACCAAGGTCGACGGCGCGTACCCGATCGTCCTGGTCACGTACGAGATCGCCTGCGACAAGGGCAACAAGGCGGAGACCCTGCCGACCCTCAAGGCGTTCCTGAACTACGCGGTCAGCGAGGAGGGCCAGAAGGTCCTCGCCGACGCCGACTACGCCCCGCTCCCGGCCGAGATCGCGGCCAAGGTCCGCGAGATCGTCCCGACCCTGTCCTGATTCCGACCGAGGCCGGTCCGTGCCGCAGCACGGGCTCGGACCGGCCTCGGTATCCGGTGCACCGCCGCCAGGAGCCCACCGGCTCCGCAGACCGGAGAGTCCCGATGGTTACCACAACACCCACCGAAACTCCGCCGCCCGCCCGCGGCGACATACGCACGTCCAGGGGCAGCACCCGCCCCGGCGACCGGATCTTCCTGGGCCTGTCCCGCGGATCCGGGATCACCCTGCTGGTGATCATGGCCGCCATCGCGGGGTTCCTCACCTACCGAGCCGTCCTCGCCATCTCGAAGGACGACGCGAACTTCCTCACCACCTCCGAGTGGAACCCGGCCGGCAGCCCGCCAGTCTTCGGCATCGCCGTACTGGCCTTCGGCACGGTCGTCAGCTCGGTCATCGCGATGCTCATCGCCGTGCCGATCGCGATCGGCATCGCGCTGTTCATCTCGCACTACGCGCCGCGCAAGCTGGCCGCTCCGATCTCTTACGTCGTCGACCTGCTCGCCGCCGTACCGAGCATCATCTACGGCCTCTGGGGCGCCATCTTCCTGGTCCCCTACCTCGACGGTCTCAACAAGTGGCTGAACGAGTACTTCGCCTGGACGTACATCTTCGCCAAGGCCAGTGACGGCGTCGCCCGCAACCTCTTCACCGTGGGCATCCTGCTGGCGATCATGATCCTGCCGATCATCACCAACGTCACCCGTGAGGTCTTCCTCCAGGTGCCGAAGATGCATGAAGAGGCCGCTCTGGCCCTCGGCGCCACGCGCTGGGAGGTCATCCGGATGTCGGTGCTCCCCTTCGGCCGCTCCGGCATCATCAGCGCCTCGATGCTCGGCCTCGGCCGTGCGCTCGGCGAGACGATGGCCGTGGCCGTGGTGCTCTCCCCGAGCTTCATCATCTCCGGCCATCTCCTCGACCCGGGTGGCGGCACCTTCGCCCAGAACATCGCGGCGAAGTTCAACGAGGCGAACGAGTTCGGCCGGGATGCTCTGATCGCCTCCGGTCTGGTGCTCTTCTTCATCACGCTGCTGGTCAACGGCGCGGCACGGTGGATCATCGCGCGCCGCAAGGAGTACTCGGGGGCCAACGCATGAGCAACGTCGTCCAGGACAAGCGGCCGGTTGCGCCCCTGCGCCCCGCCGCCCTGTCCCACGCCCGCCTCCCCCGCTGGGCGCCGGCCGCCATCGCCGTCGCGTCCATCGCCGCAGGCTGCGCACTCGGCCTCGCCGCCGGCTGGCAGAGCAGGGTCCAGTGGGGCCTGCTGGCCGCGCTCTTCTTCGTGGTCTCCAGCTACCTGATCACCACCAAGGTCGAGGGCAGCCGCCAGGCCAAGGACCGGTTCGCCACCAGCGTCGTCTGGGTCTGCTTCCTCCTCGCCGTGATCCCGCTGCTTTCGCTGGCCTGGGTCACGATCAGCAAGGGCGTCAAGGTCCTCGACGGGTACTTCCTGAGTCACTCGATGGGCGGCGTGCTCGACGCCGATGCCGGCGGCGGTATCTACCACGCGCTGCTCGGCACCATCGAGCAGGTCCTCATCGCGACCGTCATCGCCGCCCCCATCGGCATGCTGACCGCGATCTACCTGGTCGAGTACGGCCGCGGCAAGCTCGCGAAGGCCGTCACCTTCTTCGTCGACGTCATGACGGGCATCCCGTCGATCGTCGCGGGCCTGTTCATCCTGGCCACCTGGAACCTGATGCTGGGCTTCGGGCCCTCCGGGTTCGCCGGCTCGATGGCGCTCGCCATCCTGATGATGCCGGTGGTCGTCCGCTCCACCGAGGAGATGCTCAAGCTCGTCCCGAACGAGCTGCGCGAGGCCTCCCTCGCCCTGGGCATCCCCAAGTGGCGCACGATCCTCAAGGTGGTCCTGCCCACAGCGATCGGCGGCATCACGACCGGTGTCATGCTCGCGGTTGCCCGTATCACCGGCGAAACGGCCCCCGTGCTGCTGCTCGTCTTCGGTACGAAGCTGATCAACAACAACCCCTTCGAAGGCGCCCAGTCCTCGCTGCCGCTGTATGTGTACGAGCAGTACGCCGTCGGCACCGACGCAGCGGTCGACCGCGCCTGGGCTGCCGCCCTGGTGCTGATCGCCTTCGTCATGATCCTCAACCTGGTGGCCCGCGGCATCGCCCGCTGGAAGGCCCCGAAGACCGGTCGCTGACCGCGGCCTTCTGAAAGCGAAGTGATTCACATGGCCAAGCGCATCGACGTCAGCGGCCTCAGCGCCTTCTACGGCTCCCACAAGGCGATCGAGGACATCTCGATGACCGTGGAGCCCCGCTCCGTGACGGCCTTCATCGGCCCGTCCGGCTGCGGCAAGTCCACGTTCCTGCGCACCCTGAACCGGATGCACGAGGTCACCCCCGGTGGCCGCGTCGAGGGCAAGGTGCTGCTGGACGACGAGAACCTGTACGCCTCCGCCGTGGACCCCGTCGCCGTACGCCGTACGGTCGGCATGGTCTTCCAGCGGCCGAACCCCTTCCCGACGATGTCGATCTTCGACAATGTCGCGGCGGGCCTGCGGCTGAACGGCTCGTACAAGAAGAACCAGCTGGCAGAGGTTGTCGAGAAGTCCCTCAAGGGCGCGAACCTCTGGAACGAGGTCAAGGACCGGCTGAACAAGCCCGGCTCCGGCCTCTCCGGCGGCCAGCAGCAGCGTCTGTGCATCGCCCGCGCGATCGCGGTCGAGCCGGATGTGCTGCTGATGGACGAGCCGTGCTCGGCGCTGGACCCGATCTCGACCCTTGCGATCGAGGACCTGATCGGTGAGCTGAAGGAGCGCTTCACGATTGTCATCGTGACGCACAACATGCAGCAGGCGGCGCGCGTCTCGGACCGTACGGCGTTCTTCAACCTGTCCGCGGTCGGCCAGCCCGGCAAGCTGATCGAGATCGACGAGACGGAGCGCATCTTCGCGAACCCGTCGGTGCAGGCGACCGAGGACTACATCTCGGGCCGCTTCGGCTAGGCCGGAACCCATAGACGTCCTGCGGTGCTGCATGGCGGTGCCACCGCAAGGCGAAGGGCCCGCCCCCTCTCCCAGGGGGGCGGGCCCGCTCATTTCAGTTACCCGAGTCCGTGGTGGCCGTGGGCCGGGGGCGTTGACGGTTGCTGCCGGTGGTGGGTTTCGCCGGGAGACTGGCCCTACCGCAGGTCGGGCTGACCAGGGCTGTCGCAGCCGTCAGCCGAAGACCAGGTAGACCACGCCATAGCTCAGCGCAGCGACAATCGCGGCCGCCGGCATTGTGATGAACCACCCCATGACGATGTTCTTGGCGACCCCCCAGCGGACCGCGTTCACCCGCTTCGTCGCCCCCACGCCCATGATCGCCGAGGTGATCACATGCGTCGTCGAGATCGGGGCATGGAACAGGAACGCCGATCCGAACATGATCGAGGCCCCCGTCGTCTCCGCCGCGAACCCCTGCGGCGGATCCAGTTCGATGATCTTGCGGCCGAGCGTCCGCATGATGCGCCAGCCACCCGCGTACGTACCGAGCGAGAGCATCATCGCGCAAGCGATCTTGACCCAGACCGGAATGGTGTCGCCCTGGTTCTCCACATCGGCGATGACCAGCGCCATCACCACGATGCCCATCGTCTTCTGCGCGTCCTGCAGACCGTGGCCGAGCGCCATGGCAGCCGCCGAGACGGTCTGCGCTATGCGGAAGCCGCGTTTGGCCTTGGCCGGATTGGACCTCCGGAACATCCACATGATCGCGACCATCACCAGATAGCCGCAGATCAGACCGACGACCGGCGAGACGAACATCGGGATGACGATCTTCTCGAGCACACCGGTCCAGATGACCTCGGTCCCGCCCGCCAGCGCCGCGCCGACCATGCCGCCGAACAGCGCGTGGGACGAGGACGACGGCAGTCCGAAGTACCAGGTGACCAGGTTCCATACGATCGCGCCGACCAGTGCCGCGAAGAGGATGCCCATGCCCTGCGAGCCCTGGGGCGTCTCGATGATGCCCTCGCTGACGGTCTTGGCGACGCCCTGCCCCAGGAAAGCACCGGCGAGGTTCATCACCGCGGCCATCGCCAGCGCCGCGCGCGGCGTCAGCGCGCGTGTGGAGACCGAGGTCGCGATCGCGTTCGCGGAGTCGTGAAAGCCGTTGGTGTACGTGAATCCGAGCGCGACACCAATGGTCACGATCAGCGCAAAGGTGTCCACGAAGCTCAGGACTCCTTGACCGCGATGGTCTCCACGGTGTTCGCAACATGCTCGAAGGCGTCCGCGGCCTCTTCCAGCACATCCACGATCTGCTTGAGCTTGAGTACCTCGATGGCGTCGTACTTACCGTTGAAGAGCGTCGCAAGGAGCTTGCGGTGAATCTGGTCGGCCTGGTTCTCGAGGCGGTTGACCTCGATCCAGTACTCGGTGAGGTTGTCCATGGTCCGCAGATGCGGCATGGCCTCCGCCGTCAGCTCGGCCGCCCGCGCCAGAACCTCGATCTGCTGCTCCACACCCTTGGGCAGCTCCTCGACCTGGTACAGCACGACCAGGTCGACGGCCTCCTCCATGAAGTCCATGATGTCGTCGAGCGACGAAGCGAGTTTGTAGATGTCCTCGCGGTCGAACGGCGTGATGAAAGAGGAGTTCAGCTGGTGGAAGATCGCATGCGTGGCGTCGTCTCCCGCATGCTCCGCTGCCCGCATCCGCTCCGCGATCTCAGCCCGGCCGGAGGCGTCCGCTCCGAGCAGTTCCATCAGGAGCTTGGAGCCCGTGACGATGTTGTCCGCGGATGCGGCAAACATGTCATAGAAGCTCGTCTCCCTGGGGGTCAGACGAAAGCGCACGTGGGGTCCTCGGGGTGCTCTGGATTTGGTCAGGCTGATGGTAGGCGCATCATCCGGCCACGGCTAACCGGCGTTCCTCAGTGTCGCCCATCGAGCAGCGTGATCAGCACGGGCCCCCGGTCCCGATCCGGCACGATTCGTTACGATATACCCACGAGGGGTATCCACACCCCTGTGGACAGCGGGAGGACGCGATGACGACCACCGAGGCGGCCGGCCCCCCGGTCACGGACCACGACCACGGCGTGCACGGCTACCACAAGCAGAAGGACGAGCACCTGAAGCGGCTGCGCCGGATCGAGGGCCAGATCCGCGGGCTGCAGCGGATGGTCGACGAGGACGTGTACTGCATCGACATACTCACGCAGGTCTCCGCGTCCACCAAAGCGCTGCAGTCCTTCGCGCTCCAACTGCTCGAGGAGCATCTGCGGCACTGCGTCGCAGATGCGGCGGTCAAGGGCGGCGAGGAGATCGACGCGAAGGTCGAGGAGGCGACGAAGGCGATCGCACGCCTTCTTCGTACCTGAGGCGCCCAGTCATTCCTGCCCGGTCATTCCTGCCCGGTCATTCCTGCCGGGTCATTCCTGCCGGGTCATTCCGGCCGGGGGAGCGCAGACCGTTCCGCTGCCACCTTCAGCACCTCGTCGATACGGTCCGGGCTGAGCCGCTCCTCGTCCGCGGCCGACGCCGCGATGATCAACTCGCCACACAGCTCGATCTCGGCGAGGGCCACGTGGTCCTGGACGGTCGTCGTACTGGGAGGAGCCACGTGCTTCACCTCTTCCTGCCGGTATCGACTTCCTAGCGTAGGGAGTGATGCACGCACTGCGCATGGCACGTCCGGACCATTTAGGCCCTGATCTTCCCTGCGTAAATGTCCCGTTGGTCGGGCAGACGCACGGCGACCGGCGTCCCGAAGTCGTACAGCAGAGTGGTCGAAGTGACGGCGACCGTGCCGGTCTCATTGGTGAAGCTGAAGCGGTGGCGCACCTTGCGCAGCCGGCCCTCGTCGTCGAGATACGCGTCGAACGGCACGGTGTCCATGGCGAACCCTTTCGCCGCGGCGGCCAGCGAGGCGCGCGCATGCGGTTCGGCGATCCGTGCGGCCTGGGCGATGTCCGTGATGCCGCGGTAGTGCCGCACCTTCGCCCCGGCGAGCTTCTCTTCGCCGACGTACGTCACGTCCCGCGCGCTGCGCAGCAGTTCGGCGGCGGCGAGCGGATCGGTGGCGCCGCCGGTGACCAGGTTCCCGTCCTCGAGGGTGGTCGTGTCGACTCGTACCCATTTGTCCGTCGGCACGCCCGCGCCGCGGTTCTTCATGTACAGCGCGCCGGGGGCCAGCAGCTCGGTGACCGGACGATGTTCGTCCGCGCCGGCCGGCCCCTTGGGCAGCACGACGGTGAGCTGCCCCATCCGCCGCACGAAGTCGTAGCCGCCCTCGCCCCGGATGGTCACCCGGGTCCCGCCGGTGGCCGTCTCCATGGACGTACGGGCCTTGGCACTCCTTGCCCCGGCGAGCACATCCGCGGCCTTGCGCACCTCGTCGACCCGCGTCTCGTCGGCCCGCGCCAGACCGGCCTGCCCGCCGCCCTGCCGGTCGTCGGCGACGGCGCCCCCGCCGCCGGAGCAGCCGCTGGTCGCCACCGCCCCCAGTACGGCGGCCGCGACGGCGAAAGCCCCGCCCTTGCGCCTGTGCTGCTGCACCACCATCGCCTGCCAACCCCCAACACGGGACCGCTGCTTGTACGAGACGCCCACCCGCCCCGCATAACGACGGCCCGGTCCCCTCGTCACGCCGCTGCCCATGGCCTCTCCTTGCCGCGCCTCGTATTCCACCCGGCCCCAGTACTGTGGAGAAGTGCCTCAGCAAGCCCCACCCGGCGATGCCCCGGCCCCGCACCACACCTCCACCACCGAGCGCGGCTCGTTCGCCGTCGCCCGGTGCTCCTGCGGCTGGGCCGGCCCGGCTCGCCGCTCCCGTGAACGGGCGCGGACGGACGCCGGGTTGCACACATCGGTCCTGACGGAGGGGCACTGACGCATCCCCCGGAGCATCACGCCGCATCGGGCCCGCATCCTCGGCCGCATCACGGACAGCGAAAAACCACCCGCGCCCGGAACCCCCCACCCCGCACAGCCGTCTCGTCCTCCAGGAGGCCCCATGGACCGGCGCGCGCTGCTCACCACCGCTGTTGCTCTGACCGCCGCTGCCTGCACAGGCAACCGCGGCGACGGAGCGACCGCGGCCACCACGACCGCACCCACCCGCAGCGCCTCGCAAGGGAGACCGGCGACCACCTCCGCTGCCGCCGCGCCCGACTGGAACGCGCTCGCGCGCGGGCTCGACGGGAAGCTCGTACGCCCCGGGGACGCCGCCTACCCGACCGCGCGGCAGCTCTACAACACCCGGTTCGACTCGCTGAAGCCGGCGGCCGTCGCGTACGTCGCGGGCGAGGACGACGTCAAGGAGTGCCTGGCCTACGCCAGGGCCCACCGCACGCCCGTATCCATCCGCAACGGCGGACATTCCTATGCCGGTTGGTCGTCCGGCAACGGCCGGCTCGTCATCGACGTGTCCGCCCTGAACCGCGTCGCTCCCGACGGCTCCATAGGCGCGGGCGCCAAGCTGATCGACGTGTACACCGCCCTCGCCCGCAGCGGCCGCACCATCCCCGCGGGCTCCTGCCCCTCGGTCGGCGTGTCCGGGCTCACGCTCGGCGGCGGGCACGGCGTCACCTCCCGTGCGTACGGTCTGACCTGCGACAGCCTCACCTCCGCGACGATCGTCACGGCCGACGGCAAGGTGCTGACCACGAGCGCGAAGGAGAACAAGGAGCTGTTCTGGGCGCTGCGCGGTGCGGGCAACGGCAACTTCGGAGTGGTGACCCGGCTCCGTTTCCGTACGCATCCCACCCCGCCGTCCGTCACCGCCTATCTCACCTGGCCCTGGTCGAAGGCCGCGGCCGTCCTCGCCGCCTGGCAGAAGTGGGGACCTGCCCAGCCGGACGAGATCTGGTCGTCGGCGCATCTCGCGGCCGGTCCCGGCGGCCGCACGCCCACGCTCTCGGTCGCCGCGTTCTCGCTCGGCAGCGAGAGCGACCTGCGCAACGCACTCGACCGCCTCGCCGACCGGGTCGGCTCGCCCGCCCGCTCGGTCTCGGTGCGCCGCCGCAGTTACCAGGACGCGATGCTCGGCTACGCGGGCTGCTCCACTCTCAGCCAGGCCCAGTGCCATCTGCCCGGCACCACTCCGGGCCGTACGAAACAGGGCGCGCTCCAGCGTGAGACGTACGCGGCGGCCTCCGACTTCTTCGACCGCGAGCTCTCACCGGCCGGGCTGCGCGCGCTGATCGCCGCGACCGAGGCGTTCACCCGGATCACGCCCGGCCAGGGCGGGGGCGGCGGCTCCATCGCGCTGACCGCGCTCGGCGGGGCGATCAACCGGGTTGACCCGCTGGCGACGTCGTTCGTGCACCGGCGGTCCAGGGTGCTCGCCCAGTACATCGGAGCGTGGCGTCCCGGCACCCCGGGCTCCGCCCAGCAGGCGTGGCTGAAAAACGCCCATGCGTCGATGCGCCGCTATGCGTCCGGGGCCGCCTACCAGAACTACGTCGATCCCACGCTGACCAACTGGCGCCAGGCCTACTACGGGCCGGCCGCGGACCGCCTCACCCGGCTGAAGAAGCAGTACGACCCGGAGAGGCTCTTCAACTTCCCGCAGGCGCTGTAGGACGTTCGGTTCGCGCGGCCCGTGCGGGGCGCGGCAGCCCATGCAGCCGTGCGGGCTGCGCGGTCCGCGCGGCCCTACGGCCGGTGCCGCCCGGGCGCGCCTGTGGCGTCAGGCCGCGAGATCGTTCTCCCCGGACCCTGGCCCCTCGGTACTCGGCTCCGGAATGTCGAGCGTTTCGTGCCGGTCCGCCGAACCGGCAGCGGGCACCCGCCTCGACCGTACGAGCCGGCCGGTCCGGTCCGATCCGGCGACCGCCGACACCACCGGCGTAAGAAGCGCCAGCGCGAGGGGCGCGAGCAGCAGGGCCACCGCCGTGCCGAGCGCGAAGCCGCCGACCACGTCGGAGGGGTAGTGCACGCCCATGTAGACCCGGCAGAAGCCCTCCGCCAGCGCCAGACCGATCGCGGCGAAGCCGAACTTCCGGTGTGCGACGAAGAGTCCGGCCGCGAGTGCCATCGCCATCGTGGCGTGGTCACTGACGAAGGAGTAGTCGGTCTTGCCGGCCACCAGGACCTCGATGCCCCGGTGGTCCACGAACGGCCGCGGTCGCTCCACGAAGCCGCGGATCGGAATGTTGACCAGCAGCGCGATCCCGGCGGCCAGTGGCGCCCAGATCAGTCCCGCGACCGCCACGGCCGAGTCCTCGGCGGTGCCGCGCCGGCGCACGCTCCACCAGCACCAGAGCACCACCAGGACCATCGCGAGCATGATTCCGTACTCGCCGGTGAACTCCATGGTGCGGTCGAGCCACGACGGGGCGTCCTTGGCCAGGCCGTTGATGTCGCGGAGCAGGCTGAGATCGGGGTTCAAGCCGTCCGACGCGAGTCCAGCCATCTGCTGCGGCCCCTTGCCTTGTCGCCTGGCGCGGCGCACCTGCCGAGTGCGCCGCCTCTACCAACCCCCGCGGTCATTACGGTGTCTGCTGCATGGTCAGTGCCGCTGTCCCTGTCCAGGGAACGGCCTGTTCCCTGTGTACGTTCCACTCTCCACCGAACGATCACCATGACGTTATCGAAGAGTGACACATCGTCGCAGCTCAGGGCCTTGGCTTAGCGGAGAGTTCCGGCCACGTACACCGCTTCGTCATGCTTCCGGGAGGTGCGTGGGCAGCGCTTTCGCGCCATCCTCGGTGACTCTCGTCGCGCCGAAGTAGTCCGGGGTGTCGATCTTGTCGAAGCGGATCACAGCTCCGGTGTACGGCGCGTTGATCATGTACCCGCCGCCGACATAGAGCCCGACGTGCCGGATCGCCCGCGAGTTGGTGAGGTCGTCCGAGAAGAAGACCAGGTCGCCGGGGAGCAGTTCGTCGCGCGAGGGATGCGGACCGGCGTTGTACTGATCGTTCGCGACCCGAGGCAGCTCGATACCCACCGTCTGGTACGCGGCCTGGGTCAGCCCGGAACAGTCGAAACGTCCACCCTGCTCAGGGGTGCCGTTGCCGCCCCACAGGTACTTCGTGCCCAGCCTCTGCTGCGCGAAGTAGATCGCGCCGGCCGCCTGCCGCGACGGCTCGACCCTTCCGACGGGCCGGGCGAAGCTCTTCTCCAGGGTGCGGATGACCTTCACATAGTTCTGCGTCTCGCGGTACGGAGGGACGCCGCCGTGCTTGATGACGGCGTACGCGCCCGCGTTGTACGCCGCGAGCATGTTGTCGGTCGGGTCGCCGGGCGCCTTTTTGACGTATCCGGCCAATTCACAGTCGTACGAGGCGGCAGACGGAATCGCGTCCGCCGGATCCCAGACGTCGCGGTCCCCGTCCTTGTCCCCGTCGACGCCGTGCGTCGCCCAGGTACCGGGGATGAACTGCGCGATGCCCTGGGCCGCGGCCGGGCTCTGCGCTCTGGGGTTCCAGCCGCTCTCCTGGTACAGCTGGGCGGCCAGCAGCGCGGGGTTGATGGCCGGGCAGAGATTGCCCCACTTCTGTACGAGCGGCTGATAGAGCGCGGGCACGGCTCCCTTGGCAAGCCCGACCGCCCGCCCGCCGCTGCCGTTCGCGCCCATGAGCCCGGCGGCCGCGGAGTAGGTCCCGACGACGAGCAGCGCGACGAAGCTCAGGCAGAGCCCGATCCCGACCCCACTGGCCATCCAGACTTTTCGCACGCCCTCAACCCTCTCCCATCCGAGCCGCGTTCCAGCCAGTTTCGGCCCGCGCCTACGGTTCGCGTTCTACGGTTCGCGTTCTACCCGTCTACGTTCTACGACTTGCGCCCGACGCCGCCGAACATGGCGACCTCGTCGGGCTCTTCGCCACCGGCGGCCTCAGGCCGCCAGCGCGAACACGACACCAGACCGGGCTCCAGCATGTCGAGCCCGTCGAAGTACCGCGTCAGCTCCTGCGGGGTGCGCTGTGTGAGCCGGGGCGTGCCGTGCTCGTTCCAGAACGCGACGGCGGCGTCCACATCGGGCACCGCCGGGCTGGTGATGGTGTGGGAGAGAACGAGATGACTGCCGGCGGGCAGCGCGTCCATGAGGCGGCGGACGATTCCGTACGACTCCTCGTCGTCCTCGATGAAGATCACCACCCCGAGCAGCATCAGCGCGACGGGCCGCGAGAAGTCGAGCGTGGCGGCGGCGCGTTCCAGGACGGTGTCGACGTCGCGCAGATCGGCATCGAGGTAGTCGGTCCGCCCCTCGGGCGTACCGACGAGCAGAGCGCGGGCCTGCGCGAGGACGAGAGGGTCGTTGTCCACGTACACGATCCGCGCCTCGGGCGCCGCCCGCTGAGCCACCTCATGGGTGTTGTTGGCGCTGGGCAGCCCGGTCCCGATGTCGAGGAACTGCCGGATGCCGACATCGGAGGCCAGATGGTGCACGGCCCGCCCCAGGAACAGCCGGTCGGCGAGGGCGTAGTCAACGATGCCGGGGTGGAGCTGGCGAATCTGGTCCCCGGCTTCGCGGTCGACGAGGTAGTTGTCCTTGCCGCCGGTCCAGTAGTTCCAGATACGGGCGGTGTGGGGGCGCGAGGTGTCGATCCTGGCCTGTAAGTGCGCGTTGTCGGTCACACCGTCCAAGATATCCAACTCTGCGTAGGGCAGCTGGTGTTGAGGCAGGCGGTTTTGCCGCCCTGGCCGGGCAGTCCGCCCGGAGGCGTACCGGTCTGGTCACCACCCGGTACGCCTACTCACCCCGTATCCGCGTTCGTACTCATCTGTGGCCCCTGCCCTCGTTCGGCTCCCCCACCTGTTGTTAGGTTCGCGGGAGCAATCGGGCGACCACGGGGGCAGCACATGGCACTCAATGCGAAGTGGGAGGAGCTGTTCGGCGGAGACAGCTCTGGAACAAGAATGGCTCTGGCGTCCACTGACGCGCCCGGAGGAGGCGGCAAGGGCGGCCCCGACCTCAAGGCCGACCAGGACCCCTGGACCACCGCCGGCGGGGTGGCGGGCGCGCTGCGCACCTCCACCGTCTCTGCCCTGACGGAGCTCGACACAGCGAGCGACGGCGTGGCGGGCGGCATGGCAGGCTTCACCGCCACGGCCGCACCGACGGAGGTCCGCACGTCCTGGAAGGGCCGCATCACCTCCGTACGCGACGAATGCGGACGGCTCGACGGCGCCCTCAAGAGCGCGGGCAAGGACTTCGGCGAGCGGGAGACCTTCATCAAGCAGAAGATCAAGTCCGCCGGACCGCAGACGCCGAAGAACTGGGGCTGATCCGTCATGCCCACATGGCAGCAACTGCTCGATGCGAAGCTCTGGGAGTACGAGGACGAGGCGGACGGCTGGGGCAGGGTCAGCTCTAGCGCGAACAGCGCCAAGGACCGCGTCGACAACGAGATGCTGGGCAAGATCATGGACACCCAGAAGGGCCTCACCGCAGGCAAGGCAATCGCCGACCTGCAGCAACTCAGCCGCAACTACCAGTACCTGCACACCGAGTGCGGACTGATCCGCACCGCTCTGAACGGACTCGCCGCCGAACTCGCAGGCGTCCAGGGCAAGCTGAAGCGCGCGCTCGCAGAAGTCCCCAAGACATTCACGGTGAACCCCGACGGCTCCGTCGAGTACCCGGTCTCCCCTATGGCCCTGGCACCGCCCGCCTCCGGCGCCGGGACGGCCACCCCCGGCGCCCCCATCCCTCTCCTCCCCGGCAAGGCCGAGGGCGGCAGCGATCCCAACAAGGCCTTGGCCGAGCAGATTGCCGAAGACATCGCCGCCGCCGTCCGGGAAGCCAACGAGATCGACGGCCGGTACGCGGGCGTGCTGCGCAAGCTCAAGACCAGTGCCGGACTCACAGTCGACGAGAAGACACTCATGGACGCCGCGCAGGACACCGAGGCAGTCCAGAAAGCGGCAGGTAAGTACGCCGACGACGCCAAGATCCCCAAGGGCAAGTCGCCCGAAGGGAACGCCGAATGGTGGAAGGGCCTGTCCCAGGAAAGGCGCGACGAGTACGCGACGCTCTACCCGGCCTCGATCGGCGCCCTCGACGGCCTTCCGTCCGCGGTACGGGACGATGCGAACCGCATGGTGTTCGCCGAGACGAGGGCGAAGTACCAGCTGGAGCTGAGCTCGATTCCTGCGGAGCCATCGCCCAAGTTGGTCAGTTATGGGGCTCGCGGAGGCATGGTGTACAGCGAAAAGTGGCTGGAGTGGAAGGAAAAGTACAGCGACCGGAAAGAGCACCTGCAGGGTGTCATGAATGGTATGGCGGCCGTCCAGGCCCGCTTCGACCGCACAGGAGTGAACGGCCTTCCCGAGGCGTACCTGCTGGGCTTCGATCCCGAGAGCAGAGGCGACGGCAAGGTGATCATCGCCAACGGAAATCCGGATACGGCCGACCACACCGCCGTGTACGTTCCCGGCACTTACTCCGATCTCCCGACGATCGGCGGCGAAGACGGCGACGAGACCAACGGAGATCTCGGGCGCAGCGAAAGACTGTGGGCCCAGGGCAACCGCCTCGCTCCCAGCCAGAGCATTTCCACCATTACGTGGCTCGACTACAACGCCCCTGACAACATCACCCCCCAGGCCACGCGTGGCTCGTACGCGGAAGAGGGCGGCCCGGTACTCCATCAGTTCATGGGTGGTCTCGAGACCGCTCAGGGCGGTGCCGACAAGAGTCACACGACGGTCATCGGCCACAGCTACGGCAGCACGGTCGTCGGCGTCGCGACCCAGTCCGGCAGCTGGAAGGACGGCCCGATGGCCGACGACATCCTCGTCGCGGGAAGCCCCGGCATGCAGGTGGATCACGCGGCGGACCTAGGCGTTCGCCCCAACCACGTGTGGGCCATGGGCGCTCCCTACAGTGACGACTCGGTCGTCCGGCAAGGGGGCCGCTTCATGGGCCTCGGCGACAACTGGACCATCCCCACGGACGAATCGTTCGGCGGAAACATCATGAAGAACGACTCGGCCGATCACGGCGGATTCTGGGATGAGGACTCCCAGAGCCTACGGAACCAGGCAGCCGTCGTAACCGGGCAATATGGCAAGGTGGATTTTGAATAGACGACTCGCAGCAGTGTGCACTATCGCAATGTGTGCACTCCTACTAGGAGGATGCTCGCAGATGAACCATGCAGACGTAGCAACTCGCAGCAGCGACAAGGTACGGGAGGAAACCAACCAGGCATCCAGCCGAATTCTGGAGATCATAAACCTGAAGGGGAAGGTTACCGAGCCAGGGGCGATGACTCAGCGATGCTCCGACTACGCTCCCGAGGAGAACATCTACAGAGCCAGTCACCCCTGGAGCATGTACGACGTACCGATCGCGGACATGGAAAAAGCCATGGAACGACTACGCCGCGAGTTGCCCAAGGACGGCTGGAAAATTGTCAAGGACGGCCCCGACAGCAGCCAGGGCAAGTCGCCGCAGATCATCGCGGACTCGGTCAATGGCGAACTCTCCGCTGATATCAGGCTGCACGACAGCAGCAAGCAGCCCAATCAAAAACCACTGCTTGAGGTCACCGTCGCGTCCTCCTGCTACCGGAGCAAATAGGAAAGCCGATGTCCGCTGACGAGCGTTACGGGCAGCCTCGGCCGAATCGCTTTCACTATTCACCCGCTGACGCCCGTTATCGCGGTCACCAGCCGACGGTGATCGATTCGGACGGGCAATCGGGCCAGGAATGGGCTGGGGAGGTCCGACAGCGTCATATTGGTGGGATCTGCTGGCGGCCTCGGGACAGCTGGCCAGGCGTACACATCGCCGCGACAGCGGACGCCGTCGAACTCACTGAGAGCTCGGACCCCGGCGCGTCAGGCTCACCACCACCCACAGAGCTTCGCAGACGTCGTGCGGACCCTCAGAGGAACGCGCGGCGCGCGAGTCCGCCCCGGGATCGATGTCGCCCAGAGGGATGGGGGCCTGGTCCGCCTCCAAGAGATCAGCGCCTGGGCACCATAGTGACCACGCGCAGCAGAATGGGACGGCCTTGTCCTCGGCGTACGCGCGGGCGAGTTCGACCACTTCGCCGAAGGGTCAGGCGCCGCCGCCCTCGTCCTACGGCGTCTACTTTCACCGGTTGAGAACGGACCTAGGCCAGCGGGAGTTTCCAGATGGCATGGTCGCGGTAACCCTCCGAGACGCTGGTCCTGAAGGTCAGGAACTTCGTGCCCGCGGGGACATTGAAACGAAGGGGTACGGTCACACGCTCGCCCGGCGCCAGGCTCTCGGGGAACCACTCCTCCCCCGAGCGGGGTGCCTTCCCGTCGATGGCCGGCTCGGCCATGACCGCATCCATGCCGTAGCCCGCTTCGACCTCTTCGTAGGCGTCCACGTCGAACACCTTGTCCGAGCCATTGATGTACGTCACCGCGAACTCGTACGTCAGGTCGCCGGGCTCCCGCCGGTCGTCGTTGGGCACCGGGGCGATCCGGTGGGCAGGGCTCACCTTGGCCCGCACGCCGTCGTTGTACCGGGCCGTGCCGTCCGGGGCGAGCGGCGAGCCGTAACTGCCACCGGAGGTAAGGCTGGGGGCGGCCTTCGCCCGCGCGTCCGCCGCCCCCGCCATCCCCAGCACGACGGCGCCAAACACGTACGGGAGGACAACCACGGCCGCCATGAGCCCGACCGCCAGGCCGAGCACCTTGGACACCGACCAGGTGGCGCCGCCTCCGGCGACGGAAGTCCGGTCCGGCCACACCCTGTGCTGCTGATCGCGCTTCATAGCCCCGAAACTAGTCGCCACCCCTGGGTGACGGCGTGCGTCAGACCGCTCAAGTAGCCGTAGGTACAACTACTCAAGCAGCCGCTGTCACGGGGTCCGGGTAGTAGGTTCTGTCCGGCGGCGGAGCTGACGTCTACGCGCACCCTGGTCCGCAGTCCCCGTTGATGAGCATCCTGGTCATCAGTTTTCTCGCGGCAGGGTTCTCGAATCGTGGTGCATCCGTCCAGCTCTCTCCGGCAGCTGCCCTCCGGGAACGCATGGCGCTCCTCGCCGCCCCGGAGGAGCGAGTGCAGCTTTCGACGGAACTCCAGGTGGGCGTTGTTGTCGCCGCCGTCCTGACCGTGGCCTCGGGCGGGGCACGACCAGGACGAGACAGCGTGTTCAGCGCCCCCCAAGGGTGGCACAACGACAGTCATTGCCCGGAGTCACCCTCCGTGATACACAGAGTGACCATAGGCACCCATCGCGCCGAACCGGTCCGCGCCGCCGCAGGTCAGGACGGTGAGATCGGTCATACGTGCGGAGATCGGGTAAAGAGACCCGCCAAGTCGGCTTACGCGGGCGATTTCATCAGCGAAGATAGAACGACGGCCCGTGCCGAGGGGCAGGGGCACTGAACAACCCAACAGGGGCGGTGAGTTACATGATCCTGGCAGCCGAAAAGGGCGACATCACCACCATCATCGGCGGAATCGCCCCGAACTGGGGGCCTTTCGGGAGCCTGGGGAACGAGGCCCGAGTGATGATCGAGGTGGTGATGGCCATTGCCATCCTCCTCTGCCTCGGCATCGCGATCTGGGGCGCGGCCAAACAGCGCATCGGCGCGACGGCACTTCGCGACACCTTCAGCGCCGAGCAGGGCAAGGGCCTGATCGTCGCCGGGCTGACCGGCGTCTTCATCATCGGGTCACTGGGGACCTTGTTCACCATCGTGTACGGGATGGCTGTCTGACCCGCCCGTCCGTCCTCTCCGAGCGTGCCCGGCCCACCCTTTGAGGTTGCGTCTCCCTGATGTCGAGTCACCACACCGCGCCCGCGCGGGAAGCAGCACGACTACCGTCGTACTACGTGTCGTACGACGTGGAACTGCGAACGGTTGAGGGGGCATACGCGAGATGAGCCTCGGTGACGAGCACGGCTACGGCGGCGAGCCGGGCGGCCGCACGGACGAGGGCTTCGGCGGCACAGGGCAGACGCGTACGCGTCTGCCGGGCGGCGGCGACACGGACATCTACGGCGGCGCGCGCAGACCGGTGCGGAGCTCACGCTCCCTGATCACGGTGGTGGGCGTCGTAGTGCTGCTGATCGCGGCTATCGCGTTCGCGAACCAGGGCGGGGGTGACGACAACTCGTCAACGACCGACGCGAAGGGCACGGGGACGGCACCGACGGCGGCGACGGGGGTGCGGCCGGTAACGGGGAAGAACGGGGAGATTCCGTCGGGGTTCGCGAAGGACGAGCAGGGGGCACAGAGCGCGGCGGCGAACTACGCGGCTGCCCTTGGTTCTGACGGCATGTTCAACAAGGCGCGCCGACAAGACATCGTGAAGTCCATCGCCGACTCCAGCACGCTGGACAAGCTTCAGTCCGGGTTCGACGCCGACTACTCTCCCGCGTTCCTCGCGAAGATCGGGCTCAATGCCGAAGGCGCCGCCCCGGCAGGCTCCACGTTCGTCAACCGGACCCTTCCCGCCGGCACCAAAGTCAAAGACTTCGCGGGCGCGACCGCCGACGTCGACGTCTGGTGCATGGGCCTGTTCGGGCTGACGGGCGAGAAGTCCACCAAGCCGGTGACGAGCGGCTGGTTCACGGTAAGCGTCAAGCTGAAGTGGAACGGGTCCGACTGGAAGGTACTGGCGACCAGTCAGAAGACAGGCCCGACACCGGTCACGGGTGACAACCCCGTGTCCGGGTCCGACGAAATCGCCGCCGCGGTCAACGAATTCGGAGGGTTTACGTATGCCCGTTAACCCTCATCCTCGTATGCGCTCCATCGTGACCGCCTTGACGGCCGTCCAAACGGCGGCGTTCCTGTTTGCGGTCCGGGCCGCCGCAGCGCCCACACCGAAGCCCACCCCGAGCCAGAGCAGCAACCCGTGCGAGCTCATCGCCGGCCCCGCGCGGGACTACTGCGACAACGGCGACCCCGGCGGCGCCGCCCGCACCGGCCCCCCCGACCCCACCACCGCCCTAGACCCCCTCGCCTCCCTCGCCCGCGGCTGCGCCGACGCCGCCGTGAAAATCGTCGATGTCCTCTCCAACGCCGTGAAGTCCACCGCCGAGGTCGACTTCACCAACTCCGCCTTCCTCGCCCGCTACGCCATCGTCTTCGCCGCCGCCACCATCCTCACCCTCATCCTCTGGCTCCTCGCCGTCGCCAAGCGCGCCATCCGCGGCGTCCCCCTCACCACCGCCATCGGCGAAGCCATCGGCTTCCTATGGCTCACCGTCCTCGCCTCCGCCTTCACGCCGCTGATCCTCTACACCCTCGTTTCCGCCACCGACGCCGTCACCGAGGTCATCGCCTCCGGCACCGGCCAGCAGACCGACGTCTTCTTCGGGAGTTTCAAGGAGGCCCTCCAGAAGGGCGACAGCATCGGCGGCGGACCGATCATGCTGATCGTCGTCTCGCTCGTCACCGTTCTCGCCGCCGGCGTCCTCTACCTCGAGCTCTTCATCCGCGCCGTCCTCCTCTACGTCGGCGCCCTCCTCGGCGTCGTCGTCTACGCCGGACTCGTCGACAAGAACATGTGGGGGCACGTACGCCGCTGGGCCGGGATCATGATCGCCGTCATCCTGGTCAAGCCGGTCATCGTCATCGTCCTCGGACTCGCCGGCGCCCTCGCCGCGGACAAGGGCCCCGACTCCTTCTCCGCCGTCGTCTCCGGACTCGCGATCATCCTGCTCGCCATCTTCGCCTCCGCGATGATCTACCGCTTCGTCCCCGGCTTCGGCGACGAGATCGCCGCCTCCCGCAACAACCGCCTGCAGAACGGCGCCGAGAACGCCGCAGCCGCCGTCATCAGCTCCCCCGCCGCCCTCGTCTCGCAAGGCATCAAGACCCACAGCAGCCGCGGCAACCAGGGCGGCGGCGACAGCAACGGCAGCGCCCCACGCCCGGCCAACCCCCTCAGCGGAGGCGTCGCCGCGCACAGCAGCCGCAACCCCGGCTCGGGCGGCGGGGGCGGGGGCGGCGGACCTGCACCCGCCGCGCCCCCGCCCCGTAGCAGCACACCCGGCACCAGCACCCCGCACAGCAACCGCAAGAGCACAGGAGGTGGAGGGCGTTGACCACCCAGTCCCATCCGATCACGCCCCGCCGTACGTATCTCATCGGCCGGGCCCGGCCGAACGCGATCGTCGGCAAGAACCGCGAGACCGGCGAGATCGCGCTGATCATCGCCGGCGCGTTCCTCGGCATGATGAGCGGGCTGCTGGTCCCCGTCCTGTCCCTGCGGATCGTGCTCCTGATGGGCTTCCCGCTCCTCGCCCTCGCCGCCGTGTACGTCCCGTACAAACACCGCACCTTCTACAAGTGGTTCGAGATCAACCGCAGTTACAAGCGCACCCTGCGCAGCGGCACCCTCTACCGCTCCACCGCCGCCGAGGCCGGCATCCGGCTCGACGGCCGTGAGATCGAGGTCGGCCCGCCCCCGGGCATCGGCCGGATCAACTGGCTCGCGGCCCCCTTCGGCCCGGACGAGATCGCCGTGCTGCTGCACGCCGACCGCCGTACGGTCACCGCCGCCATCGAGATCGAGGGCCCGGGCGTCGGACTTCGCGACAGCGAGGACCAGGAGGCCCTCGTCGACCGCTTCGGCACGCTGCTGAAGCATGTGGCCAACGGCGACGGCTTTGTGACCCGCCTTCAGATGCTGGCCCGTACGCTGCCCGCCGACCCCGACGCGCACGCCAAGGACGTCGCCCAGCGCGGCGACCAGCAGTCGCCCGGCTGGCTGCGCGACTCGTACGACCAGCTCCAGTCGATGGTCTCCACCTCCAGCGAGCAGCACCGCGCGTACCTCGTCGCCTGCATGCACTACACCCGCGAGCTGGCCGCCGAGGCGCACGCCATGGCCCGCGCCGCCCGCCACGCCACAGGTTCCAACTCGCGGAAACTCGACAAGGACGCGGGCCTCGCAGTCGTCATGGCCCGCGAGCTCACGGACATCTGCGCGCGCCTCGCCGAGGCCGACATCCGGGTCCGCCAGCCGCTCGGACAGGGCCGGCTCGCCTCCCTCGTCCACTCGATGTACGACCCCGACCACCCCATCGACCACATCCAGGCGATGACGAAACGCAACGCCTGGCCCGCCGAGCTGGACGCCATGGAGCCCACCTACCTCCAGGCGAAGACCCGCGAGTCGTCCACCCGCGCGCCCTGGTGCCACTCCACCGCCTGGGTGAAGGAGTGGCCGATGACCCCGGTCGGCGTCAACTTCCTTGCGCCACTGCTCGTCCACACCCCCGATGTGATCCGTACGGTCGCGGTCTGCATGGATCTGGAGCCCACCGAGGTAGCCATCGAGCGGATGCTGACCGAGAAGACCAACGACGAGGCGGACGCCAGCCGCGCCGCCAAGATGAACCGGACCGTCGACCCGCGCGACATCGCCGCGCACGGGCGACTCGACCAGAGGGGTGAAGATCTCGCCAGCGGTGCGGCGGGGGTGAACCTTGTCGGGTACATCACAGTGTCTTCGCGGTCGCCGGAGGCGTTGGCCCGCGACAAGCGGACGATCAGGGCCTCGGCCGGCAAGTCGTATCTGAAGCTGGAGTGGTGCGACCGCGAGCACCACCGTGCCTTTGTGAACACCTTGCCGTTCGCGACCGGCATCCGACGCTGACGAGAGGGCACTCCGCCATGCGAGATCCGCTGTCCGTCTTCACGGATGCCTTCACCTCCTTCCTGTTCGGGAAGGTCGAGACGACCCGGCTTCCGGTGCGTACGTCCACGGGCCAGGCACAGGCCGTCTACCTGCCCACCGCCGCGCCGGGCCTCGGCGACTCGGGCGTGATCATCGGCCGCGAGGTGTACAGCGGAAAGGGCTATATCTACGACCCCTTCCAGCTGTACGGCCAGCAGCTGCCGGCGCCACACTGGCTGGTGCTCGGCGAGTCCGGGAACGGCAAGTCGGCGCTGGAGAAGACGTACGTGCTGCGGCAGTTGCGCTTCCGCGACCGCCAGGTGGTGGTGCTGGACGCGCAGGGCGAGGACGGGGTCGGCGAGTGGAACCTCGTCGCCCAGGAGCTGGGGATAACCCCCATCCGGCTCGACCCGATGACGGCGCTGGACGGCGGGATCCGTTTGAACCCGCTGGACCCGGCGATCACCACGACCGGCCAGCTCGCGCTCTTGAGGACCATCATCGAGGTCGCCATGGGGCACGGCCTGGACGAGCGGTCCGGGTTCGCGCTGAAGGTGGCGCATGCGTACGTCAACGAGACGATCGTCGACCGGCAGCCGGTGCTGACCGACATCGTGGACCAGCTGCGGCACCCCGAGCCGGAGTCCGCCGAGGCGATGAACGTCGACATAGACGACGTACGCGCGTGGGGTCTGGACGTGGCGCTGGTGCTGGACCGGCTGGTCGACGGTGACCTGCGGGGCATGTTCGACGGCCCGACGACGGTCGGGATCGACCTCGACGCGCCTCTGATCGTTTTCGATCTCTCCCACATCGACCGCAACTCCATCGCCATGCCGATCCTGATGGCGATCGTGGGTGTGTGGCTGGAGCACACCTGGATCCGTCCCGACCGGAAGAAACGGATCTTCCTGGTCGAGGAGGCCTGGCACATCATCAACAGCCCGTTTGTCGCCCAGCTCTTCCAGCGCCTGCTGAAGTTCGGCCGCCGCCTTGGCCTTTCCTTCGTGGCCGTGGTCCACCACCTCTCGGACGTGGTCGACGGCGCGGCGGCCCGGGAGGCGGCGGCGATCCTGAAGATGGCGTCGACACGGACGATCTACGCGCAGAAGGCGGACGAGGCGAGAGCGACGGGGCGGGTGCTGGGCCTGCCGCGGTGGGCGGTCGAAATCATTCCTACGCTCACTCCCGGCATCGCGGTCTGGGACGTCAACGGCAATGTCCAGGTGGTCAAACACCTGGTGACGGAGGCGGAGAGACCACTGGTCTTCACGGACCGGGCGATGACGGAATCCTCGGGGCCCGCGCTGCCCGAGGACGTAGCGGCCGCGGAGTGGGAGGCGGAGCAGCGTGCGGCCCTCATCGAGCAGCAGCAACTGGGCGCGTCCTCCGAGTCGACGGTGGCATGACATGCGCAACCGGCACCACCGGCACCACCGGCACCACCGGCCAGAGGACGAACGCGGCATCCCGGACGGCCTGTTGGTGGGCCTGCTCGGCTTCCTGCTCGGCCTGACGCTGCTGGTCTGGACGGCAACGGGTCTGGCGGGCGTACTGGCGCGCGGTGCGTGGCCGAAGGGCGTCACGTTCACCAACACGCCGTTGGCGATGCGCGCGCTGGCGTCGAACCCCCACGACCTCCCGGCGGCGTGGCCACAGACACCGACCGCGGAGCTTTCCGGCTACGGCCTGTTCTGGGGCCTGGCGATCGGCGAGTTGATGGTGCTGGTGGTCCTGACGGTATTCACCCTGGGCACGCTGGCCCGCTGGCGAGCAGTCCGCGCGGGGCAAGTGCGGGGTGCGGCGGCGAAGAGGAGCGGTGCTGCGCCGGGCAGGCGCTTGGGGACGGGACCCAACCGGGGCGAGGAACAGGTCACGGGCGGCTGGAAAACCACCCCGGCGGGCCATGACGAGGCCGCCGGCCCGAACCCGGCGCAGCCGGTTGAGGTAACCCCCACGGGCAGCAGCACAGCCACAGCCCCCAACCCCCTTGCGGGGCAAGGCGCGGGCGGGCGGGACCCCAACCCCACCCACGGCCCCGACCCGGCGCAGCCGGGTAACGGCCGCCCCCAACCGCAGGTTGCAGCCCAAGCAGGGGACAGCCGGGAAACCACCCCCGCGGGGGCCGCAGGCCGCAACCCCCTTGCGGGGCAAGGGCCCGGCGGGTGGGAAACCCCCGTCCCCGCGCCCCGCACCCCCCGCCTCCTCTACGGCGACCCCGCCACCCGTCGCCCCACCACCGTCCAGGCCGTCCTCGACGCCGACGGCCCCGCCCTCGTCGTCACCTCCGACCCCACCGTGTGGGCCGAGACCAAAGACGCCCGGGCCAAGCTCGGCCCCGTACTCGTCTACGACCCCGGGCACCTCTGCGACACCCCCGCCCGCCTCCACTGGTCCCCCACCGCACACTGCGAAGACCCCGCCACCGCCCAGGCACGCGCCACCGCCCTCCTCGCCCCCGTACGCCCCCGCGCCCTCCTCGACGCGGCCATGGCCGACACCGCCGAAACGCTCCTGCGCTGCTGGCTGCACGCCGCCGCCGTGGACGGACGCCCGTTCAAACAGCTCCACCGCTGGGCGCTCGGCAGTGGCGCCCATGACGCCGTACGCATCCTCCGTACGCATCCCAAAGCCACCGCCGGACTCGCCGGCCTCCTCGAGTCGGCGCTCACCGCGCACCCCGAACGCCGAGAGATCGCCCAGCAGTTGGTGGTACGCGCCCTCTCCGCCCTCTCCTCGATCCACATCCGCGAGGCCTGTACCCCGAACCGAACGGATTCGCTCACCCTGGAATCTTTTGTCGACGAAGGGGGCACGCTCTACCTGGTTGGGGAGCCCATTGAGGACCCCCGAACCCACCCCGGCGCAATGCCTCTGCTCACCGCACTGGCCTCAGACGTGGTCGAGCACGGCCGCCGCATGGCCGCACGGTCATCCGACGGTCGGCTCGACCCACCAATGACGCTCGTCCTGGACGACGTCGCCGCCGTGGCTCCGCTTCCTCGGCTTCCGGAGCTGCTGGCCACCGGTCAGAGCCAGGGACTGCCGACCCTGGTCCTGCTCCGCTCCGCCGAACAGGCGCGCGCCCGCTGGCCCGAGCCACTCGGCCAGTAGCGCAAACGGACCTGAAGCCCTCTAACGCAGGACCTCGAGTTCCAGCTCCCGCGCCGCGGAATCACCCGGCACGGGCACGGTGTCCCCACTCGCCACGAACCCCATCCGCCGGTAGAACGCCGCGGCCCGCGCATTGCGCTCGTGCACATACAGCCGAACCCGCTTCACCGGCGGCCCGGCCAACCCCCACGACCACTCCATGGCCGCGCGGAACAGCGCCTCCGCGACACCCGCACCACGTGCCTCGGGCCGTACGAACACCGCGACCACATGCGTCTGGTCGACCTTCGCCGCCTCCCCGAACCGCACCTCGCCCGCCGGCCGCTCGACCAGCACGGTGACCGTGCCTGCCCACTGCCCGTCCGTCGCCTCGGCGATGAACTGCCGCCCCACGACCCCCTCGGCGGCTCTGGATGTGCGCTCCTGCCAAAATCCGTCGGGCCGCTCGACGGCCTGCTCGTACGTCTCCAGGAAGGCGATGGGTGCGGCGGGATCACGCAGTGCGGCGAGCCGGATCTCCCGGGCCTTGGCCCACTCCTCCGCGAGTACGGGTCGAATGACATAGTCCATCTCCCGATACTGACCGCGTCACGCACCTCTGAGCAACGCGGTTCTGAACGCAAAAATGCCTCAGTCCCCGGACAGGGTCCGGGGACTGAGGCTAAAAATTGTTCGGCGGCGTCCTACTCTCCCACAGGGTCCCCCCTG